>NZ_RHJR01000007.1:0-417846 GCF_004212325.1 Escherichia sp. E13S3
ACTAAAACGGGTCTATTTACACCTTTACTGCGGTAGATTCACTTACACGTTCCTGAACTTCTTTTATATGATAGTCTTGGTAAAGATGTAACCTGGCTAAAACTTTCTCAGTACTGAATGTGATCAAATTGAAAACGATGTAATAGATCTTAAATCCACTATATGGTTTACCGTTACCCATTGGGACTGATGCTATTGCTTCATCAATTATCTGTTTTGCTTCTGGTGTAAGATCGTTGTCATAGTCTCCAAACTTCCCAGCAATGCGTAGGAATGGTGTATTGTCGTAATCTCGTGCTTTATTTGCCATGATAAATATCCTTATAGATGATGATTATAATTTGAAGGGGCATACACTCACAATGTATGCCCTTTTTATTACTTGCGTTTACTTCTGTTATTGCAATTTTCTTGATGGGTATACCATCTTAGATTTGAATAGTGATTATTGCCTTTATCTCTATCTCTGTGATCTACTTCTAAACCTTCAGTAGTTCGATCTCCTAGGAATGTAAAAGCTACAATGCGATGAACATATATAGAACCATATGCTAAGTTATATCTTTGATAACCTATCTTTAAACTATTAGGTTTTAAGATTCTACCTTTTCCGATAGTGCTATATACATCCCCATATTCGGAAACAAGATAGCGGTTATCTTTTGGGAAGACTTCCCACTCATAGCCTGTGATTACTGATAGTTCATTACATTTAGCTTCTAATTGGTATTGATTTAGTCTCATCGAATATTCCATTTCAAAAATGTACTAACAATCCGTGTTAGTACGGTGAGCGTACTTTTGCTAAAGTGAAGTACTAAACCTATAACTTACTTTATTTCCCTAGTATTCCGTACTGGTTAATCAAGTAATGTACTGCTGAACTTTGATTCTTTGCTTTTCCATCTTTTATTAATTTTTCAAGTAATTCAATTTGGCTTTCACTTAGTCTAAGACTAATACGAGCATCTTTCTTTTCTGTCATACATTTTTTCCTTTTTTAAGTGCAAAGAATCGCCCCAATGTCACGAGGGGCTTTTCTCTGGAGATATTTTGTTGTTGGGCTATACTTCTTATTATATCCGATCTAAAACGTCTATCCCAAAAATCTGTGCTTTATATACTTTTATTTATCATTTTAAATTCAAAACATGCCCAAAATGAGTAGATTAGGAAATAGCCTTTCAATTATCCCAGATACCATTATCGTAGTTCCTAATAATAGTACTACTGTAATTACTAACCACTCCATAATCATCTCTATTTCTTTTATAAAAGTACTTATGTACTTCTATAGTAAGCTTGGCTCAATACCTCATCGTAGTGTGCTTGCATCCACTTAGATATATTGCTACTAGCATCTGTTAGTTCTAGATAATTTTTAAGTATAGCGTAGTCTTCCATTCTAATTGCACTTGGTATCTCAAGTGTTATTTCTTTATCTGTTGCCTCAATAGAAAAAGATGACGTTACATACATATCTACATCATCTTTCTTCTTAATATAGATTGTTATCACATTTTCTAGTGCCTTAGTACAGTACACCACATGCTTTTGTTCAGTTCCTATATAATTCAGTTCAAACACATAAATTGTCTCAGGAATATCATAGCGAGCACACGTTATAGTGCTGACAGTTTTATTTAATAAAGTATATATTTTCTGTCGCAACTCTATATTACCTTGGTCTTGAATTGCTTCTAAATCTTTTATTATTGATACGTCAGGCTCTTCAACATTCCCCTCTAAGTTTATGATTTTCTCTTCTAATGTACGCAGTTCATTTCGACGATTAGTGATCACACGCGAAAGTAACACAATAAGGTCATCGTCAGCTTTAACTAATTCTTTTTGTGCATCCTCAATTTTTCCATTAATGATTGCTGCCTGTATTTTTAATTCGTTTAATTCATGTGCATCACGACTACTTTCTTTCTGTAATGATGCCCAATCAACATTCCGTATGTGTTCGAGTAATACCTTTTCAGCTTCTTTATATCTAATCAGTTTTGCTGTGTCACATTTTGTAGTTTTGGAACGTTCTGCTATGCATCGTAAGTAAGATTGTGAAGAGGTCATGGTCTGACAAACCATTCCATTTCCACAGAATTTACATTTTGCTATGCCATTGAAAAGCGAACGCATCATTGTTCCTGATTTTTTACGCTGTCTTGCTCTGCCATTAAGTAAAGTTTGTACCTGGTTAAACAAAACTGGATCAACAACTTCAGGATAGTGACGCTCATCACCAAGAAATCCAATTAGTCGTTTATTTCGTAATAGATGATAAAACTTGTTTGTACTCCAGCCTGTTGAGTTGATGAATATTTTTTGTTTGTTAAGTTTGTTGATTATTGAGGTTGCCCCATGTCCTTCAACATATAGTTTAAAGGCATCGTTTATAATTTTGATTTTCTGCTCATCAAGGATGTAGCTTTGCTTGTCATCATGAAGAATTAGCCATTCTGGTGTGTTGTTGTTGATGGCTATCCCCTGCTCTAGGGATTTACGTTTTCTGTTCGCCCAAGAGCGTTTACTGATGTTGCTTTTACGTTTTGACTCTGAATATGCACGAGAGATTGATACAGATAGCTTTGTAAGAGAACCATCTATTTTCTTACTAAAAATTGTTCCTGTTTCAACTTCTAGAATATCAATACCTCGCAGTATGAGATTGTTGAACTCTTGCATTGATAGATATTCAGGCATCCTAGTAAAACGATCGACATTCTCTATTAGTAATAGACCACTTATAATTTCTCGATCTAGAACCTTCTGACGAAATTTTCCTAACTCACCTTTCGTGAAGTTGTTGCCGTGGTAGGCAGATCTTCCCACGTCTTCGATTACTTCGTAGTTTTCGCGGTCAATGTCGTATCCAAGCTCATCAGGTACTTTGTAACTCGTGATGAATGCCTTAACTGTATCTTGTTGGCGTTGGAGGCCGTAACCATCAATCTGTATTAGTGTAGAAACTCGACAGTACAGCCACGCTTTCACATGTGGTTTGACGCCTTTTAAATCGCCGTCTATAGATTGAATCACAGCCATTTTTTTCATCTCTGGAGTAAAATCATGCCTCAGAATAACATGTATTTTTATGCCACGCTGGAAGAAGCCATTGATGCCGCACGGGAAGAATTTCTTGCTGACAACCCCGGAATCGATGCAGATGAAGCAAATGTGCAACAGTTCAATGTCCAGAAATACATTCTGCAAGATGGCGACATTATGTGGCAGGTTGAGTTTTTTGCTGATGAAGGCGAAGAAGGTGAATGTCTGCCAATGTTCAGCGGTGAAGCTGCACAAAGCGTCTTTGACGGCGATTATGATGAAATTGAAATCCGCCAGGAATGGCAAGATGAAAATACGCTGCATGAATGGGACGAAGGCGAATTTCAGCTTGAGCCGCCTCTGGATACTGAAGAAGGACGCGCTGCCGCCGATGAATGGGATGAGCGTTAATTACTCATATGGCCCATGTTGAATATCAATAGGCAGCAGTAAGGTATCAAAGACGAGGGAGAACGGCAGATCGAGGATCGCAACATAGCGCCATGCGGAGTCACGAACATCCCATTGCACTCCGGGATAATATTGGTTGCCATGCCCCTGCCCCGGTAAAGTGCGGCTAATGATGCTGCCACAGCCACTCAGTAAGGTAACCATGATGCCTACCACAATGAAACGCATTTGATACCTCTTTCCTAAAAAAATACCGGCATTACGCCGGTATTTTTATTGGCTCGTTGTTTTTGCCGGATGCAGCGTGAACGCCTTATCCGACCTACAAAATCTTGCAAATTCAATATATTGCAGGAACGATGTAGGCCTGATAAGCGTAGCGCATCAGGCAACTACGTTTTTATTGCGAAGCCGCATCCGGGTTACGCAATGCCTGTGGATTCAGCTTTATCCCTTCATAGTAACTCACCCATGAAGAATATTTCTCCGGAGAGTTCCATACGCGGAAATGCAAACGTGCCATCGTTACCGGATCGCTCAAAAGCACCAGACGACGATCGCGGTTCAGCTTCTCTGGCGTCTCGTTCAGCGCCTGTTCAACGTGGCGGTCACGGGCGATTTCCAGCACCTTACTGGCGCGGTGACGCGCGGTCGCCATTGCCGTTGCCAGGGCGTTAAACGACGGGTTAAATACCGCGTGCATAAAGCCATCGTCGAGAGAACGTTGACGGTTCATCTCAAGGAAACGATCGGTATCTACCAGCACCTGCGGCGGTGAATACTCTTCCGGGATCAGGAACAGTTTCCAGCGTTTCGCACGCAGCCCCACGGTCGCACGACTGGAGATCACCGAAACAAACGGTGACAGGATCAGTGAGAAGACAATCGGCGCCAGCCAGAACAGGAATCTCAGGTCCAGCCATGCCATGCCAACCGCCCACACAAGACCCAGTAACAGTTGCGAACCGTGACGTTTAAACGCTTCTCCCCAGGAAGTGGAGTCATCATCACGTTGCGGTGAATTCCACACCACCTCCCAGCCGAGGAAGGCACTGACCACGAATACCGTATGAAACAGCATGCGCACCGGCGCCAGCAGTACGGAGAACAGCACTTCCAGCAGCAGCGACAAGGTGACGCGCCAGAAGCCACCATACTCTTTAGTCCCTTTGCACCAGATGAGCAAAATACTCAATAATTTTGGCAGGAACAGCAGCACCATTGTTGAGGCAAACAGTGCAATCGCAAGTTCAGGACGCCATTGCGGCCACACAGGAAACAACTGCCGTGGTTGCAGGAAGTATTGCGGTTCGGTCAACGCATGCACTACCTGTAATGCGGTCGAGAGCGCGAGGAACATAAACCACAGCGGCGCAGAGAGATAAGACATTACCCCCGTCAGGAACACCGCACGGTGTACCGGGTGCATCCCTTTGACCAGGAACAGGCGGAAGTTCATCAGGTTGCCGTGACACCAGCGACGGTCACGCTTTAGCTCGTCCAGCAAGTTTGGTGGCAACTCTTCATAAGAGCCCGGGAGATCGTACGCAATCCATACTCCCCAACCTGCACGGCGCATCAGTGCCGCTTCTACAAAGTCGTGCGACAGGATTGAACCGGCAAAAGAGCCTTCACCCGGCAACGGCGCCAGCGCGCAGTGCTCGATAAAGGGTTTCACGCGGATAATCGCGTTATGCCCCCAATAGTGCGACTCGCCAAGTTGCCAGAAGTGCAGACCGGCAGTGAACAATGGCCCATAAACACGGGTCGCAAACTGCTGGCAGCGCGCGTACAGCGTATCCATACCAGATGCTTTCGGCGAAGACTGGATAATCCCGGCGTTCGGGTTGGCTTCCATCAGGCGCACCAGGCCGCACAAGCAATCACCGGTCATCACTGAATCGGCATCCAGCACCACCATGTAGCTGTACTGACTGCCCCAGCGACGGCAGAAGTCATCGATATTACCGCTTTTACGCTTTACACGACGGCGGCGGCGGCGATAGAAAATCTGCCCTTCGCCGCCGACTTCAGCGATAAGCTCCATCCAGGCTTTTTGCTCTGCGACGCAGATATCCGGGTTGTAACTATCACTCAGAATGTAGACATCAAAGTGTTTAGCATTGCCGGTGGCTTTTACCGATTCCCACGTTGCGCGCAAGCCTGCAAAGACGCGATTCACGTCTTCATTACAGATGGGCATGATCAATGCCGTACGATGCTCCGGGTTTAGCGGTTCATCGCCAACGGTCGACGCAGAAATACTGTATTTATCGCGACCAATGAGCAGTTGCAGGAACCCCATCAACGCGGTCCAGAAACCGGCAGACACCCAGCAGAAAAGAACAGCAAAGAGGATCAGAATGCCGGTTTGCAGCATATAAGGCAGGAGCTGCATAAAGGAAACCCACAGATCCTGATCGACCATATCAACCGGATTAATAAACGCCCACCCCTGGTACGGAAGAATCGTCTTCATGTACCAGGTGGCGACAACGGTTTGCGCCAGTGTCAGGATAAGCAGGATATAACGACGGATTGTCCCGACGGTACGCCATTTTTGCTCGCTTTCCTGTTCTTCTTTGGTCAACCGAGCCAGATAGCGCGGTGTCACATCGCGCCCGCGCAGACGATCCCAGAATCGCCCTACCGGGTTAGTTCGCCACGGGTCGGGAAACATAGAGGAACGTTTTGCTTTCGGCATGGCCTGCAGCTGATCGCGTCCTTCGTCGTCTTTAATTAACTGCCCATCAGCCAGCGAATCCGGCCAGGCTTGTTCAAGACGCGCCTTCACCGACCCTTGCGGGGAGTCATCCTCCCGCGCCCAGGTGCGGTGTTCGGCATCCAGCGCCTGATGAACGGCGCGGATATCGGTCTTCGGCAATGCCGCTTTCTCACTGGCGGAGATGGGCATTGCGTCAATGTACTCAGTTGTTTTATTCATTGGCAGGTAACTGGTAGCTCCAGGTTTCACTCAACGTCTGATCGGCATTCACCAGCGCAGCACGCATTTCAGTGGTTTTCTTGGCATCTTTCACTTTCACGCGCATTACCAGACGCCAGCCTTTGGTGACCGGGTTATAACGCACTGTACTCTCTACAATCTCACCATTATCGCCAATACTGGTTTGTGCGGTGACTGGCGTATCCGCTGGCAGTTTTTTCATTTCTGCACCAGTAAAATCGACCACAAAGGCGATAGTACCGTCAGGTTGACGAATCAGGTTTGATTGTTTCACATCCCCCGTTGAACGACGCGTCTGCTGTACCCAGGCGTTATCTGGCGCATGCAATTTGTCTTCGTCCCGGCTGAAGGTGATGGTGTATTTAAAGTTCATCTCTTTACCCGGTTCCGGCAGCTGGTCCGGCGTCCAGTAAGCGACGATGTTATCGTTAGTTTCATCGTTGGTCGGGATTTCTACCAACTCAACGCTACCTTTGCCCCACTCCCCTTTCGGTGTTACCCAGGCGCTTGGACGCAGATCGTAACGGTCGTCGAGATCTTCAAAACGAGAGAAGTTGCGGCCACGCTGTAACAGACCAAACCCTTGTGGATTCTCCATAGAGAAGCTGCTAACCGCCAGATGTTTCGGGTTATTCAGCGGACGCCAGATCCACTCGCCGTTACCGGCATGGATAGACAAGCCGTTTGAGTCGTGCAATTCCGGACGATAGTTATTCGCCGGAGACGGCTGGTTCGGTCCGAACAGGAACATACTGGTTAGCGGCGCAACACCCAGTTTGCCGACTTTGTCGCGCAGATAAATTTTAGACTGCACATCAACAACCGTGTCACGTCCTGGCATAACCACAAACTTGTAAGCGCCTGTCGCTCGCGGTGAGTCAAGCAATGCATAAATGGTTAAACGTTTATCAGTCGGTTTTGGACGCTCGATCCAAAACTCTTTAAAGCGCGGAAATTCTTCACCGGATGGCAACGCGGTATCAATTGCCAGGCCGCGGGCAGAAAGGCCATAAACCTGACCTGCACCAATCACGCGGAAATAGCTGGCCCCGAGCATGCTGACGATTTCATCGTTTTTATCTTTGCTGTTGATCGGGTAAAGCACTTTAAAACCGGCAAAACCAAGGTCTTTTACCGTGTCTTTGTCATGCTGAACATCGCCGAATGTAAAATAATCCGGACTGTATTTGATTCTTTTTACTGCCGTTGCAGTAACTTCATTGATTTTGACCGGTGTGTCGAAGTACATACCCTGATGGTAGAACTCGAGCTTGAATGGGGTCTTCAGATTGTTCCAGTAAGCTTTGTCATGATTAAACTGGATCTGCTGATAGTCCGCGTATTTCATGTCGCGGAAAACGGAGGGCAAGTTGCTTTTAGGCGTCTCATAGCCTTTTCCGGCTAAGGATTGAGCTTGCTTTGCAACATCGTCAATGCTGAACGCCCAGCTTGAAGAGGTATACAGGGTTAACATTACTGCAGCACTCAACCAACGCATTTTCATCATTTGTAGTTTATGTTTCATAATAAGTAAGCACTTCCCCCTTTGTGTGCTTATATCGATCCGATCTATTTTAATGGATAACCAGCCATTACGACAACAGAATCCCGGTGTTATTCAGCATGCTGGCTCATGGATTAAGCACTTGATTGCGGCCGTTTTCACTTTCCGTGCTTCTCCTAAAGACAGAAGCAGCGAGTTCGTGTAGGGTTTGCCAGCAAATTTATTTATCAACAGTCTTACAGACGCTTCCATTTTGGTTAGTGGTAGTGACTATGCCGCGCAAAAACACCCGTGAAGCCTGTGCCAGATGCGGTCAGGTCGATGTTGTTATGGCAAAAGCCTAAAGGCATTACCCGGCAGGGATAAGACGAAAAATCCGAGATTAGTTAATCATATATGAATCCAGTACCCGCGCAGCGTGAATATTTCCTCGACTCCATCCGCGCCTGGTTGATGTTGTTAGGGATCCCTTTTCATATTTCTTTAATCTATTCAAGCCACACCTGGCATGTGAATAGCGCAGAACCATCCTGGTGGCTGACACTTTTTAACGATTTCATCCACTCGTTCCGCATGCAGGTATTTTTCGTTATTTCTGGTTATTTTTCCTACATGCTTTTTTTGCGCTACCCATTGAAAAAATGGTGGAAAGTTCGCGTCGAACGTGTGGGGATCCCGATGTTAACGGCCATTCCTCTGCTGACCTTGCCGCAATTCATTATGCTGCAGTATGTCAAAGGCAAAGCAGAAAGCTGGCCTGGCCTGTCATTATATGACAAATATAATACACTGGCCTGGGAATTAATTTCGCACCTGTGGTTTTTACTGGTATTGGTGGTCATGACGACACTTTGCATATGGATATTTAAGCGCATCAAAGATAATTTAGATAATTCCGATAACAAAAATAAAAAATTCTCAATGGCTAAACTATCGGTGATCTTCTTATGCCTCGGCATCGGCTATGCGGCAATAAGAAGAACGCTCTTTATCGTTTATCCGCCTATTTTAAGCGATGGCATGTTCAATTTTATTTTCATGCAGACGCTGTTTTATATGCCGTTTTTTATCCTTGGCGCATTAGCTTTTATTTTCCCTAATCTTAAAGCCTTGTTTACCACACCTTCTCGTGGTTGCACACTCGCTGCAGCAATGGCATTTGTCGCATATTTGCTCAATCAACGTTACGGTAGCGGCGATGCCTGGATGTATGAAACCGAGTCGGTGATCACGATGGTACTCGGCTTGTGGATGGTGAATGTGGTTTTCTCCTTTGGTCACCGTTTGCTCAATTTTCAGTCGGCGCGGGTGACCTATTTTGTAAACGCATCGCTGTTTATCTACCTGGTTCACCACCCGTTAACGCTGTTTTTCGGCGCATACATCACCCCGCATATCACCTCAAATTGGCTTGGTTTTCTCTGCGGTCTGATATTTGTGATAGGGATTGCGATAATTCTGTATGAAATTCATTTACGCATTCCGTTGTTGAAGTTTTTGTTCTCCGGAAAACCGGCCATTAAGCGCGAGAATGATAAAGCACCAGCCCGCTGAGCCACGCTTACAATAACCATTCAACGGGTAATATTGACGCCAGTCTGACCAAAACCCGCTTCCAGAAACTGGTTGCGGGTTCTTTTTTGAGAATAATTTCTTCCTTCCCGTGGCGATCGACCCAGTTAATCCGCCCCCACCGATCCAAACGCAACTGCCAGGCCGCATCATACTGACTCTGAATAAAGCGTTTATCGATCAGTTGCGCCAGCGTTTTGCTCTCTATTACCAGGCCCATTTCAGTGTTGAGCAATGTTGAGCGCGGGTCGAAATTGAATGAACCAATAAATACAGTTTTGCCATCGACACTGAAGGTCTTGGCATGCAGACTGGCACCGGAATTCCCGGTTATTCCGCGGTCGTGCAGTGTACCGGGTTGTTCCTGCGTCGGCTTCAGCTCATAGAGTTCCACGCCATAACGGAGCAATTTTTTGCGCCAGCGTGCGTAGCCAGCATGCACCACAGCGACATCATTGGCGGCAAGTGAGTTGGTTAAGATTGCTATCTTTACCCCTTTTCTTACCATTCGTAACAGTTGCGCTACACCTGCACGCGTCGGCACAAAATAGGAAGAGATAATATCAATCCGCTCGCCGGGTGACCCCATGATATCGAACAGACGCTGCGGCAGAAGGGAATGGCGTTTTGCTTTGCCCTCCCCTTTCGCAGGATCATCACTTAATAAACGCGTTTTTGCCCAAATAAGCGGTAACGCCCCCTCAACGAGTTGATTCATAAAAGGGCTTGATTCCAGTTTATGCAAATAGCGATGCGTGATGCTGTCATTATGCCAGGATGCGGGTAGCTCAATACGATCAGCCATTTCACCTTCTGGCACATCCAGAACATGCTGCAAGGGTGAAACTGATTTGCAATACCAGTAGCGGGCGAAATCATCAGCGACGTCCTCAACAACCGGCCCCATTGCCATCACATCTAAATCTGAAAAAAGCGGTTCTTCTCCTGCTCCAAAATATGCATCGCCGATGTTTCTCCCCCCCACCAGCGTCACCACGCCATCGACGGTAAAACTCTTATTGTGCATACGTCGATTGAGACGGGAAAAATCGGTGATATAGCCAAGCGGACGCAATAAGCGAAATGAGAAAGGATTGAAAAGTCGAACTTCAATCCGCGGATGACTATCGAGCAAGCGTAAAATGTCATCAAGTCCGGGTGTATTGTTGTCATCAAGCAACAAACGAACGCGAACGCCACGCTTCGCGGCGGCTAACAGAGCGGAAAACAGTAACCGCCCCGACATATCGTCCTGCCAGATGTAATACTGAACATCCAGCGTATGTTCCGCCATTTCTGCCAGGCGATAACGTGCGGCAAACGCATCCAGACCTTTATCAAGGGGGAAAATGCCGCACAGTCCTGGATGTTGCGAACACAAGGGCAACACCGCGCTCGCCAGCCGGGGCAAATCATTCATCTCCTTGTTGGGTAAGGAGTCTTTCGTAGAGATGGGCGTTTTCTTCATCATAACAGACAAAGTATACCTGCTCGGGTAAAGCGTGACGGGTAATAAATTCCGAAACGGTTTTTACTGCTATTTCAGCCGCTGCAGCGCGTGGGTATCCATAAACACCAGTACTAATGGCAGGGAAAGCTACCGATGTATAACTGTTCGCCGCCACCAGTCGCAGACTATTGAGATAGGCATCCTGTAATAGCTGATCTTCATTTTGTTCTCCGCCGCGCCACACTGGTCCAACAGTATGTACAACAGCTTTGGCGGGGAGATCGCCTGCGAGGGTAATTACTGCGTGTCCCGTAGGGCAGTCGCCCTGTTGTTGTCTGACTTTTAAACAGGCATCCAGCAGCGCCGGACCGGCAGCGCGATGTATAGCGCCATCGACGCCGCCTCCCCCCATCAACGATGGATTTGCCGCATTAACAATCACATCAACGGCCAGTTTGGTAATATCGCCCTGTACAACATGAATACGCGATTTCATAACGCCTCCTTACACCATCTTGTTTCTTAAGTGTACAGCAGGGTTTTTAGAGAAATCGCATTTTTCTTGTCGGCGACGTGAGTGGTTCAGAAACTTAGTTATATTCGATATTCATCACAGCCAGCTTTTTCTGCTCATCAAGATACTGCACTTTTACTGAGGCAATTTGCGCATTTTTGACTTTGCCGCTCATTAGCTCTTTGCTGGAATACGTTTTGCTCTGTACAGGACCATTTTGCATACAGGTCATTTCAACTGGCGCTTGTAGGGAGCTCACGTCACACGCCGGTTCCACGATTTGACCATAAAAATGAATCACGCCACCTTGCGCATTACTTTCCGCTGTTGCAAAGAAAGGAAAAACCAGGCTGCCAAGCATAAGGGAGTTTAATAACGGTCTGAACATCTCTTCTATTTCCTCAATGATTAATCATCCTTGAGGGTGTGTTATCCATGCTTTCAGGTGGTCGATTCGTATCAGACCATTCTCTTCCGGCTCATTTTATGCTCAACTATCAATACATTAAGACTTTCCTGAAGAGGGCGGCCATTGTTGTGATAAATGAAGTGACTGTCCATCAGAAACAGTAACAACTATTTTCACCCGATCGTCCGGGGAAATATTTAAACTCAACTTCGTCAAGGCAATGGGTTGATTAGCGGGTAATGAAAGGGTCTTTTCTTGCTTCGTCTGACTTTGTCCCGAACTGCCTTCACGCAGAGATAATATTTGCACCCGGCACAAGCATGATTGCGTCAGAGTAACCTCAGGAATAATGGTGTACATGTCACCTTGTTGGGTTGTATTAAAGGTTATCTGGCTGGAAAGCGCCGCGAGAAGTAATAACGCGTTCATACTATTCTCCCGAAAAAAAACAGGGCTTGCGCCCTGTTTCTGTAATACAAATTCTGTATTAGTACTGATGAGCGGTCGCGTTGTTACCAAAGCCAACCTGAGTTACGTTGACACTGGAGTTAGATGCAGTCTGGTCAACTGCTGCACCGTTGCCGCCACCGAACTGTTTAACAGTCATTTCAGAGTTTTTACCGTTCCACTGATCCAGTGTCGCGCTGTTACCAAAGCCACGTTGGGTCAGTTCAATTGAGCTGTCATCAGAACCTTGTCCCACATCTGCGCCGTTACCGCCGCCGTGCTGGGTAATTGTCAGATCAGAGTTGCGGGCATCAGCCTGCAATGCAACAGCAGAGTTACCGCCACCGTATTGGTAAATATTCAGTTCTGAATTCGGGCCGCTGTTATTACCGCCACCACCGTGGTTGCCGCCGCCACCGCCGTACTGAGGAATAGAACCTGCCAGAGCGCTACCGGAGAATACGATTGCTGCAATTGCTGCTACTTTTAAAAGTTTCATGTAAAACCCCCATCGGATTGATTTAAAAGTCGAATGGAAATTAACGCTGTGTTACGCGAATAGCCATTTGCGACTGTCTCTGCACTACAATTGCCGTTTTTTGAGTACCATGCTGCGTAATATTTGCTTTATTACCAGAACCTTTCTGGATAATCATTGCAGTATTACCATATGCGCCCTGCGAAATACTGGCATCGTTGGCATTGCCCGCCTGATCAATATACGCAAGGTTATAATCTCCTGTCTGGTCAATCTTTGCCCGGTTGTTATTACCATCTTGCGAAACAACCGACAAAAGTTTAGAGCCTCCCTGCCGTAACTGTGCACTATTATTAGCACCAGCTTGACCAATTATGGCTGCCTGATTAAATGAAGACTTACTCAATTCATTTACCGCAAAGTTATACTCTGAATTAGCTAAATCATAACCTGCCGCGGCTGCAATCCCAGGCGCACCCAGTACTGTTAACATCATAAATAACAATCTGTTTTTCATGTTGTCACCCTGGACCTGGTCGTACATTTAAGAAATTTAAATCATTTCAACTTGGTTGTTAACGCAAACCGTTTTTTGTTAACGCTGCGTTACGATGGAAAGTATGTCTGCGGAAATATTTTTAATAACTCACCCGCGCGTTGTATTTTTCTTTTTTTACTCATGCCAAAGTATTAAAACTCGCGTAAATACGCTGTTATTTACGCAAAAATTATTTTGTTTACTTTTAAACCGTCGTTTTTTGACCACGAAAATTCGACAAACTATCTCTCCTCATGATTCACGAAGATTCTGTCGATATGTTTGCCTGACAAGCCGTCACAAACATCGTTTTTTTGCAGCCAAAAATTGTCCATGAAGAGAATCTGAAAATGCAGACAATTTTAGCGCAACAAAAGGACCAGAGATAAATAAATTTTATAAAAACAATCATGTAGTTACGCGTATTTGTATGACTTTTCAAAATTGTGCAATAAAAGCCATATGTACAACTTTTCTATCATTACCAAACTTAACAACCCCTTAATGTTAACAAATTTAATTACCAGATTACATTTTGTTACATGTTTAACACTTGATTTAAGATTTGTAATGGCTAGATTGAAATCAGATGTAATCCATTAGTTTTATTTTTTACCCATTTAGGGTTGATTTATTACTACACACAGCAGTGCAACATCTGTCAGTACTTCTGGTGCCTTTATTGAATAAAGGCAGCTGTCAGGTGTGCGATTAATAAAAAGAGCGGGGTTTCATCATGTTTAATGAAGTCCATAGTATTCATGGTCATACATTACTGTTAATCACTAAACCTTCCTTGCAAGCGACTGCGTTATTGCAGCATTTAAAACAATCGCTGGCAATCACAGGAAAACTACATAACATTCAACGTTCTCTGGACGATATATCTTCTGGCTGCATTATTCTGTTGGATATGATGGAAGCAGATAAAAAACTCATCCATTACTGGCAGGATACATTAAGCAGAAAACACAACAACATCAAAACACTGTTGTTAAATACTCCAGACGATTACCCGTACCGCGACATTGAAAACTGGCCTCATATCAACGGTGTTTTTTACGCCCTGGAGGATCAAGAACGCGTCATCAATGGGTTGCAAGGCGTCTTACGCGGGGAATGCTACTTTACGCAAAAACTTGCCAGCTATCTGATTACACATTCAGGTAACTATCGTTATAACAGCACGGAATCTGCCCTCCTTACTCATAGGGAAAAAGAGATCCTTAATAAACTGCGTATCGGCGCCTCCAATAACGAGATTGCTCGTTCGCTGTTCATCAGCGAAAATACGGTTAAAACGCATCTTTATAATCTTTTCAAGAAGATAGCAGTCAAAAACCGGACTCAAGCAGTCTCATGGGCAAACGATAACCTCAGGCGATAAAGCCATGAAACGTTATTTATGCTGGATTGTAGCAGCGAATATTTTCTTCGCTGCGGGGAATGTTCACGCCGTAGAGGTAGAAGTACCGGGATTGTTAACTGACCATACTGTTTCATCCATTGGACATGATTTTTATCGTGCCTTTAGTGATAAATGGGAAAGTAGCTATACCGGGAACTTGACGATTAATGAAAGGCCCAGTGCACGATGGGGAAGCTGGATCACCATAACGGTAAATCAGGACGTTATTTTCCAGACTTTTTTATTCCCATTGAAAAGAGACTTCGAGAAAACTGTTGTCTTTGCACTGGCACAAACTGAAGAAGCACTGAACCGTCGACAGATTAGTCAGGCTTTACTGAGTACGGGCGATTTAGCGCCTGATGAATTTTAAATTAAATTGTCCGGAGGCTGCAATGCGTGTCAAACATGCAGTAATTCTACTCATGCTAATTTCGCCAATAAGTTGGGCCGGGAATATGACCTTCCAGTTCCGCAATCCTAATTTTGGTGGCAACCCCAATAATGGCGCTTTTTTACTAAACAGCGCCCAGGCACAGAACTCGTATAAAGATCCAAGCTATGATGATGACTTTGGTATTGAAACGCCCTCGGCGTTAGATAACTTCACCCAGGCCATTCAGTCACAAATATTAGGTGGGCTGCTGACAAATATTAATACGGGTCAGCCAGGACGAATGGTGACTAACGAATATATCGTCGATATTGCCAACCGGGATGGTCAGCTGCAACTGAACGTAACCGATCGTAAAACGGGTCAAACGTCCACGATTCAGGTTTCGGGATTACAAAATAACTCAACCGATTTTTAAGCCCCAGCTTTGTAAGGAAAATAATATGCAGCGCTTATTTGTTTTGGTTGCAGTCATGTTGCTGAGTGGATGCTTAACAGCACCACCAAAAGAAGCCGCCAAGCCGACATTAATGCCTCGAGCTCAAAGCTACAAAGATTTAACCCATTTGCCTTCGCCAACGGGCAAAATCTTTGTCTCGGTATACAACATCCAGGATGAAACTGGACAATTTAAACCCTATCCGGCGAGTAACTTCTCCACCGCAGTTCCGCAAAGCGCGACCGCCATGTTGGTCACCGCATTGAAAGATTCGCGTTGGTTTGTACCACTGGAGCGTCAGGGCCTACAAAACTTACTGAACGAACGTAAGATTATTCGTGCGGCACAAGAAAACGGCACTGTTGCGCTCAATAACCGGATCCCGCTACAGTCGCTGACGGCAGCCAATATCATGGTTGAAGGGTCGATTATTGGTTATGAAAGTAATGTGAAATCGGGCGGTGCCGGGGCGAGATACTTCGGTATTGGCGCCGATACGCAGTACCAACTTGACCAAATCGCGGTGAACTTGCGTGTCGTTAATGTCAGCACCGGTGAAATCCTGTCATCAGTGAACACCAGTAAGACCATTCTTTCCTATGAAGTCCAGGCCGGCGTCTTCCGCTTTATCGACTACCAGCGGTTACTGGAAGGGGAAGTAGGATATACCTCGAACGAACCCGTTATGCTATGCCTGATGTCGGCGATTGAAACCGGTGTTATCTTCCTGATTAATGATGGTATCGACCGCGGTCTGTGGGATTTGCAGAATAAAGCAGATCTGCAGAATGACATTCTGGTGAAATACCGCCATCTGTCAGTACCGCCGGAATCCTGATCCATAAAAAAGCCGGAGTATTAATCCGGCCTTTACGTATTCAATATAAAGCGTGATTCTCTCACGCTTTATTTTTTACTTGTTGCTCATGGTTAGCGGTCTTGGCACTGCGCGCCGCCAACCAAAGCCCACTGTTTTTCATCGCGTAACCAAACACCAGCCCAAGCGCCAGAGATGGCAATACCAGTTTCCAGTTTCCCTGCGCGGCAAACGTCGCACACGCACCGATAAATGTACCCGGAACAAATGACAGCAATAGCTGTTTGGCCTGAATACACATCAGGAAAGCGACAATGCCAGTCATGACATAGCCAACTATTTCCAGATGGGGTGCCAGCGCACTACCGTAAATAATGACCATTGCCCACACCACACCGCTAAGCAGCGTTGCAGCTGAGATCGCCAACCCTTTCAGGCCGCCTTGCGGACAGGCAAAGTAGGCCGTGCAGCCAAGGAAACCCGCCCAGCTGAGTAAACCAAGGGAAACGGCCACCCATCCCCAGATACCGGAGAGAATGCCCGTTGTGATTGCAATAGAGAGAAGTATGTTCATGCCGCGAATGATAGCAGAAAACGCGGCCATGAATGAGATCGAGCACACATTTTATGCAACGTAGAGTTTGATGTTGCATTCACTAGTGATCACAATCACACTTATTCTTCTTTTTCTTCCTCAAGTTCATCCCACATTGCGCCGATAGCATCGCGGGTCAGTGGTGCCATAGTGCGCCAGAACGGCGTGGTTGCATGGGCCTCAATTTTACCGAGAAATGCGCCACACCACGGCAACAGATACTCGCTGAACAACGTTTCCAGTGCTTCGCTTTCATCTTCCGTTGACTGATCTTCCAGCCAGGAAGCCGCAAGCAGTAACGTGCCGATGTGATCGGCTGGCGTATCTGCTAACGGCATCCCGCGTTCTGAAAGAAAAGCACGCACTTCCGCTTCCGTCGCGCCCTCAACCCAGGCACTGCGGTAAGGCGGTACTGCACATTCATCGCCGATAAACAGCGCATTGTAATCAGCAGATACTTGCGCCATATCACAACTTTTCTGCAAGCGTGCCAGCAACTCATCCTGCTCCAGAGGCCAGCTCGCCGCCAATTTTCCCTCACGAATCAGGGTAAACAGCGGAACCAGTAAAGGGTCCTGCGGTTGGCGGTAATAAAGTGACCCCAGTACACGACACAGGATAGAAAACTCGTTCATTTATTTATTTCCATAAAAGCAATTAAAGTTCAGCAAATTCCGCAATCGGCGCCATACCGCGGGATTCCAGGAAGTTGAGTAAACGGCGCGGTGAAACATTCAAAATGCGTTCTTCTGGAAAATCAACCGCGTCAAGAATTTTACGACACTCTTCAAAATCACCCATAGTAAACGCGGTATGAGAATCCGAGCCTAATGCCACCCAACCGCCAGCATCGCGCACCGCAGCGGCAACTGCACGGCAGTTATCTTCACTGCCTTTGCGCGAGTGTAGGAAGGACGAATTATTGATTTCCAGCGCTACCTGGTGTTTCGCGGCTGCTTCCGCAACTGCTTTGAAATCAATGGAATATTTCGGATTGCCCGGATGGCTTATTATGTGCACATTGCCGCTGGCGATAGTCGCGATCATCGCTTGCGTATTGGTCGCTTCATCATGTGGTGCAAAAACCGGTTCATGAAAACCAGCAATGATTAAATCCAGCGACTCAAACATTTTGCCGCTACAGTCAATTTCACCGTCAACATTTTTAATGTTGGCTTCAATGCCGCGCAGGATCCCTACCCCATCAACCACTCGTGGCCAAATACGCATATTAATGAAATGCCAGTGATGCGGCGCATCTTCCATATCCGGGCCGTGATCGGTAATTGCAAAAAGCTTGATTCCCTTCTGTTTAGCCTGGGCAATGTAGTCACTTAATGTGCTGTATGCATGCGTGCTGGCAACGGTATGCATATGTAGGTCGACGGGATACATAACTCTCTCCTGTATTCAATTCTTGCCAAGGATAGCAGGAATCCTGGCGCTTTATTAGTAGCCTCGAACTCGGTCGACTTGCCCGCTGACGGCCTCACCTCTTTCTAGCTGGGAAATGGTGCGCGAAATATACTCCACTGCTTCGACGGGGCGAGTAATAGCTGCCACATGTGGCGTTATCGTGACGCGTGGATGTTGCCAGAGCGGGCTTTCCGGCGGTAAAGGTTCACGATTAAAAACATCCAGCATGGCTCCTTTAATCTTGCCACTTTCCAGCGCCGCGAGCAGATCATCTTCCACCACATGGACGCCACGCGCCAGATTGAGAAGATACGCGCCATCCGGTAATTGATTGAATAATTGTTGATTAATAATGCCGACCGTTTCGGGCGTATTCGGTAACAGATTAATCAGTACCCGGCATTGACTCAGAAATGCCTTCAGCTCTTCGCCTCCAGCAAAGCTTTGTACATCTGGCCAGGATTTACGACTGCGACTCCAGCAACGCAGCGGAAAGCGCCATGTTTGTAGACTCTGTGCGACTTTACTGCCCAACACGCCAGCGCCCAGGATGCCAATTGTAAAATCTTCCCGATGATATTCAGGCAGCGGTTGCCAGTGTGAAGCATTTTGCTGGATTCGATAATCGTCAAAACGTCGGAACCAATGTAGCACCTGGCTGACAGCATATTCCTGCATTTGCTCGCCCATACCGGTATCTTCCAGGCGGACAAGCGGAATGGAGGGTTTAAGCATTTCAGGGTGTGCCTGTAGTTTACTCAATATAGAATCCACACCGGCGCCTAGTGCAAACACAGCTTTAAGATCGCGTCCTGCCAGCATTTCAACTGGAGGATGCCAGACTAACGCATAATCCGCGCCCTGGTTATCTCCGTTTTTCCAGGCTCTGACCCTGGCATGAGGTATCGCTTTACTCAGCGCCTCAATCCACCATTTTGAGTCAAAGGTTGGGTGATAAAAGATGATATCCATATTGGCTCCCGAAAAGAGTTGAGCGGAATTTATTCGCGCTTATTGTTATGATCTGCAAGGAACATCAGAATAGCAAATCTGCTGTCGGTGGCAAAAAAAGCAAAACTTGCTTATTAAAGCCGCAAACTGATTGAAGTTTGAATAAACGCACTTTTTTTTAAAAAAGTTTGTTGACCCGAGGCGACTATTTCCCTAAATTAGCGCCCGTTCCAGCAAGACAGGAACAACAATTTGGTGAGGTGTCCGAGTGGCTGAAGGAGCACGCCTGGAAAGTGTGTATACGGCAACGTATCCGGGGTTCGAATCCCCGCCTCACCGCCATATTTTAAGAAGAGCTCGTACGAAAGTACGGGCTTTTTTTTCGCATGTTGCACAGCCCGGCGGGGATGAGAAGCCCGGACCCGGGTTCGACAACTGGCGACAGCCAGTTGGACAGACCGTGAACGCAGTGAACGGGCTGCCCGCAGGGCGAGCGAAGCGAGTCAATCCCCGCCTCACCGCCATATCTTAAGAAGAGCTCGTACGAAAGTACGGGCTTTTTTTTCGCATGTTGCACAGCCTGGCGGGGATGAGAAGCCGGGACCCGGGTTCGACAACTGGCGAAAGCCAGTTGGACAGACCGTGAACGCAGTGAACGGGCTGCCCGCAGGGCGACGAGGAATTTCCCAACATAGTCTCCTGTTGCGTTCAGAAAGGATGAGGTAAGTGATACCTTGTTTTGTAAAATCATTTTTGCATTAGATAATACCGAAATATTATTTATTATTTACCAAGGCAAAAGCTGAATATAAATGTACAAAGTGATTCAATTCTAACTATTGCGGGTAAATGGATGGGAGTATCCTTTAATAACAGACAGCATGACTATGCTCTTCTGAAGCGAGCACAAGACAAAAGAGTTTCCGATATTGCTTTAGGAACTCTTGATACAAAAGATCCTGATGCTGATACTCACCTGCTTCTTGTTGAAGCAAAATAAATCTTAACTCTTACGAAACAGGTTGGCATTCAGGCACTCCAGACTCGCATATGTTCATGATCTACAAACAAAGACTCAAGATGTCATATCTGCGATGAATTCTACATATTCTAAAATGGAGGATAAAGCATGAACTTAACTGAAATTTCAAAAGAAATTGAAAAATTAAAATACCATATAAGTATCCTTGGTGACATAATCGATTATCATAATCATCCCGTGGAGTCATTAACTATTTCAATGGATTGGAATGAAAGAAACATTAATCGTACACATGATATATTTGAAAAATACGATGAAAAATTAAGCAACAATGAAAAATTAAAATGGTATGAATTTGAAAACGACTTAAAAGATGAACTCGATATTGAATACCAAATGGTAAAACAAGTTATTCTTGCTTTTTACAAAAACCATCAGTGGACAGATGTTTGTTATCAATATGCGCTGAGTTTTGGCCCTAACATACCTGCCGAGTTTTACCAAATTATTCGCCACAATAACTGATTGTTTATCTGGTAGTAGGCTAAATCTATTACCAGATAAATGCATTTGTTCATAATCATTTATTTATCAACTAATCTAATGCACAAACTGATATGGAATTGATTCGGGCGATGAGGTAGTAAATTATATACGATATTAATAATAATCTTATGCATTAATATCAATTAGTATAGTTCCCATAGTAAATCAATTTAAGGATAGAACCATGTATAATACAAAGCGGATTGCCTGGCGTGCATATAAAAAAGGGTATCATACAGGGGAGAGTATAAAATGGTTTTCATATTTTCACTCAATTCTTACTGGAGCCTGCTTTACCTTTTTTATTGGGCTTTTTAGTGTCCCCCCTGTTAATATCTCCAATAGTTTTCCGCTGTGGTGGGCTACGTTAGGTTTCGCAATATCAACATTACTGAACACAGGCTTCTCATTATTTTACATATTCGCAAGTGGCGAAAGGGAATTCATTTTTGAACTACACTCATATAGTAAAGTCGGTAACTTATTGATTATTACCTCATTAGCACTACCAGTAATTTCATTTATCATGTTACTTTTTTATTACTCCACACATATTGGCGTAATTATTTTATTTGTCACGGCCATCATTTTATTGATAATAAAAAGAATGTTTTCAGAGATAAAATCAACGAAGGATAAAATAGAAAAGAAAAAGTTATTGTCAATTGAAAACGAAAAGTTTGCTGATTACGATACAATATGTGAACATTATGACTTTCCAATTTTCACACCAGAAGAACAAACCCAGAGAAATATTGAGTTTTATTTCCTTATCAAAATAAATAAAATTATTAAAAATTTTCAAGACAGCAACCCTCAAATCGACAACATGGATAATATTGATTTTTTTAATAGCGAACTGCTCAACATTCTTCATGAAATGTATAACAGCAGAAATTTCCACCCGGGAATTTTATCAAAAAAAACAAAGGAATTGATTTTATTAACCATGACCGACAACAATGAATTAAACAAGGAAAAAATCGCAGAAGAGCTGACAAAACTGAATGAATATATTGAGAACAGACTTTATAATTTAAAATAGCTATCCTGCATTGCAACTAAACCGGCTGTAGGTAGTTTTAGATAAATTTGCACTCCGGGCCATACACATCAAAAACAAAGCCCGGTTAGCCCGGGCTCTGTGCTTGTAATACGCTTAACTATAGGCATGTAGCGTACGTTGGCAAAGTGCCGAACGTACGCAATCATTTTTGCCGAACCGGACGATCCCGACCATTTCATCTTCTTCGAAACGTTCCAGCGCGTCACTTAATCCGGAGCGCACGCCGCGAGGCAGATCGCATTGCGTGATATCACCATTGACGATAACCGTTACGTTTTCCCCGAGGCGGGTTAAAAACATTTTCATTTGCGCGGCAGTCACATTCTGCGCCTCGTCAAGAATGACAACTGCATTTTCAAAGGTACGTCCACGCATATAGGCGAACGGCGCGATTTCCACCTTCCCTATTTCCGGTCGCAGGCAATACTGCATAAAGGAAGCCCCCAGGCGCCGGACCAGCACGTCATAGACCGGACGAAAATAGGGAGCAAACTTTTCTGCGATATCCCCAGGTAAGAAGCCAAGATCTTCATCGGCTTGCAAAACTGGACGGGTGACGATGATCCTGTCGACATCCTTATGTATCAGGGCCTCTGCCGCTTTTGCCGCACTGATCCAGGTTTTACCGCACCCGGCTTCGCCCGTAGCGAATATCAGCTGCTTACTCTCAATAGCCTTCAGATAGTGCAATTGCGCTTCATTTCGCGCCACGATTGGCGAAGTATCGCGACTGTCGCGGGCCATACCAATGGCTTCTACGCCGCTCATCTGCACAAGCGAGGTGACCGATTCTTCTTCACGCTGTTTATGGCTGCGTGAATCCCGTCTCAGCACACGTTTTGCTTCGCGACGAGCTTTGATCACTGCTTTTTGTCTTCCCATGGAGAGCACCTTGAGTTGTTTGTATTCATCACACGCGCCGTTGGCAGCGCGATTATGCGCACGAACATCAGAGGGTTGGCTTCCTTGTAAGCCATAGTTTGCTTTTGGAAATAACACCGAAAACGGCTACGCACACCATTTACGGCGTCGGTAACACGAGAAAAGGGAGGAAGTGAGTAAAAATACAGAGTGACGAAGTTGCTACCGGAGGAGAAATCTCCGCGTTTGGTCGAGCGTTGATTGTCAAACACATGTCCAGTGCAGGACGTTACCATCCGCGATCTCCATAGTGACTGACTATCACTGCCGGGAACTACCGCTGTTACATAATAAGTACAACAGTTTTCGCATTCATTGCAACAATATATTTACTTATATTTAACTATAAAGCACCATTTCAGTGACATTAGTTTCTACTGGAAAGATGACAGAGTGATGACAGTGATGAAAAAAGCTGTGTGCTTTCAGCAGGATTCGCTTCAGGCATCTGCGCACGAACGCCGGATGCGGCGTAAACGCCTTATCCGACCTACCGAGCCAGCACCGATTGTAGGCCTGATAAGATGCGCCAGCATCGCATCAGGCATGGTGCGCCGATTGCCGGATGCGGCGTAAACGCCTTATCCGCCTAAAAACATTAAACCTGCAATAGCGCCCTTCCCAGATAATCGTTCGCGTCCTTCACTCCCGGCAGCGCAAAAAAATAACCGCCGCCGATAGGTTTAACGTATTCCTCCAGCGCTTCGCCATTGAGCCTTTTTTGTACTGTCAGGAAGCCCTTTTCCAGATCGTGTTGGTAGCAGACAAACAATAACCCCATATCCAGTTGCCCGGAGTTGGTGACGCCCAGTGAATAACTGTAGCCACGACGCAGCATCAGGCTGGATTCGCTCTCCGCCGTGCGGGGATTCGCCAGACGAATATGGCTGTCCAGCGCAATCACCTTCCCTTCCGGATCGCTGGCGTAATCCGGCACATCGTGCTCATGCTTCATCCCCAGCGGCGCACCGGTTTGCTTATCACGACCAAAAATCGTCTGCTGTTCTTTCAGCGGCGTTCTGTCCCAAAACTCCACTCGAAACTGAATCAAGCGCACCGCCTGGTAGCTGCCGCCGATAGCCCACGCAGGTTCCTGCTGATCTGCCGTGACCCACACCACTTTTTGCATCAACTTATCATTCTGGCTATCGGGATTGGCGGTGCCGTCTTTAAAGCCCAGCAAATTTATCGGCGTCTCTTTACCTTTACTACGCGCTGCGTGATCGGAAATAAACCCTTCCCGCTTCCAGCGCACGCTGAGCAAATCCGGCGTGTGTTTGATGATATCGCGCAGCGCATGGATCACCGTGTCCTGGGTGTTGGCGCAAATTTGTAGCAACACATCACCATGACATAACGCCGCATCCAGCGAGTCGTTGGGGAAACGCGTCATCTTCTGCAACTTTTTCGGCATCTGCGGCGCAAGCCCAAACCGTTCGTCAAACAATGAGTGGCCCACCGATAACGTGATGGTGAGATTATCGGGCGCAATGTAGTCGCCAAGAATGCCGGAATCGAGTGGTGGCAGGCGCGGATTTGGCGTTTCTGGTGCCGCTCCGCCCTGAGTCAGAAACGCAAAACGCTGAGTCAACAAGCGAAACAGCCGTTCAAGATCGGCTTTATCACTGGCAAGCACATCAAACGCCACCAGCATCATTGCGGCCTGTTGTGGCGTCAGGATCCCTGCCTGATGCTCACCATAAAACGGCTGTTTCTCATTACGTGCATCCGGTGAAAGCGTACCCGGCGCACTTTGCGTTTTTTGTGCATGAGCGACCGGACAACTTCCCGCCAGCGCCAGTGCACCAATCCCTTTCAGTAAACGTCGGCGTGACGGTTCATTCACACCGTTTTCATCTTCATACTGCATAACGCTTAGTCCAGCCCCAGCACACCGCGAAGTTGCGCCAGATCTTCCGCCAGCGCAGTAATCGGCCCTTTCAGTGCATTCCGGTCGGCATCGGTCAGTTTGTCGTAGGTTTCAAAACCGTCTTTGGTACGGTATTTCGCCAGAATGGTATCGACCTTTTTGAAGTTAGCATCGACTTTTGCCAGCAGCTCCGGGTTGGCTTTTTGTAGTTGTGGACGCAGCAGATCGACAATTTTCTGCGAGCCTTCAACGTTAGCCTGGAAATCCCACAGATCGGTGTGGCTATAGCGATCTTCTTCACCGCTGATTTTGCTGGCTGCCACTTCCTCAATCAGTCCGGCTGCGCCGCCGACCACTTTTGAAGGTGGGAAAGCCAGTTCACTGATGCGTTTTTGCAAATCGACCACATCGGTATAAAGCTGGTCAGCGTACTGATCCATTCCTTTGGTGGTGTTGTCGCCAAACAATGCTTTTTCCAGACGGTGGAAACCAGTGAATTTCGGATCGGCGGCTTTTTGCTCGTAATCATCTTCACGGGCGTCAATGCTGCCATCCAGATCGGAGAACAGTTCAGCAATCGGTTCGATGCGCTCATAGTGCTGGCGCGTTGGCGCATACAGTGCTTTCGCTTTTTCGATATCGCCTGCTTTAATAGCGTCGGTAAAGGCTTTAGTGTCGGTCACCAGCTGCGTGGTTTCCGCCATGACATACGCTTTATATGCAGTAATTGCACCACCAAGACTTAACAGCGCATCACTTTGCGCCGCATCCGCCGTTGCCTCGCCTTTGACGATCAACTTCCCTTTCGGGTTAGTCAGCAGGCCGCAGGTCATATCGTATTCGCCAGGCTGTAAATTCGCCGTCATTTTCTGGCTGAAGCCAGGGGCGATATTTTCCCGCTCTTCCACTACCATCACGCCTTTAAGGATCTCCCACTCCAGCGCCTTCTGGCTGTGGTTCTGAATGATAAATTGTGTTTTCCCGGCGTTAACCGTAATGGTCATCGGTTCGCACTGCTTATCCGTCACGGTCACTTTGACCTGCGGTACATCAGCGGCGTTAGCCATAAAAGCAGAAGAAAACAGCGCAGCCACGCTCAACTGCAATGCGTTACGGCGGAAGTTAATGGTCATGACGAGACTATCCCTTTAAAGTATGTTGTAACTAAGCAAGAGTTTGCGTCGTATTTGCTACGCAGAGCGAGACGCTGTCGCCCCTGCGCGTGGTGGCAGCGCAAATGCCACCAGCGCCGGGATGAGATAAATAAACCAGACGGCGACTTCGCTGACGCTCGGCGCTTCCTGATAGCCAAAAATCCCTTCCATCAGCGTGCCAAACAGCGAGTGAGTTGAGAGCACCGCGCTCATATCGAAGGCGATTTCCTGAAAGTGGTTCCACAATCCGGCTTCATGAAATGCGCGAATGGCACCTGCCGCCAGCCCTGCGGCGACGAAGAGAATAAACAGGCTGGTCCATTTAAAAAATGCACCAAGATTGAGACGAATACCGCCCCAGTAGAGCAGGAAGCCGAGCACCACGGCAGTAGCAAGACCGAGCATTGCACCCAGCGGCGGCCAAATCCCGACATCTTGTTGAAATGCCGCCAGCAGGAAAAAGACCGACTCCAGCCCTTCCCTTGCAACGGCAAAAAAGACCATCATCACCAGCGCCCAGCCATGATGATTTCCACGCTGCAATGCGCTATCGACTGCCTGCTCCAGTTGCACTTTGACGTTGCGCGACACTTTGCGCATCCAGAAAACCATCCAGGTGAGGATCACCACGGCGATCACCGCCACGATACCTTCAAACAGTTCCTGTTCTTTTTGCGGAAATTCGCCGGTAGTTTCATTAATGAAGATACCCAAGCCCAGGCACAACGCAGCGGCAAGCAATACGCCAATCCACATCACACCAATCCACCGGCCTCGCTGGGTACGCTTAAGATAGCTGGCAATCAAACTGACAATCAGCGCGGCTTCAAGTCCTTCGCGCAACATAATGAGAAACGGAACAAACATGCCACCACCCTTAAACGTTTTTCTGAGTCAATCTATGCAAAGAAAAGTAAATCGCAGTGATAGCGATTATCATTACGGCGAGGAAAAACACAAGCAGAATGTAGTAATAGTGATGAGAAAATGTAAAATTTTTTTGAGAGAAAACACAGAGGGCAATCACCGATTGCCCTCTGCTTGCTTCCCATTATAACGTGGGATTTTCGTTAAAACGCCTTCCCTTAGCTTTCCTGCAACCGTGACGGCGGCGCTGAATGATAGTGCGCATCTGCTTCAGCAAAGCGTTTTTGCATCGCCGCTGACGGCGCTTTACCCAGCAAACTGAACACCACAATCCCGATACTGCCGAAGATGAAGCCCGGAATAATTTCGTACAGACCCAGCCAACCGAACTGCTTCCAGACGATAACCGTCAGCGCACCGATAATCATCCCCGCCAGCGCACCGTTGCGCGTCATGCGTGACCACATCACCGAGAACAGCACCACCGGACCAAACGCCGCGCCAAAGCCTGCCCACGCGTAGCTCACTAAGCCCAGCACGCGGTTTTCCGGGTTTGCCGCCAGCGCAATCGCCACCAGCGCCACCACCAGCACCATCACACGCCCTACCCACACCAGTTCTTTCTGGCTGGCATGTTTACGCAGAAACGCTTTGTATAAATCTTCGGTAATCGCACTGGAGCACACCAGCAACTGGCAACTTAAGGTTGACATCACCGCCGCCAGAATCGCCGACAGCAGAATCCCGGCAATCCACGGGTTAAACAGAATTTGCGCCAGTTCGATAAACACACGCTCGGCGTTCTGATTTACCGCACCCGCTACCGCCGGATGATCGTTAAAGTAAGCAATCCCAAAGAAGCCAACAGCCACCGCCCCTGCCAGGCAGAGGATCATCCAGGTCATACTGATACGACGCGCATGGACAATGCTGTGGTGAGAATCCGCCGCCATAAAACGCGCCAGAATGTGCGGCTGCCCGAAGTAACCCAGCCCCCAACCCATCAGTGAGATAATGGCAACAAAGTTCAGCCCTTTGAGCATATCCACGTTTTCGATGCTCTTTTGTTTGATCACTTCCAGCGAGTCACCAAAGCCACCGACACTGATAATGACGATAACCGGCGTCAGGATCAGGGCAAAAATCATCAGGCTGGCCTGTACAGTGTCAGTCCAGCTCACCGCCAGGAAACCGCCAATAAAGGTGTAAAGGATCGTCGCCGCAGCTCCCGCCCACAGAGCCGTTTCGTAGCTCATGCCGAAGGTGCTTTCAAACAGACGCGCGCCTGCCACAATGCCCGAAGCGCAATAAATGGTGAAGAACAGCAAAATAACCAGCGCGGAGATAATGCGCAAAATGCGGCTTTTATCTTCAAAGCGCCCGGTGAAATAATCCGGCAGAGTTAAGGCGTTATTATTGTATTCGGTATGCACACGCAACCGCCCGGCCACCAGTTTCCAGTTAATCCACGCGCCTAATGTCAGGCCAATGGCGATCCAGCTTTCGGAAATCCCAGAAAGAAAAACCGCGCCTGGCAACCCCATTAACAGCCAGCCGCTCATATCCGACGCACCCGCCGATAATGCCGTCACGAATGGCCCAAGGCTACGACCGCCCAGAATATAATCGTCAAAGTTTTTCGTTGATCGCCAGGCGATAAACCCAATCAATATCATGCCAAAGATATAGACACAAAATGTCACCAACATCGGTGTGCTAATAGCCATCTAAAGTCTCCAAAAATTATTATCGGCAATGTCGAAACTTGCCGTTATATCTGCCACCGGAACGGGGTAACAGAGTTTATGTTTTACCAGGGCGACCGTATCCTGCCGGAAGTGCTGGTTATTCACAATCGATTTAACACATCATTTACATCAAATTTTATTGCCCAGCGATACTATTTTTCATCAGGTTGCACTTCCTCACATTTTTTACGGTTGCACCTTTCAAAAATGTTAACTGCCGCAGAGAAAAAGTCTGCGTTACTTTTTTAATCCCTGTCATATCGATTTCTTTTATTAACATTTCATTCATTTTTAAGCTTGCTACGTAAGTCACATTTAACGCGGTTGCACAAAGTTGCAACATAATAGATATTTCACGATAACGTTAAGTTGCACTTTTCAGAACAACAGGAGTAATGGCATGGGAACCACCACCATGGGGGTTAAGCTGGACGACGCGACGCGTGAGCGTATTAAGTCAGCCGCGACACGTATCGATCGCACACCGCACTGGTTAATTAAGCAGGCGATTTTTTCTTATCTTGAACAACTGGAAAATAGCGATACCTTGCCGGAGCTACCTGCGCTGCTTTCTGGCGCGGCCAATGAGAGCGATGAAGCACCGACTCCGGCAGAGGAACCACACCAGCCATTCCTCGACTTTGCCGAGCAAATTTTGCCCCAGTCGGTTTCCCGCGCCGCTATCACCGCCGCGTATCGCCGCCCGGAAACTGAAGCGGTTTCTATGCTGCTGGAACAAGCTCGCCTGCCGCAGCCGATTGCCGAACAGGCGCACAAACTGGCGTATCAACTGGCCGATAAACTGCGTAATCAAAAAAACGCCAGTGGTCGCGCAGGTATGGTTCAGGGATTATTGCAGGAGTTTTCGCTGTCATCGCAGGAAGGCGTGGCGCTGATGTGTCTGGCGGAAGCGTTGTTGCGTATTCCCGACAAAGCCACCCGTGATGCGTTAATTCGCGACAAAATCAGCAACGGTAACTGGCAGTCACACATTGGTCGTAGCCCGTCTTTGTTTGTTAATGCCGCCACCTGGGGGCTGCTGTTTACCGGCAAACTGGTTTCTACCCATAACGAAGCCAGCCTCTCCCGCTCGCTGAATCGCATTATCGGTAAAAGCGGTGAACCGCTGATCCGCAAAGGTGTGGATATGGCGATGCGCCTGATGGGCGAGCAGTTCGTCACGGGCGAAACCATCGCGGAAGCGTTAGCCAATGCCCGCAAGCTGGAAGAGAAAGGTTTCCGTTACTCTTACGATATGCTGGGCGAAGCCGCGCTGACTGCCGCAGACGCACAGGCGTATATGGTTTCCTATCAGCAGGCGATTCACGCCATTGGTAAAGCGTCTAACGGTCGTGGTATCTATGAAGGTCCGGGCATTTCAATCAAGCTGTCGGCGCTGCATCCGCGTTACAGCCGCGCCCAGTATGACCGGGTAATGGAAGAGCTTTACCCGCGTCTGAAATCACTCACCCTGCTGGCGCGTCAGTACGATATTGGTATTAACATTGATGCCGAAGAGGCCGATCGTCTGGAGATTTCCCTCGATCTGCTGGAAAAACTCTGTTTCGAGCCGGAACTGGCAGGCTGGAACGGCATCGGTTTTGTTATTCAGGCTTATCAAAAACGCTGCCCACTGGTGATTGATTACCTGGTTGATCTCGCCACCCGCAGCCGTCGCCGTCTGATGATTCGCCTGGTGAAAGGCGCGTACTGGGATAGTGAAATCAAGCGTGCGCAGATGGACGGCCTTGAAGGCTATCCGGTTTATACCCGCAAGGTGTATACCGACGTTTCATATCTCGCCTGTGCGAAAAAACTGCTGGCGGTGCCGAATCTAATCTACCCGCAGTTCGCGACGCACAACGCCCATACGCTGGCAGCGATTTATCAACTGGCAGGTCAAAACTACTATCCGGGTCAGTACGAGTTCCAGTGCCTGCATGGTATGGGCGAGCCACTGTATGAGCAGGTCACCGGGAAAGTTGCCGACGGCAAACTTAACCGTCCGTGTCGTATTTATGCTCCGGTTGGCACACATGAAACGCTGTTGGCGTATCTGGTGCGTCGTCTGCTGGAAAACGGCGCTAACACCTCGTTTGTTAACCGTATTGCCGACACCTCTTTGCCACTGGATGAACTGGTCGCCGATCCGGTCTCTGCTGTAGAAAAACTGGCGCAACAGGAAGGACAAACGGGATTACCGCATCCGAAAATTCCCCTGCCGCGCGATCTTTACGGTCACGGGCGCGACAACTCGGCAGGGCTGGATCTCGCCAATGAACACCGTCTGGCCTCGCTCTCTTCTGCCCTGCTCAATAGTGCACTGCAAAAATGGCAGGCCTTGCCAATGCTGGGACAACCGGTAGCGGCAGGTGAGATGTCGCCCGTTATTAACCCTGCGGAACCGAAAGATATTGTGGGCTTTGTGCGTGAAGCCACGCCGCGTGAAGTAGAACAGGCGCTGGAAAGTGCGGTTAATAACGCGCCAATCTGGTTTGCCACTCCTCCGGCTGAACGCGCAGCGATTTTGCACCGCGCTGCCGTGCTGATGGAAAGCCAGATGCAGCAACTGATTGGTATTCTGGTGCGTGAAGCCGGAAAAACCTTCAGTAACGCCATCGCCGAAGTGCGCGAAGCGGTCGATTTTCTCCACTACTACGCCGGACAGGTGCGGGATGATTTCGCTAACGAAACCCACCGTCCATTAGGGCCTGTGGTGTGTATCAGTCCGTGGAACTTCCCGCTGGCTATTTTCACCGGGCAGATCGCTGCCGCACTGGCGGCAGGTAACAGCGTGCTGGCAAAACCGGCAGAACAAACGCCACTGATAGCCGCGCAAGGGATCGCCATTTTGCTGGAAGCGGGTGTACCGCCAGGCGTGGTGCAGTTGCTGCCAGGTCAGGGTGAAACCGTGGGCGCGCAACTGACGGGTGATGATCGCGTGCGCGGGGTGATGTTTACCGGTTCAACCGAAGTCGCTACGTTACTGCAACGCAATATCGCCAGCCGCCTGGACGCTCAGGGTCGCCCTATTCCGCTCATCGCTGAAACCGGCGGCATGAACGCGATGATTGTCGATTCCTCCGCACTGACCGAACAAGTCGTAATAGATGTACTGGCCTCGGCGTTCGACAGTGCGGGTCAGCGTTGTTCGGCACTGCGCGTGCTGTGCCTGCAAGATGAGATTGCCGACCACACGTTGAAAATGCTGCGCGGCGCAATGGCCGAATGCCGGATGGGTAATCCGGGTCGCCTGACCACCGATATCGGTCCGGTGATTGATAGCGAAGCGAAAGCCAATATTGAGCGCCATATTCAGACCATGCGTAGCAAAGGCCGTCCGGTGTTCCAGGCGGTGCGGGAAAACAGTGAAGATGCCCGTGAATGGCAAAGCGGCACCTTTGTCGCCCCGACGCTGATCGAACTGGATGACTTTGCCGAATTGCAAAAAGAGGTCTTTGGTCCGGTGCTGCATGTGGTGCGTTACAACCGTAACCAGCTGCCAGAGCTGATCGAGCAGATTAACGCTTCCGGCTATGGTCTGACGCTTGGCGTTCATACGCGTATTGATGAAACCATCGCCCAGGTCACTGGCTCGGCGCATGTCGGTAACCTGTACGTTAACCGTAATATGGTGGGTGCAGTGGTTGGTGTGCAGCCGTTCGGCGGCGAAGGGTTGTCCGGTACCGGGCCGAAAGCAGGCGGTCCGCTCTATCTCTACCGTCTGCTGGCGAATCGCCCGGAAAGTGCGCTGGCGGTGACGCTCGCGCGTCAGGATGCAGAGTATCCGGTCGATGCGCAGTTGAAAGCCGCATTGACTCAGCCGCTGAATGCACTGCGGGAATGGGCAGCAAATCGTCCAGAATTGCAGGCGTTATGTACGCAATATGGCGAGCTGGCGCAGGCAGGAACACAACGATTGCTGCCAGGGCCGACGGGTGAACGCAACACCTGGACGCTGCTGCCGCGTGAGCGCGTGTTGTGTATCGCGGATGATGAACAGGATGCGCTGACTCAACTCGCCGCCGTGCTGGCGGTGGGCAGCCAGGTACTGTGGCCGGACGACGCGCTGCATCGTCAGTTAGTGAAGGCATTGCCATCGGCAGTCAGCGAACGTATTCAACTGGCGAAAGCGGAAAATATAACCGCTCAACCGTTTGATGCGGTGATCTTCCACGGTGATTCGGATCAGCTTCGCGCATTGTGTGAAGCGGTTGCCGCACGGGATGGCGCAATTGTTTCGGTTCAGGGTTTTGCCCGTGGCGAAAGCAATATCCTGCTGGAACGGCTGTATATCGAACGTTCGCTGAGTGTGAATACCGCTGCCGCTGGCGGTAACGCCAGTTTAATGACGATCGGTTAAACAAGTAGCCGGAGGATGTTACTACCTCCTCCGGCATCTTTAACGTGGTCGAATCCCTTCAATAATAATCCGCTGCACGTTTTCAACCGTTTGATTGAAAAATACCTCATCGCGCAACGTCGCGCCTGTCACCGCCTCCACCTGAGGGGCGAAATCGGCGTAATGTTGAGTGGAAGCCCAAATCATAAAAATCAGATGCTGCGGGTCAATCGGCGCGAGTTTGCCGCTTTTAACCCAACCGGCAATCAGCGCCGATTTCTCATCAATTAATGCCTTCAAATCGCCCGTCAGTTCATCCATTAACAGCGGCGCACCTGCCAGCATCTCCATACAGAACAGGCGCGAAGCCTGCGGATAATCGCGGGAGACTTCCAGCTTCAGACGAATGTACTCTTTGATCGCCGCCAGCGGGGCGAAATCTTCACGAAACGCCTTTAACGGCGCCAACCAGATATCGAGAATTTGCCGCAGCACGGCTATATACAGCGCCTCTTTTGACGGGAAGTAATACAGCAGATTGGTTTTTGAAACGCCTGCCAACTCCGCGATCTGCTCCAGCCGTGTGCCGTGAAAACCGAATTGTGAAAAAGTGTCCAGTGCTGCGCTAAGAATCGCTTTTTTCTTCGCGCTTACTGCGCGCGAACGTTTACCCGTTGTTTTCACTGCGCCTTGCGTCATGCGCTCTCCCCTCTTGTAGATTGGCAACAGGATAGCAAAACCCCCGCCCGGCCTCGACCTTCTGCACTCTCATCGCGCACAGATGCATGTTTTATGTGCAACTGTTTTGACCGTTTAGTCCACTTTTTACCAGATATTTTAGATAACGCAATGTTAACACATTAATAACATTCACTTTTTAAAAACTGGCATCCGCTTTGCAAACAAGCCAATACGCGGCTGAAAAGGATATGCAGGATGCAGCGCCCCGTCTGACTTTCACTTTACGAGACGAAGAGAGGTTGATGATGAAAATTGGCGTATTTGTACCTATTGGCAACAACGGCTGGCTCATTTCGACACACGCGCCGCAGTACATGCCGACCTTTGAACTGAATAAAGCCATTGTGCAAAAAGCGGAGCACTACCATTTCGATTTCGCCCTGTCGATGATCAAACTGCGTGGCTTTGGCGGCAAAACTGAGTTCTGGGATCACAACCTTGAGTCGTTCACTTTGATGGCGGGGCTGGCGGCCGTGACCTCGCGCATTCAGATTTACGCCACTGCCGCCACCTTAACGTTGCCTCCGGCAATCGTCGCCCGTATGGCCACAACCATTGACTCCATCTCTGGCGGGCGTTTTGGCGTCAACCTCGTGACTGGCTGGCAAAAGCCCGAGTATGAGCAGATGGGTATCTGGCCTGGCGATGACTATTTCTCCCGTCGTTACGACTATCTCACCGAATATGTTCAGGTGCTGCGCGACCTGTGGGGCACGGGGAAAAGCGATTTTAAAGGCGATTTTTTCACCATGAATGATTGTCGCGTCAGTCCGCAACCGAGTGTACCCATGAAAGTGATCTGCGCCGGGCAAAGCGACGCTGGCATGGCGTTCTCCGCCCAGTATGCCGATTTCAACTTCTGTTTCGGCAAAGGCGTAAATACGCCTACGGCTTTCGCCCCGACCGCTGCGCGGATGAAACAGGCCGCAGAGCAAACCGGGCGCGACGTTGGCTCTTATGTGTTGTTTATGGTGATTGCCGATGAAACCGACGATGCCGCTCGCGCCAAATGGGAACACTACAAAGCGGGCGCGGATGAAGAGGCGTTAAGCTGGCTAACCGAACAAAGTCAGAAAGATACCCGCTCCGGTACTGACACCAACGTCCGTCAGATGGCCGATCCCACTTCGGCGGTAAACATCAATATGGGGACGTTAGTCGGTTCTTACGCCAGTGTCGCGCGCATGTTAGATGAAGTCGCAAGCGTGCCTGGTGCCGAAGGCGTGCTGTTGACCTTCGATGATTTTCTGTCGGGAATCGAAACCTTCGGCGAGCGCATTCAACCACTGATGCAGTGCCGCGCCCATCTCCCTGCGCTGACTCGGGAGGTGGCATGATGACAACCTTAACCGCTCGACCGGAAGCCATTACCTTCGATCCGCAGCAAAGTGCACTGATCGTGGTGGATATGCAAAACGCTTATGCCACGCCAGGCGGCTACTTAGATCTCGCCGGGTTTGATGTCTCAACCACTCGCCCGGTCATTGCCAACATTCAAACCGCCGTGACCGCTGCGCGAGCGGCAGGGATGTTGATCATCTGGTTTCAAAATGGCTGGGATGAACAGTATGTCGAGGCTGGCGGCCCCGGCTCACCGAATTTTCATAAATCGAACGCCCTGAAAACCATGCGTAAGCAGCCGCAGCTGCAAGGGAAATTGCTGGCGAAAGGCTCCTGGGATTATCAACTGGTGGATGAACTGGTGCCGCAGCCTGGCGATATTGTGCTGCCGAAGCCGCGCTACAGCGGTTTCTTCAATACGCCGCTGGACAGCATTTTGCGCAGCCGTGGAATACGTCATCTGGTTTTCACCGGTATCGCTACCAACGTCTGCGTCGAATCGACGCTACGCGACGGCTTTTTTCTGGAGTATTTCGGCGTGGTGCTGGAAGACGCAACACACCAGGCGGGGCCGGAATTTGCGCAGAAAGCTGCGTTGTTCAATATCGAAACCTTTTTTGGCTGGGTCAGCGACGTCGAAACGTTCTGCGACGCGCTTTCGCCCACGTCTCTTGCCCGTATTGCCTGAGGAACTTACTTATGCCGAAATCTGTAATTATTCCCGCTGGCAGCAGCGCACCGCTGGCCCCCTTCGTTCCCGGCACGCTGGCTGATGGCGTGGTGTACGTCTCCGGTACGCTGGCTTTTGATCAACATAATAACGTGCTGTTTGCCGATGACCCAAAGGCGCAAACCCGCCACGTTCTGGAAACCATCCGCAAGGTTATCGAAACTGCGGGCGGCACGATGGCGGACGTGACCTTCAACAGCATCTTTATTACCGACTGGAAAAATTACGCCGCGATTAACGAAATCTACGCCGAGTTTTTTCCGGGTGATAAACCGGCGCGATTCTGCATTCAGTGCGGACTGGTAAAACCTGACGCGCTGGTGGAAATCGCCACAATTGCGCATATCGCCAAGTGAGGCCGCGATGAAACTTTCACTCTCACCTCCCCCTTATGCTGATGCGCCCGTAGTGGTGTTGATTTCAGGTCTTGGCGGTAGCGGCAGTTACTGGTTACCGCAACTGGCGGTGCTGGAGCAGGAGTATCAGGTTGTCTGTTACGACCAGCGCGGCACCGGCAATAATCCCGACACGCTGGCAGAAGATTACAGTATCGCCCAGATGGCAGCGGAACTGCATCAGGCGCTGGTAGCCGCAGGGATTGAGCGTTACGCGGTGGTCGGGCATGCTCTCGGTGCACTGGTGGGAATGCAGCTGGCGCTGGATTATCCCGCGTCGGTAACTGTGCTGGTCAGCGTTAACGGCTGGCTACGAATAAACGCCCATACGCGCCGCTGTTTTCAGGTTCGCGAACGATTACTGTATAGCGGCGGTGCGCAGGCATGGGTGGAAGCGCAGCCGTTGTTCCTCTATCCCACCGACTGGATGGCGGCCCGCGCACCTCGCCTGGAGGCAGAAGGCGCGCTGGCACTGGCGCATTTTCAGGGCAAAAATAATTTACTGCGTCGACTTAACGCCCTCAAACGCGCTGACTTTAGTCACCATGCGGATCGCATCCGCTGCCCGGTGCAAATCATCTGCGCCAGTGATGATCTGCTGGTGCCATCAGCATGTTCCAGTGAACTTCATGCCGCCCTGCCCGATAGCCAGAAAATGGTGATGCGCTATGGCGGACACGCCTGCAACGTGACCGATCCCGAAACGTTTAATGCTCTGTTACTCAACGGGCTTGCCAGCCTGTTACATCACCGTGAAGCCGCCCTGTAAGGAATTGCTATGAATGAAGCCGTTAGCCCAGGTGCGCTTAGCACCCTATTCACCGATGCCCGCACTCACAACGGCTGGCGGGAGACACCCGTCAGCGATGAGACGCTACGGGAGATTTATGCCCTGATGAAATGGGGGCCGACATCAGCTAACTGTTCTCCGGCACGGATCGTGTTTATCCGCACCGCAGAAAGAAAAGAACGTCTGCGCCCTGCGCTTTCCAGCGGCAATCTGCAAAAAACCCTGACCGCGCCCGTCACCGCTATCGTCGCCTGGGACAGTGAATTTTATGAACGGTTACCACAACTGTTTCCCCACGGCGATGCCCGCAGTTGGTTTACCTCCAGCCCACAACTTGCCGAAGAAACAGCGTTTCGCAACAGCTCCATGCAGGCGGCCTATCTGATCGTCGCCTGCCGTGCGCTGGGACTGGATACCGGCCCGATGTCGGGTTTCGACCGTCAACACGTGGACGACGCCTTTTTTGCGGGTAGCACGCTGAAAAGCAACCTGCTGATTAACATCGGCTATGGCGATAGCAGCAAACTTTATCCGCGCCTGCCGCGTCTGTCCTTTGAAGAAGCCTGCGGGCTGTTATAAGGAGCAAACCATGAACATAGTTGATCAACAAACCTTTCGCGATGCGATGTCCTGTATGGGCGCGGCGGTCAATATCATCACCACGGACGGTCCTGCCGGGCGCGCCGGGTTCACCGCCAGCGCCGTCTGCAGCGTGACCGACACGCCGCCTACATTACTGGTGTGCCTGAATCGCGGGGCGTCCGTTTGGCCGATATTCAATGAAAATCGAACGCTGTGTGTAAATACACTTAGCGCCGGGCAGGAACCGCTTTCAAACCTTTTTGGCGGCAAAACGCCAATGGAACACCGCTTTGCCGCCGCCCGCTGGCAGACGGGTGTGACCGGATGCCCGCAACTGGAAGAGGCGCTGGTTTCGTTTGACTGCCGTATCAGCCAGGTGGTAAGCGTCGGCACCCACGACATTCTGTTTTGCGCCATCGAGGCGATTCATCGTCACGCCACCCCCTACGGGCTGGTGTGGTTCGATCGCAGTTATCACGCGCTGATGCGCCCTGTTTGTTAACCTCCTTAAGGAGACAGCTGATGGCAATGTTCGGTTTTCCTCACTGGCAGTTGAAATCGACCTCTACAGAGAACGGCGTGGTCGCGCCGGATGAACGATTGCCGTTTGCTCAGACGGCAGTAATGGGCGTTCAACACGCGGTGGCGATGTTTGGCGCGACGGTGTTAATGCCGATTCTGATGGGGCTGGATCCCAATCTTTCCATTTTAATGTCGGGGATCGGCACGTTACTGTTTTTCTTTATTACCGGAGGACGCGTTCCCAGTTATCTCGGTTCCAGCGCGGCTTTTGTTGGTGTGGTGATTGCTGCAACGGGCTTTAACGGCCAGGGGATTAACCCGAATATCAGCATCGCGCTGGGCGGGATTATCGCCTGTGGGCTGGTTTATACCGTCATTGGCCTGGTGGTGATGAAGATCGGTACGCGCTGGATTGAACGCCTGATGCCGCCCGTAGTGACGGGCGCGGTGGTGATGGCGATTGGCCTGAACTTAGCACCTATCGCAGTGAAAAGTGTATCGGCTTCGGCCTTTGATAGCTGGATGGCGGTAATGACGGTGCTGTGTATTGGGCTGGTGGCGGTGTTTACCCGTGGCATGATCCAGCGGTTGCTGATTCTCGTAGGATTAATTGTCGCCTGTCTGCTGTATGGCGTGATGACCAACGTTTTAGGGCTGGGAAAAGCCGTCGATTTTACTCTCGTCAGCCATGCTGCCTGGTTCGGTCTGCCGCATTTTTCCACTCCTGGTTTTAATGGTCAGGCGATGATGCTGATTGCGCCCGTGGCGGTGATTCTGGTGGCAGAAAACTTAGGTCATCTCAAGGCGGTCGCCGGGATGACCGGACGCAATATGGACCCGTATATGGGGCGGGCATTCGTCGGTGATGGGCTGGCAACGATGCTTTCCGGCTCTGTCGGCGGTAGCGGCGTGACCACCTATGCTGAAAATATCGGTGTGATGGCCGTGACAAAAGTCTACTCAACGCTGGTGTTTGTTGCTGCTGCCGTCATCGCCATGCTGTTGGGCTTTTCACCGAAATTTGGCGCGCTGATTCATACCATTCCTGCAGCGGTGATTGGTGGTGCATCAATTGTTGTGTTCGGGCTAATTGCCGTCGCAGGCGCGCGGATCTGGGTACAAAACCGTGTGGATTTAAGCCAGAACGGTAATTTGATTATGGTCGCGGTAACGTTAGTGCTGGGCGCGGGTGATTTTGCTCTCACGCTGGGCGGTTTTACGTTGGGAGGGATCGGCACGGCAACTTTTGGCGCGATTTTACTCAATGCGTTGTTAAGCAGAAAGTTGGTTGACGTTCCACCGCCAGAAGTTGTTCATCAGAAGCCATGAACAGAAAACCGCCGGGATTACCCGGCGGTGATGACTTTTTGACGAGCTTAAGAAAAAAATGCATTCGTCATTGATTAGCCCGGCTAGTTGTCGCTTTTGCCGTGACTGCTCTTGCCACCTTTTTTACCTGCTTCAGATGCGCGCTGCGGGTCATTCTTGAAATTACCCCCGCTGTGCTGTCCACCTTTTTTACCTGCTTCTGATGCTCTTTCGCGGTCTTCTGCAAAATTACCTGAACCGCCTCGATGGTTTGCCATTACTGACCTCCGTCTTGATGTAGACATCATATTGCATTGCATAGGATTAACGCGGCGTATGGCGGTGCCATATTTTCGCTACGTGGGACTAAGCTTAGTGAACTGACGCGGGTGGACCCGCGTTTGGTAATATCCTGCAACAGGTTCTGAGCGAGAATAGATATCATTTCCAATAATTATCCATAAGCCTCTCTTATGATTAAAAAAACGCTATGGGATAAAAATGTATCATTTTGCGACAAATTTACGCGCTTGTGAAAGTTGTTATAAATCAAATAAGTGGTTGTGAAATTTGCACTCTGAAAAGGACGTCTTATCTTTAAAAGAGTGGTAGCGAATCGCTACGGAATAGAGATAACACGAGGAGTGGTTAGAAATGGCTAAAGTTCTGGTGCTTTATTATTCCATGTACGGACATATCGAAACGATGGCGCGCGCAGTCGCTGAAGGCGCAAGCAAAGTCGATGGCGCAGAAGTTGTTGTTAAGCGTGTACCGGAAACCATGCAGCCGCAATTATTCGAAAAAGCAGGCGGTAAAACGCAAACTGCACCCGTTGCAACTCCGCAAGAACTGGCCGATTACGACGCCATTATTTTTGGTACGCCAACTCGCTTCGGCAATATGTCCGGGCAAATGCGTACCTTCCTCGACCAGACGGGCGGCCTGTGGGCTTCTGGCGCATTGTACGGAAAACTGGCGAGCGTCTTTAGCTCTACCGGCACTGGCGGCGGTCAGGAACAAACCATCACATCCACCTGGACGACACTTGCGCACCACGGCATGGTGATTGTCCCTATTGGCTACGCAGCGCAGGAACTTTTTGACGTCTCGCAGGTTCGCGGCGGAACGCCGTACGGCGCAACCACCATTGCAGGCGGTGACGGTTCACGCCAACCCAGCCAGGAAGAGTTGTCTATCGCACGTTATCAGGGGGAATATGTCGCTGGTCTGGCAGTTAAACTCAACGGCTAATCTTCAACAGGAGGATACGCATGCCAACTCAAGAAGCGAAAGCTCATCACGTGGGTGAATGGGCATCTCTGCGCAATACGTCGCCGGAAATAGCCGAGGCCATTTTCGAAGTCGCCGGGTACGACGAAAAAATGGCGGAAAAGATTTGGGAAGAAGGTAGCGATGAAGTGTTAGTCAAAGCCTTTGCTAAAACCGATAAAGATTCGCTTTTTTGGGGCGAACAGACCATCGAACGTAAAAACGTTTAATCAGCGACTCCCCCGCTTCTCGCGGGGGAGCTTTCTGTTATTTCACCGCTTCATTCAACACGTTATCAAACTTATCCATCGGGCAAAAACCGTTGGCATCTATCGGGCAGCCGGTTAATTCCAGCGTCACACGCTGCGCAGGGGCCTGCAACGTTAACGCATCGGCATTACGCAACTGTTCCGAACTCTGGTACACATATTCAATTTTCATCAAATCGCGATTAGCTTTGCTGTCATGCCAACGCTGGAAAACGATTTTGCCGCCAATCGGCGTGCGTTCGTTCTGGTCATGCAACTGATACGGTTTGAAATCCAGCGCCGTTAACAGAGAGGCAATGTTGGAGTCGTGCCCAACCAGCACTGTGATTTTCGGCGCACTGGCACGATCGGTAACCAAGGCTTTGTCGATATAACTGACCAGCGGTTTCGCGACATTACGCGCCACTTCCGGTGAAGTAAACAGGCTATCCTGGTAACCGTTTTTCAGTTTCGACAACACTTTCCATTGTTGATCTGATTTGATTTCCCCCCAGGCCACCTGATCCATCGGGAAACCTTCGTAGTATTGCAGGGTGAACGCGTCCACCAGCGAGTTGCCCACTTTTAGCGGCCCGGATACGCCTGGTTCTTCCTGATACTTCGCGCTAAAGGTATTTTTACCGTCCACCAGCGAACACTGCTGTTTCTCTTTGCAGGCTGGTGAATCTTTATAGTTAACGATTTTTTCCAGTAACTGGTAGCTGTCGGTAAGCTGAAGTTTGCCGAGCTCTTTTTCCATTGCCGCTACCGCCTGCTCACTGAATGCGGCGGAATCATCGGTGATCACCGGGTTAAAGGTTGGGTCCATAGTGCCCATTTTTTCCTGGTGATGCACAGGAATATCACACCCTGGGAATGCGCCGGTAATAAAGAACTGTGCGGTCGCAACGGTGCGTTGCAAACTATTGGCATAGGCATAAACGGTGTCCGGCGGCGGGCATTCACCTGTTTTCACTATTCCCTGCTCTGCCAGCCACTCACGCATGTAATGGCCCATATACACTTCCAGCACGCCGCCTTTGGTCGTGAGTTGTCCACCGGGAACATCCCACTCCGGCCATTTATTCGGCGTCGACTGCTCAAGCACACTGCCATTATTTGCCAGAGGCGCACGTAAGTTATGACGGCTCATGAGTAGCACTTGCTGTAGCTGATAGCCTTCCGGCACGGTCTGTGCCTGAGCATTCGAAGAGAGTAAAACCATCCCAGCCACGGCCGCAGCGATTAGCGTTTTTTTCATTCCCATCACCTCTTTAGTTATCAATCAATTAAGAGTGTGACAGAAATATGGCATTTTTCCGGGAACAGGTTCGCAATTTAGCAGATGACGAGGCGGGAAACCGTCAGGCGATAACGGACAGTAGTCGCGCTATCGCCTGGTTTGTATCGTTAAACTAATACCTGAAACAGCACGGCAAAAAGAATGATATTGGCAATGACAATGGCCCAACCGTTATAAAGCATATATTTCAGGTGAGTAGATTGTGCCAGCCCCATTTGACCAAACATATCCGATGACGGGAAAGGTCCAAACCAGTCCACTTGCGATGAGGCTAATAATACTGCCGTTGTTCCCTGTGGCGGCACTCCCGCAGCCATCAACATCGGACCAAATATTTTATGCGTGAAGGTCATCTGAGCAACAGCAGCACCTGGCACATGACCGATAATGTTAAAGGCAAAAATACAGAAGCAAAGCCATGCCGGAGATATCCCGGTTAACAGTGGTTGTGTGTATTCGAGCAATCCCTGATACGCCTGCAGGCTATCCATAAGTTCCAGAATCGGGTTATACAGCCAGTAGAGCAGAAACATCCACACCAGTCTGCCACAGCCTTTATACAGCGCTTGCAGGATCCCGGTTGGGCTTAATCCGCCCACCAGCCCGGTGATCAACGCCACCAACAGCATAACGATAATGGCAAAACTAAAACCTGCTTTTATCACTACGCCAATAACCGCCATCACAATAATGGTTGCAGCAAATGCCAGGGCGCTGAGTTTGCGACGACGATCGCGGGCAGGATCCTCGTCTTCCTGAGTTTTCTCAGAGAGATCCACTTCGTAGTGTAATTTTCCTTCCGTCATCTTCTGAATTCGCCCGGCCATTATCCAGCCAGCAAATAACGTCACGGCGCTCATTGGCAGCCCGACGTACATCAGGTATTGCGGATAAGTCAGGCCGCCGAGTTGTAAAATCGTCACGGTACTGGGAGTAAATGGCCCGGTAAACAATCCCACTGACCCCGCCGTCATCATCAGTGCAGCCACTGTAGGCGGTGTCAGCCGTACTGCCGCCGCCACGGGAATAATCACCGCAACAATAATGGCGTTGCCGCCCGCCATAGTACCCAGCGCGCCACAGATGAGAATGGATGAGACGACGATACCAAATTTGACCCGTGTCTGGCTGGAAAGCCCGATACGATGCACCACAAATTTGACCAGTTCAACGGCAGCTCCGGTACGTGTTGCCACTTCACCTACGCCTGCGCCAAGCATAATGATCAAACCAACAGTGGCGATAAACGATCCCGTCGATTTTGCCAGCATGGCGCCCATTTCAGGTAAGCCGGTGGAAGTCATTATCATCGCAATAATAATCGATGAAATAACCGCCAGAACAATATCGACGCCTATCAACGAGAGCACCGCTAACGCCACCAGTGGTGTAAAACCAAGCAGTCCGAGTTCATTACCTGGACGCCCCTGGCACCAGAACGCTATCAGTAAAAATGCAATCAATAACAAGCCAATAATGACATTCTTTTTGGTGATATTTTGTCTGGTTAGTGAACCACCAGCGAGCATTGAGTCACTCATATAACTCCTTAACCCCATCGAATCGACTTTCAATATCAGCCGATATATTTGGACAGCTCAGAAAATATCCCCCCTCGTTATTATTGTTAGCAAAATGCACTGAGGGTTTGTCCGGGTACTACAGGTATTATTCTGAGTTCGTAATTAACCCCTTTAGGTGGGCAAATAACGCATTGTTACCAGAACAGGCGTTACGCATTAAATTTATGTTAACTTAGTGTTACCATGAAATGACTTTTTATCTATCGTCTATAACTCTGGGTTAACTCTTAATGAAACTGCGCCACCTGGAAATCTTCTATGCTGTGATGACATGCGGGACACTTTCACGGGCAGCGGAATCGCTGAATATTTCCCAGCCGGCCGCCAGTAAAGCGTTAAAAAACGCTGAGCAAAAACTCGGTTTTCAGCTCTTTCAGCGAGTTCGTGGCAAGCTTCTTCCAACCAGCGAAGCGATCACACTTTTTGAAAAAGCGCAGTCGATTTATCACGAACTCGACAACCTGCGACTGCTGGCCGATAACCTGACGCGAGATCCGCGAGCCAGAATAGCCCTGGGATGCCTGCCAAGCCTGGGATTAAGTCTGGTGCCGGAAATAGTCACGGCGTTTTACCAGCAGAATGCGAATCTGGTCATGACACTGACGACAGAGCACACTGAAACGCTGGTTAAAAAACTTGATCTGCGTGAGATTGATCTGGCCCTGACGCTACAACCGATTCAACAAGGGGAAATTATGACGACGCTGATAGCCGAAGTTCCGCTGGTTTATATCGACCGGGACTATCGCCAGGGCGCAGTAGAAATAGACAAGATTGACCAACAACGCTGGATTTCTCCCGGCCCTCATTCCCTTTCCGATGCAATAGCTAAACGACGTGATTTTTTGACGACGCGCCTGAATGTCCAGACCTATTACATGGCCACGGAATTTGTAAAACGCGGAATGGGATGCAGTATTACCGATATTTTCTCTGCCCGTCATAACCTCCCGGCAGAGACGATTCACCCCATCGCCCCGCCAATGAAAATTGATCTTTGTTTGCTACGGCGTGCCGACGTTTCACTTAGCCCCATTACACAAAAATTTGTCGATTTCCTCTGTCAGCAATTACGTCTCCAGCTGCGAGCCATTAACCTTGAGTTATACCCTGAAAATAAAAAGTCAATTGCTCCTCAGGCCTAAATGTTTTGACATAACCCCAACGCATTTATTAGCGGTGGATATCTCAGGTGATGAAAAAACGCATTGTAGTTATTGGCGGCGGGGTAATTGGTCTGGCAACAGCATGGGTGCTGGTAAAACAGGGCCATCAGGTGCAATTGTTAGAACGCAACAATCAGGCAGGTATCGCCACCAGTTTCGCTAATGGGGGGCAACTCAGTTATCGCTACGTTGCTCCTCTGGCGGATAAAGGCGTACCGATGCAGGGAATTAAATGGATGGGGAAAAGCGACTCCCCCCTCAATATGCGTTTGCGCATGTCATTTAGCCAGTGGCGCTGGTTGCTGGAATTTTTACTGGCCTGCAATAGCCGGACAAATAAACTCAATGGCGACCATATTTTACGCTTATCACTGTTAAGCCGTCAGGTCATGGAAGAGTGGCTGCTGGAAGATAATCTTGATGATTTTCACTGGCGCCGTTCTGGCAAACTGATTATTCATCGCCGCCCGCAAGATTTAGCCAAAGCAGCAAAAGGTATTAATCCGCAATTTCAACAGGCTTTATCACGCGAAGAGTGCGTTCATCTTGAACCAGCACTAAAACATATTGGTCATTCATTGTGTGGCGGTATTTACTCTCCCGGCGATGAAACGGCGGACTGCTATAAGTTCTGCCAGGCATTACTTGCCAAACTTAATGCCAGCGCAAATTTTTCGCTACAAACCAATTGTGAAGTTTTGCAGTTGAATAAAAAAGGCGAGCGCATTGATTCCATCACCACCAACACAGGAACACTGGTTGCGGATGATTATGTCGTTGCCGCGGGTAATGGCAGTAAGCATTTACTTGCCGAAACCGGGACTCACGTACCGCTCTGCGGTCTGAAAGGTTACAGTCTGACGCTCCCCTTCCCACAAGAAATGGGGATCGCACCGCAAATCAGTGTCACCGACTATGGTCATAAAATTGTCTATGCCCGCCTCGGTGAGCGGTTGCGTATCGCCGCCATGGTCGATATTGGCTATGACGGAAATGAATTGCGCCCTGAACGAATCAATGCCTTAAAGCAGATCGTAGCTAACAGTTTTCCGCAACTGCAAGGCATCGATGATGCTGAATTATGGACAGGTATGCGTCCATCCACCCCTGCGGGTCCGCCACTATTAGGACGGGCGAAGTATCAAAATCTGTGGATGAATCTTGGTCAGGGCAGTCTGGGCTTTACGCTGGCGGCGGGTAGTGCCGTGGTGTTAGGCGCGCTGCTGTCGGGCGAAGATCCTACAATTTCCCTTGATGGACTGACATGGAGCCAATCAGCTTGAATATCAAACGTAATAACCCACAACCTCGTCTTGCCGCCAGTGTGGAATATGGCAATCTTGTATTTCTCTCCGGTCAGACACCGAAGAGCAATACGCCTGACATCGCGCAACAAACGCGCGAAGTGCTGGAGAAAATCGACGCATTACTTGCTGAAGCTGGCAGTGATAAATTTCATCTCTTGTCCGCTCAGGTATGGCTGAAAGATATCAGCCGCGATTTTGCCGATTTCAACGACGTATGGGTTAACTGGCTGCCAGAAGGATATAGCCCGGCACGTGCTGCCGTGCAGGCTGAGATGGCCCGCCCGGAGATTCTGGTTGAAGTGATGGTCACTGCGGTAAAAGCCGGATAATTCACCATTTTCAGCCCCCTGACAACGTCGTCATGGGGCATCTATGAAGGTTAAACGTCCCCTCTTTTACCTGCCAAAATTCAGGCTGAAAATATCATTTTTAGTTATGTTTTTATCACTGGCCTACGATTTTTTCTGATTTCCCCTACACTTAACACTGATACCTTGTCAGGGGTTTCCCTTTGTCTGTATTGATTTACGCGAGATAACGCTATGGAATTAAAGGATTATTACGCCATCATGGGCGTGAAACCGACGGACGATCTCAAGACAATCAAGACCGCCTATCGTCGACTGGCCCGCAAATACCATCCTGATGTCAGCAAAGAGCCCGATGCCGAAGCCCGCTTCAAAGAGGTCGCTGAAGCCTGGGAAGTGTTAAGTGATGAACAGCGTCGCGCTGAATATGATCAGATGTGGCAGCATCGCAACGATCCGCAATTCAACCGCCAGTTCCAGCATGGCGACGGTCAGAGTTTCAATGCCGAAGATTTTGACGATATCTTCTCGTCAATTTTCGGTCAACATGCCCGCCAGAGCCGTCAACGCCCCGCCACACGTGGCCACGATATTGAAATTGAAGTTGCGGTATTCCTGGAAGAAACGCTTACTGAGCACAAACGTACCATCAGCTATAACCTGCCGGTTTATAACGCCTTTGGCATGATCGAACAGGAAATCCCGAAAACGCTGAATGTGAAGATCCCGGCGGGCGTCGGCAATGGCCAACGTATCCGCCTGAAAGGCCAGGGGACGCCAGGCGAAAACGGTGGTCCAAATGGCGACCTGTGGCTGGTGATTCATATAGCCCCGCATCCGTTGTTTGATATTGTCGGTCAGGATCTGGAAATTGTGGTGCCGGTTAGCCCGTGGGAAGCGGCTCTGGGTAGCAAAGTCACTGTACCAACCCTGAAAGAAAGCATTTTGTTGACCATTCCGCCAGGCAGTCAGGCCGGGCAACGATTGCGCATTAAAGGCAAAGGTCTGGTAAGCAAAAAACAGACTGGTGACTTGTATGCGGTACTGAAAATCGTCATGCCGCCGAAACCGGATGAAAATACTGCTGCGCTGTGGCAACAACTGGCAGACGCCCAGTCGTCTTTTGAACCACGTAAAGATTGGGGGAAAGCATAATGGCTCATGTTACGGTGACTTTTACCATTACCGAATTTTGCCTGCATACCGGCATTTCTGAAGAGGAGTTGAATGAAATTGTCGGTTTGGGGGTGGTTGAACCGAGAGAGATCCAGGAAACAACCTGGGTATTTGATGACCATGCCGCCATTGTGGTGCAACGCGCGGTACGTCTGCGTCAGGAACTGGCGCTGGACTGGCCGGGGATCGCGGTGGCGCTAACGTTAATGGATGATATTGCACATCTGAAACAGGAAAACCGTCTGTTACGCCAGCGGCTTTCCCGGTTTGTGGCTCACCCGTGAGTGTGGCTGCCGGATGCGATGCTGACGCGTCTTATCAAGCCTACAAAGATCACCGTTCCCGTAGGCCGGATAAGGCGTTAACGCTGCATCCGGCGGCGCTGCCATAATGCCTGATGCGACGCTTAACGCGTCTTATCAGGCCTACAAAGATCACCGTTCCCGTAGGCCGGATAAGGCGTTCACGCCGCATCCGGCAGCGCTGCCATAATGCCTGATGCGACGCTTAACGCGTCTTATCAGGCCTACCAATCGGCATTATCTCTATTGGTTATCGCAAGCAATAACTGGCTTAGTGCCGCGTAAAAACCAAAACTGTCATACTGATGGCAACGCACAGCAAACTCTGGTAACCATTGCCGCAGCGACGTCAGTGTTTTTTGCCGCAGATTGTCAACTTCCTGTGCAGGTACAATCCCCTCTCCCCGGGCAAAATGCAGATGGCTTAACAACTCAAGAAAAATCGCCAGATGATCTGCCGGTTCGTTGAAATTGCCACTGGTGTCCATCCCTGCCTCAGCCAGTAAGCCTTTGATCACCTGTGGGTCCTGCTGATACGCCGATGCATACGGCAGTGCCGCCTGCCTGTCAGTCATCAAAAACAGGCCGCAAAAGTCGGCGGCCAGTTCCAGACGGGCGTCGTCACGTACTGTCAATGCAGCAATACTTTTCTCCAGTTCATTCACCGCCGCAGTCAGCGGCGGCTCGCGTTTCAGCAAAGAAAACCATTCAGCCATCTGCGCACTGGCGATTTGCGTCAGTTGTTCATCGTCCAGTTCACGGGAGAACAACTGCGCCAGCCAGGCATAGACACAAGCATTCTGTTCCACCGTTAGTGAAGTCATGATTTCACCTGCGGTGCCGGAACATATTCGCACTGCGCCACCATCTCAATCGGACCATTAAACGCCGTTACCTTTTCTATCGGACCGGTGAATTTTTCAATTTCCACGATGGTCGTATGTGAGCTGGTGGCCTGCGCAAGTTGCGATGTCCCGATGTCGGGCGTTAGCACATTAGGGTTACCGTATTTACACAGCGCATTGAGCTCTCCGCCTTTCTCCGGATCATACCAGGCGCCTTCATGGATCCGGATCACGCCAGGTGCATAGAGATCAGAAACCACCGCGCCCACCAGAACCTGCCCCCGATCGTTAAAGACGCGCACCACATCACCGTTAGCAATCCCGCGCGCACGGGCATCCTGCGGGCTGATATATACCGGCTCTTTACCCGCTACGCTGTAATGCTGACGCAGTGTTTCAGATTCACACAGTTGCGAGTGGACGCGATAATCGGGATGCACCGATTGCAGATGCAGTGGATACTTCTGCGAACCTGGTCCACCGTGGGAACGTTCAATTTTCTCAAACCACATTGGATGCCCCTGACAATCGTCATAGTGCATGTCGGCGATAGTTTGCGAGTAGATCTCAATCAACCCGCTCGGCGTCCCCAGCGGTTCGAGGTCGGGATCTTCGCGGAACGCCTGATGACGCACGAACATCTGCGGATGGTCATAGACCACGTATTCTTTACTGTTCCACAACTCATTAAAGGTCGGTAAATGGATGCCGAGTCCTTTGGCCTGCTGGAGCGCGTCCTGCCAGATGCGCTTGAGCCAGCCCATCTCATCCAGCCCCTCAGTAAAGGCTTCCTCACGGTCAAAGCGGCGGCATAACTCGCGGAAAATATCAAAGTCGTTGCGCGCCTCAAATTGCGGCTGCACCACCTGTTTAGTGGTGATAAGCCCATGGCTGGCATAGTCACCAAACTGGTCGAGATCGTTACGCTCAAACTGGGTAGTTGCGGGTAATACAATGTCGGAAAAGCGGCAACTGGAGGTCCACTGGTTATCAATGGAAATCACCGTCTCCAGCTTGCGCCAGCCTTCGATAATGCGGTTGATCTGCTGATGGCGGTGGAACGGATTGGTCCCGGCGAAAACACACATTTTCAGCGGCGGCAACTTAACTGTTTTGCCGTCCCAGTTGATCTCTTTCCCCGGTTCCAGAATGGCGTCGATATAACGGGCCGTTGGGATGGTACTGCTGTAACCTTTGTAATCGTTGTTGTTATGAACTGGCGGAATTTTCGTGGCACCGGGAAAACCGCTCAGGATAATCCCTTTACGGCCTGGCACGCCTGAGCCGCTGCTGTGCCAACTAAAACCAAAACCGCCACCTGGCAGGCCAATCTGCCCGAGCATTGCCGCCAGCACCACAATCATCCATGACCACTGCTCGCCGTGCTGCATACGTTGGGCGCACCAGCCGGCCATAATTTGCGTTCTTGTGCCCGCCATTTTCCGCGCCAGCATGCGGATCGTTTCGGCGTCAATGCCACACAGTTTTTCTGCCCAGACGGCATCCTTCGGCTGGCCATCTTTCTCACCCAGCAAATACGGCAGAAATTGCTCGAAACCGACGCAATAATCAGCAATGAATTGTTTGTCGTACAGATTTTCGCTGTACAGGGTATGGGCCATCGCCAGTTGTAGCGGGACATCGGTTTGCGGGTTAACAACAATATGTTTAACGTGCTCACGCCCCAGATATTCATGCGTTGAACTGACCACCGGGTCGATGCTGATAACTTCGATTTCGCCCGCCGCCACCTTTTCTTTCAGTTGCTCGTAATATTCATAAACATCGTGAGACGGGCAGCGGAAATTAACCTGCTGATTCTTCACCAAATCGGTGCCCCACATGACGATGATTTTACTGTTTTGCAACACTAACGGCCAGGATGTTTGCTGTTCGTAAACTTCCATTGATCCCACCACCCGCGGCAGGATCACCTGCGCTGCTCCGGTGGAATAGTCACCGCCGGTACTCACTTTATTGCCATGTAGTGCGATGGCTTTCGACAGCATTCCCCCGGCGCTATGAAATTTACCGGATGATTGCCCGCCGCTGGCGGTCAGTAACGCACTGGGGCCATAGGTTTTTTGCACCCGTTCCAGTTCTTCATAGAACATGTCCAGGGCTTCATCCCAAGTGACGCGGACAAAACGGTTATCGCCGCGCTGAGTGGTGTCACTCAGATGGCGCTTACGCAGCCAGTCGACTCGTACCATTGGGTAGCGAATACGCGCCGGATTGTGGACGTGATCCGGCAGCCCGGCGATAATTTTCGTCGGGTACTTATCCAGTTCGAACGGTTTCACCGCCACAAAGCGCCCGTCTTTCACCGTCGCGCGAATGGCGCCAAACCGCGAACCGGTCAGGATACCTTCTTTCGACGTAACAGCCTGCGCTGCGTTAACACGGCGTGGAGTTAACAGCGATGGCCCCAGCATCCCGGCCAGCGTTAAGCCACCAAGCTGGGTAAGAAAACGTCGACGTGATGCCTGAAAAATGTCTTTATTTTTCATTATTTTCCTTCCTTATCGCTGTGAGACTTCCCTGCGGTATCCGACGCATGCATTTGCAGATATTTCAGCATGGTGCGTTCTTCCCGTTTATCCAGGCTGGTAAAACCAATCATGCCGTTGATTTGGCCGATCCAACCGTTGGCGTCGTAATGGGTGGTTGCCGACGCGCCGTGGCACTGTTTACAGGCGCTGCTGTACAGCGTATCGCCATAGGCCCAGATTGGTTTGATGTCGTCGACCATATCGCCCTTCTTCAACCATGCGGTGGCCTGCATCTTACTCCACTCGGTTTTGGTGTCAGCAACGGTGGTTTTCTCCAGCATTTTCGCCTGCTGCTGGATATCGCCGCGAATGGATGCGACAAAAATCCGTTTGCCGGGCAACTCGGTCAGAACCCGTTGAGTTCCAGCGCTTTCCGTCCAGCCGATGATAGCCACCTGCAACCAGTCGCCGTCACGTTTAAGCACTTTCACTTCAGAGGCTGGCAGTAGTGAACCCGTCGCTTCTTTATCATCCTTTGCTGCATAAAGCGGCTTTATATCTATAGAATAAAGGATGTCTTTATCATCTCTGGCGCTGGCACGTAGTTCTTCGAACTGTTTACGCGAGCCGCTGCTCATATCCGGCAGCTGGTGGGCAATGCCTTTATGGCAGTCGATACAGGCCTGATTATCTTTCGCTGCGGCGGCCATTTGACGTGCGGCTTCCGGATGCTGCTTCGCATGATCCATCGCGTCGTAGTTATGGCAGGAACGGCAGGTCGCTGAATTGTTCTCTTTCATCCGCGCCCATTCGCGCTCGGCAAGTTCTGCGCGTTTAGCGTTGAATTTCTCAGGGGTATCGATGGAGTGACCAATAACGGTCTGATACACCTCATTACTCGCTTCCAGTTTCCGCTTCAACATTCCCGGTAAATCTGACGGGACATGGCAGTCATGGCATTCAGCTCGCACGCCAGAAGCATTCTGGAAATGCGCCGACTTTTTATATTCTTCATACACCGGCGTCATACTGTGGCAACTGACGCAAAACTCAGTGCTGCTGGTGGCCTTGATCCCGAAGTGAGGTAACACAATCAAGGCAATACCGATCACAATCCCCATCAGCACCAGCGCTAACACCGACCAACGCGCACTTGGCCGACGCAGCGCACTCCATAGTCGTCTCATAATAACTCCTGTAAAAATATAATTTGGCAACTGTGATCTTAATAAGCAAATATGAATAGCGGCACTCGTCAGGATGAATGGCTTATGACAGCATATGAATGGATATGAACAGGAAGATCGGGAAGGCAGGGATGTCACACCATATTGTCATTGTTGAAGATGAGCCTGTAACGCAGGCACGTTTGCAAAGCTACTTCATCCAGGAAGGGTATCTCGTGTCGGTCACGGCAAGCGGCGACGGACTACGGGAAATTATGGAAAACCAGCCTGTTGATCTCATTTTGCTGGATATTAACCTGCCCGATGAAAACGGTTTAATGCTTACCCGAGCCCTGCGCGAACGCTCAACGGTGGGGATTATTCTGGTAACCGGGCGCAGCGATCCTATTGATCGAATTGTCGGGCTGGAGATGGGCGCCGATGATTATGTCATCAAACCGCTGGAGCTGCGTGAACTCGTGGTTCGGGTAAAAAATCTGCTCTGGCGTATCGATCTGGCCCGTCAGGCCAACGCTCTCTCTCAGGATAACTGCTATCGTTTTGCCGGATATTGTCTGAATATCTCACGCCACACGTTGGATCAGGACGACCGACCTATCAAACTCACCCGCGCGGAATACGAAATGCTGGTGGCCTTTGTCACTAATCCTGGCGAGATCCTCAGCCGTGAACGACTGCTGCGTATGCTCTCCGCCCGGCGGGTAGAAAACCCCGATTTGCGCACCGTGGACGTACTGATCCGCCGTTTGCGTCATAAACTCAGCGCCAACCTGTTAGTTACGCAGCATGGCGAAGGGTATTTCTTAGCCGCTGATGTCTATTAATCCACCGATTCAGGTAATGTGGTGCACCAAGGATGATTTCACTCTGGCCAAAAGATTGTGGATGGCGTTTGCCCTGATGGCATTGCTGACGCTGGTGAGTATCTTTGTAGGTTGGTATAACCTGCGCGTTTTAACCCAAAGCGCTCAGACCAACACTCTGGCCCTGATCCCAACCATGAATATGGCCCGTCAGTTGAGTGAGGCCAGTGCGTGGGAACTCTTTACCGCCCAAAATCTGAACAATACGGATAGCGTAGAGATGTGGCAATCCCAGGGGAGGACGTTATCGGCGCAGAAGCTGAAAATTGACACCCTGTTGCAGGGTCTGCGCGAGAAAGGGTTTGAGACGATAGCCATTGAACGGCAAGCCTATGAGATTGACCACTCGCTACGCCAGCAAGGTGATCTGGTCGGCCAGCGGCTGAAACTCCACGATCAACAGCAACAACTCAGCCAGCAAATCGTCGCCGCGGCCGGAGAAATCGCCAACATCGCGCAATCCCAGACCCATTACATTGCAATCGCCACTGCATCACCGCAGTCTGGCCCGCAAAGTGTGTTTGGCCACAATCATAACAGGTCGGCGGAGAGCGCCGTCGAACAGTGGGTTGCTGGCGATCGTGAGTACGTCAGGCAGATGCACGAAATGCGCTTTAGCGCTCTGCAAATACAGCATTTCGTTATGAAACTGGAGCTGGAGGAGAGTGAAAAAAATAAGAACAGGCTGCCTGTTCAACTGAAAAACGCGCTTAACAGGGTGCAACTTCAACAAAGACGCATTAAAGCTCCGCCGGTTCGCGCGCAGGCTGAAAAGGCACTGGAGACAGTACAACGATATGTCGAGTTACTGGCGCTCTACCAACGAGAAAAAGCACTCAATACTCACCTGCAGACGCTGACGCAAAATAATATTGTGCAGTTTGCACAGTTCAGCAACGAAGTTAATCAGTTGGTCGCAACCATTGAGCAGCGTAATCGGGCCGGACTTACACATCTGGAAAGCGCCAGTGAACATGTACGGTTTAACCTGTTACTGCTGGGCGTCGTTTCACTTTGCTCATTGATTCTGATCCTCTGGCGCGTGGTTTATCGCTCAGTTACGCGCCCTCTTGCCGAACAAACGCAGGCGCTGCAACGCTTGCTGGATGGTGATATCGACTCCCCTTTCCCGGAAACCGCTGGCGTGCGGGAACTGGATACCATTGGGCGGCTGATGGATGCTTTTCGCAGCAGTGTTCATGCGCTTAATCGCCACCGCGAACAACTGGCGGCGCAGGTCAAAGCGCGCACTGCCGAATTGCAGGAACTGGTGGTAGAACACCGCCTGGCACGGGCGGAAGCAGAAAAAGCCAGTCAGGCAAAATCGGCGTTTCTGGCAGCAATGAGCCATGAGATCCGCACTCCGCTGTACGGAATTCTCGGCACCGCGCAGTTGCTGGCAGATAACCCGGCGCTTAACGCCCAGCGTGATGATTTGCGGGCAATTACCGACTCTGGCGAATCATTGCTGACCATCCTCAACGATATTCTCGATTATTCGGCTATCGAAGCAGGTGGCAAGAATGTTTCGGTCAGCGATGAGCCCTTTGAACCGCGCCCACTGCTGGAAAGTACCCTGCAATTAATGAGCGGACGGGTTAAAGGTCGTCCGATTCGACTGGTAACAGAAATTGCCGACGATGTCCCAACCGCATTAATGGGCGATCCGCGCCGTATTCGCCAGGTTATTACCAATTTGTTGAGTAATGCCCTGCGTTTCACCGATGAGGGGCAGATTATCCTGCGCAGCCGCATTGATGGCGAGCAATGGCTTGTCGAAGTGGAAGACAGCGGCTGTGGTATTGATCCCGCGAAACTGGCTGATATCTTTCAGCCGTTTGTTCAGGTGAGCGGCAAGCGCGGCGGCAGTGGACTGGGGCTGACTATCAGTAGCAGTCTGGCTCAGGCGATGGGCGGCGAACTGACCGCCACCAGCAGGCCGGGAGTAGGAAGCTGTTTTGGCTTACGGTTACCGTTACGTGTTGCCACTGCGCCTGCACCAAAAACAGTCAATCAGGCGGTGCGTCTGGACGCTTTACGATTACTGTTGATTGAAGATAACCCGCTAACGCAGCGTATTACCATCGAGATACTTAACACCAGTGGCGCTCAGGTCGCAGCCGTAGGAAATGCCGCGCAGGCTTTAAAGACGCTGCAAAATAGTGAACCGTTTGCTGCCGCACTGGTGGATTTTGATCTGCCGGATATCGACGGCATTACACTTGCCCGGCAACTTTCGCTGCAATATCCGTCGCTGGTTTTGATTGGCTTTAGCGCCCATGTCATCGACGAAACGCTGCGCCAGCGTACCAGTTCGCTATTTCGCGGAATTATCCCTAAACCGGTGTCGCGTGAAGTGCTTGGTCAGTTACTGGCGCACTATCTGCACCTGCAAACACATAACCATCAACCACTGGATGTATCGCAGCTCAATGAAGATGCGCAGTTAATGGGGGTGGAGAAAATCCACGAATGGCTGACATTATTTAAACAACATGCCCTGCCCCTTCTCGATGAAATGGACACTGCCCGCGCCAGACACGACAGCGACAAAATCAAACGTGCCGCGCACCAGTTGAAAAGCAGCTGTGCCAGTCTGGGCATGCGCAGTGCCAGTCAGTTGTGCGGACAACTTGAGCTGGAACCATTAACCGCGGCCCTGCCGCGTGAAGAAATTACGCGTAGCATCGCGGCCCTGGAACAGTGGCTGAATAAGAAAGCCCCGAACCCGATGTGAATCAATATCATCCCGTTGAGAAAACTTAGAATAGTGGCATTTGGTATGCAACTTAACGGGCGGGCAAAATCATGGCAGAGAAAAAAAGAATCCGCTGGCAGAGACGGCCAGGCACGACGGGCGGTAAATTACCGTGGAATGACTGGCGCAATGCCACGACCTGGCGTAAAGCGACGCAATTATTACTGTTGGCAATCAATATTTATATTGCCGTCACCTTTTGGTACTGGGTGCGCTATTACGAAACGGCAGGTAATACGGCATTTGTCGCCAGACCGGGTGGCATTGAAGGTTGGCTGCCGATTGCTGGTCTGATGAATCTGAAATACAGCCTTGCAACAGGTCAGTTACCTTCCGTGCACGCCGCCGCGATGCTGTTATTGGTCGCTTTTATCATTATCAGCTTACTGCTGAAAAAAGCCTTTTGTTCGTGGCTATGCCCTGTTGGTACGCTCTCTGAATTAATTGGCGATCTCGGAAAAAAAGTGTTTGGTCGACAATTCGCCCCTCCCCGCTGGCTGGATATTCCTCTACGCGCGGTGAAATATTTGCTATTAAGCTTTTTTCTTTATATCGCGTTATTCATGCCCGCCCAGGCGATTCACTATTTTATGCTATCGCCTTATAGCGTGGTGATGGACGTTAAAATGCTCGATTTCTTTCGCCATATGGGGAAAGCGACATTAATCAGCGTGACGGTTTTGCTGATTGCCAGCCTGTTTATTCGCCATGCCTGGTGTCGTTATCTTTGCCCATATGGCGCGCTGATGGGACTGGTTTCGCTATTATCGCCGTTTAAGATTCGTCGCAATGCCGAAAGCTGTATCGACTGCGGTAAATGTGCGAAAAATTGCCCATCACGGATCCCGGTCGATAAATTAATTCAGGTCAGAACGGTGGAATGTACCGGTTGTATGACCTGCGTGGAGTCATGCCCGGTGGCCTCAACATTGACCTTTTCGCTGCAAAAACCTGCGGCAAATAAAAAGGTCTTTGCCTTGTCTGGCTGGCTCATGGCACTACTGGTATCAGGAATTATATTCGCGGTGATTGCTTATGCGATGTATGCGGGAGTATGGCAAAGCCCGGTGCCGGAGGAGTTGTACCGACGCTTAATTCCACAAGCGCCAATGATTGGTCACTAAATTAGCAACAAGCGGAACATCACCTCGCACGGGGTGATGTTCACAAAATCACATTATTTTGATTTTGACATCATAACTTTCAAGCCCGGTCATTTTCTCCCGCGCGGTGAAGCGAATTTCAGAGACTTCTTTCCCTGTGTTCTTGTTAAATTCGGCGATTTTTTGCGCGATAAAATCTGAGATTTCCGTTTCGGCTTGTTTTTTTAGCTCTTCAATATTCACTGTTAACCTCTTCTGGTCTTAAAAGACAGCAACACGCCAGTAAGGTGTTGGTTCCCGGTACCTGGTCAGGTAAGAAATGTTATAAGCTATCTCCCTGAAAGATTCAATAATCAACAGGTTATCGCTTATTATACATACAGAGTTGAGGAAAAATAAGCCAGATATAAAAAAGGCTCCACGAGGGAGCCTGATATTATTTGGTGAAATCCAGTGGTGTCTGGTCAGTGCGTATTTGCAATGCGATGTTATCAAAGGTGATCATCATCGACTTGCAGAAAATACACTTTGCACCTAAAGGGTTTCGCTCCGTCACATCGAATGCCGATGTGCGGTACTGTGAACCATGACAACATGGACAGCGGAAATGGAGATGCTGAGTAATAGCGGCAACCTTAGAGCGTAACAACGTTCGCTGCCGAGGGACCACGTTGCCCCTGCTCAATAGAAAATTCGACTTTCTGATTTTCGTTCAGCGTGCGGAATTCATTGCTCTGGATGGCGGTGAAATGGACGAAAACGTCCTTGCTGCCATCATCAGGAGTGATAAAGCCGAAACCTTTATCTGCGTTAAACCATTTTACTAAACCAGTCATTTTATTAGACATATTTTTACTTCCTTCATTTTGGGCCTTTCGGCAAACAGGGCTTTAATACAGAAACTACTTAGTGTTCAGGAGAGAGACTCAAAAGAAGGGGATAATGCCTGATAATGAGAACTGCTTTAGTAAACTACTTTGTATGATGTCTGTCTTTCAAACCGACGCAGCTATTAACGCATGATAAATAAGATTAAGCAAACTTTATTTTGGCCGTCCAGCGGTCTTAAATAAAACTGGCTTTATTTTATTTAGACCGTATAGTGCAGCGCAGATTTATCAGTAAGGAATTTGTTTGTCCCGTAAAATGACAGGAATTGTCAAAACCTTTGATCGCAAAAGCGGCAAAGGATTCATCATCCCCTCCGACGGTCGTAAAGAAGTCCAGGTCCATATTTCCGCATTCACCCCCCGCGACGCAGAAGTGCTCACCCCAGGGTTACGCGTGGAATTTTGCCGCGTCAATGGCCTGCGTGGCCCCTCAGCGGCAAACGTCTATTTGTCCTGATGGAGAGTGCATGCCGGAATGCGTGCTTCATTCACGATTTGCGTAAAACCAGCCAACGAACACATGCCCTGCGCGTTTCTTTCGCCACACTCAGCCAACGTTAACGCCACTTTGCCTGGCGGCGTTTTTAGCGACAACGGAGTTTTGTCACGCATCTGCTGTAGGGTCTGGAATACCAGCGATACCTGAATCCACTGGCTGTTATCACTAAGTCGCCGCCAGCGTTCAAAAACCAGTTCGCCCCCCGGTGGGGTATTATCCGGCTGGCCTGGTAGCGTCCAGTTAAGCTCTAACGCGCCCCCCAGATTCGCCAGATTAGTGTCGTGTCCGGCAATAAATAGCAGTGAAGTGGGTAATGTCACGCCATAAACCTGTTGTTGCGTGTTATTTGGCGTCAGCGCCGTCAGCACTAAATCCAGCAACGGCGTGGCGCGACTACGGGCAACCTCTGGTGTCCGTTGCAGCAAATAAAACTGCGCGTTATGCAGACTTAGCAAGGTGTTCCACTGGTGTGAATCAGTAATTCGCCCCCAGCCAGGCTCCGGCATTCCCTGTGCCTGTTGCAGGAGAAATATCTCCGTCAGCATTGAAGCCAGGCTTGCCGCACCGGTCAGGGATACATTGTCATCACTCACTTTGAGTTCGGACGGCAATGCCTGAGTCAACGTACAACTTTCGTCCTGATTGTCTCGTTTAAGGCACAGATTTGATTGCTGGAAATTGAGAACCTGCTCCAGTTCGCGAAATGCGGTTTGCCGATGCTCGGTAAACTCCGCTATCGATCCCCCTGCTCTACTGAGAATAGTCGCGGTAACGTTCGGCTTATCCAGTTGGCAAACGCCAGTTTTAAGGGGATTAAACAGGGGATCGGGCCGGGAAGTATCTGGCTGGGTATGTACTGTAATCGTACAGTTGGGTGCCAGCCCGGCAGCAAAGGCTTCACCTGTTTTACGCGTACGTTCATCGACATCCGCAATAATCGCAACCTGATCAGGTTTCGGGCAGCCATTTTTTGCCAGTAAACCGTCAGCGACCAGGCGTTGGCGTTGATAATGCCCAAGATAAGTGACCAGTTCGCCGCCACGCGGGGTCAACCAGCCCAATTTCACCGGCCACTCAGGCCATGTGTCTGGAGTGACATCCTGCATGAGTGGCGTGGCTTTGGTGGGCGCACGCACGCCATGACGGCTGACAATCACCACCCGCTCCAGCTTCAGTTCCGGCTCACTCTGAGCGAATGCAGGTGACGAGGTTAACGGAATCAGAAGAGATAAAAATGGGATCAAAATCGCTTTCATCGATATGTTTCCGTTTTTCATATCCGACATGACTGCCTGATGCGACGCGTCGTATCAGGCCTAAGTTCGTTGTACGCCAGTCATCCCTTCAGACGCGGATCCAGCCATACCAACACGACGGTAGAAAGCGAACACATCAACAAAATGCCGACGAACCACAATAGATACCACATTGTTCATGCTCCTTAGTACAGCTCATGATCGTGACGGCGCAGAGTTTCAGTCGTCATACGACCCCACATTTTGTAGTAACTCCATAGAGTGTAGAGCAACACTATTGGCAAAAATATCAGTACAATTACTAACATAATGCTAAGTGTCAGTTGGCTGGAGGTACTATCCCACACGGTCAGGCTGGATATCGGACTGATACTCGAAGGCATAACAAAGGGAAATAACGTAACGCCAGCGGTGAAAATCACACCAAATTGCATCAATGACGCCATCAGAAATCCCCAACCGGGGCGACCACGGTAAATTGCCATCGCCGTCAGTAACGGGCAGAAGAAACCGAGCAGTGGGAAGATCCACAAGACGGGCGATTCGACGAAGTTATTCATCCAGGCGCCTGGCAGTACCGTCACCATTTTCATCAGTGGATTGGACGGACCGTTGACATCCTGAGCGAGTAACACAAAGCCATCAATACCGACCCACAGCCAGTAACCCGCCAGCAGGAAGCAGAGCATCACCAGCAGCGCGGCGCGTTTGGTCGCCAGTTGTGAACGCAGATGAATAGCGCCAACGGTTTTCAGCTGCAACCAGACGCCCCCTTGCAAAATCACCATCCCCAGACTGAGCAAGCCGCACAGCAAAGGGAATGGCGTCAGCAACTGCCAGAAGCTACCGAGATAATCCACGCGTAATTGCGGAGTGAAGGCAAACGGCACGCCGAGCAACAAGTTGCCGAAGGCGATACCAAAGACCACTGGCGGGACCAGACTACCAATGACCAGACCGGCATCCCACATTTTGCGCCAGCGGGCATCCGCTATTTTGCCGCGATAATCAAAAGCCAACGGGCGGAAGAACAGCGAGCACAGCACCAGGATCATCGCCACATAAAAGCCAGAAAACGCCGCTGCATAGACTCTGGGCCAGGCGGCAAATAATGCCCCACCTGCGAGGATCAGCCAGACCTGGTTACCCTCCCAGTGAGCGCCAACGCTGTTGATCACTATCCGGCGTTCATCATCGTCACGCGCCACCAGTGGCAGCAGACAACCGATCCCCATGTCAAATCCGTCGGTGACCATAAAGACCACCAGGATGACGCCCATCAGCAGCCACCAGATGAACCGTAATGTTTCATAATCAAACATGACTCTCTCCTTTACCCCTGTTGCTGCGCTGGTTGTTCACTCTGCATCGCACTCGGCCCCAGGCGGGCATATTTCTGCATCAGGTAGACTTCGGCGATTAAGAACAGGGTGTAAAGTCCTACGATCATAATCAGAGAGAAGGCCAGTTGGCCCGTGGTTAATGCAGAGTGCGCGGAGTATGTCGGTAAGATGTCCTGAATCGCCCACGGCTGACGACCAAACTCGGTCATAAACCACCCGGCTTCAATGGCAATCCACGGCAGTGGCAAACTCCAGAGCGCCATTTTCAGCACCCAGCGATGTTGATCGATTTTGCCGCGCAGCGTCTGGACGAGCGCAATCAGCATCACCAGTAACAGCAGCGAACCGCAGCCAACCATGATGCGGAAACTCCAGAATACCGGCGCCACTTGCGGGATTGCGCCACGCATCGCCGCCTGGTACTGCGCAGCAGTGACATGATTCATATCCGGTGCATAGCGGGAGAGCAGCATGCCGTAACCGAGATCGCCTTCTAACTCGCGAAACGCCTGTAATACATGCGGCTCGCGGTTGCCCTGCGATATCCCCTGCATTAACAGCCAGGCTATGCGCCCGCGTTGCAGCCGTGGGTAGGTTTCGGCCATCAAATTTTTCAGCCCGGGAACAGGTTTATCCAATGAATGAGTCGCGAGGATCCCTAACAGGGCCGGGATTTTAATGGCAAAAGCGTTGCGTTCTTGATCTTGTTCCGGCCAGGCAACGAGATGGAACGGCGCGGGTGCCGGTTCGGTTTGCCACTCCCCTTCCATCGCCGCCAGTTTTACCGGCTGTACTCGTGCGACTTCATATGCAGAGCTGTCTCCGAGTTGCAGCGCGCCGATTATCGCCAGGGTCCCGAAGACAGAACCGATGGCAAACGAGCGGAGTGCAACGTCGCGCTCCCGCCCACGCAGCAAATACCACGCGCTGATCGCCATAATGAACATCGCCCCGGTCACATAACCTGCCATCACCGTGTGCACAAATTTCACCTGGCTGACAGGGTTAAAGACCAGATCGCTGAAGCTGGTCATCTCCATACGCAGGGTATCGATATCGAAATGCGCCCCGGTCGGGAACTGCATCCAGCCATTGGCATTCAAGATCCACAATGCGGAGATATTTGAACCGAATGCCACCAGCCAGGTGACCAACAGGTGTTGATATTTGTTCAGGCGTTGCCAGCCGAAGAAGAACAGACCAACAAAAGTGGATTCGAGGAAGAAGGCCATTAATGCTTCCATCGCCAGCGGTGCGCCGAAAATGTCGCCTACATAGTTGGAATAGAATGACCAGTTAGTACCAAACTGAAACTCCATCGTCAGGCCAGTGGCCACGCCGAGAGCAAAGTTGATACCGAAGAGCTTACCCCAGAAACGCGTCATATCGCGGTAGATTGTTTTGCCGGTAACCACGTAAATAGTTTCCATGATGGCCAGCAAAAAAATCAGCCCCAGGGTAAGGGGCACAAATAAAAAGTGATACAGCGCGGTCAGCGCAAACTGCCAGCGCGATAAGTCAATAACATCCCACATGCTAACTCCTGTAGGCGAAGAGAGGGTAATAACCCTTTAATAGTAGATCCCTCTTTTTATCCTTACAGTTTGTAGGTAGTTGTATTCGCTAATTGCGATATTCACAGGACCGAAAGCGATATTTGCCACCATTTTTACTGTTGTGCGCTTTCCGCCAGCCACTGACAAACCTCGCCGAGACGCTGCGCAGAGTCCGCCAGATCTTCCGACGCAGCCAGCACAACTTCGGGTATCGGGCAGATTTCATAACTCTCAAGCAGCGGGCCTTTTAAGGTGTCCATACAGCGTAAATGCCAGACATGGCGTAATCCCGTAGCGTTGATATAGCTCTCGCCGTAGCCAATGGTGCGAATCTGAATATTGCCCGGCCCGCAAAGACGCGACAGAAAAAGCCGGTCAGCTTCGCTGATGGGTAACTGCGTCAGGTTAATACTGTGCGGCTGCGCGTCGGGGTTTCGCACATGCGCCAGCAACTCATGGGCCAGCGGTAAGCCATTCATCAGGCCATCGATGGGGGGCGGTAATAGCGAATCTGTCGGCAGTGCGTTTTGCGTTGCCGCCTGCCACAACGCCAGCGGCGCGCAGCCAGCCTCCAGTTTGTCCTCCAGCAACTGTTCGCCGCGACGTCTGCGTACACGCCATAATCCACAGAAGATCGCCTCCTGAATTTCACTTTCACTGCCGTCAGCGTGCTGGATGCGCACTGATACTTCCCCTTCCCCAAGCAGCGTATTGATGAAATGACGATCGTCGGCGTTGAGATTTAACAGATCGACTGCCAGCACCTCGCCCAGCGGTAGCTGACGTTCGCTTAGTTGATGTTGCAACTCGTTTAACAGCTCCATCACCTGCGGGCTGTGAGCACATTGCTCCAGTGCCGCCATACTTGGTTCATCATTCACCTGACAGGTGATCGGCAATGGATTCATACTGAAACTGTCATCGTTCGGTTGCGTTCCTGGCCCCAGCAGATGGAAAAAAGTTTCGCTCATGAGGCTCGCTCCTGTTGCGGTTCGACAAGCCCACGCATCAGGTTTATCAGCTCCGCCCACGGGTGAATGCCGTTCAACACGCCGCGATAGCGACCGCCGGTAAACACCAGGGTGGCGGGAAAGCGAAAAACACCAAAGCGATCGCCAATGGCTTCGCTTTGCGCAAGATCGGCAATCGCCACCTTCCACGCATAGTCTGGAAACTCGCGCAGTAGCTCGCCGATCATTACCGGATTGTCGCTGACTTCAGGCGTCCGTTTTGGGTCACAGCTTAACAACACCACACTGTCTGGCGTTTGCGTAAGCCAGTCATCAAGATGGGATTCACTGACCGGCGTCCAGCCGCGCGCCAGCATTCGTTGCCACAACGCATCAAATGGCATGTCGTTGCTCATCCCTGCTCCTCCAGCGTCATCCGGTACTGGCGCAAGCGAACGCCTTCGTAATTTTCCATCGACAGACAGTCATAATTGAGACAACGAGACTCCTCAGTCGGTTGCGGTACAACTCCCCACTCAGCCAGCTGTACCAGCGCCGCCTGTTCCGCAGCGGGCAGTTGCTCTCGCGCCAGTTCGCTCAGGCTACCGCCGTAGTCGTCGAGCATCGCGGGTTGCAGGCCGACGAGGGCAATATGTGCTGGCAGATGTCCGCGGATATCTGCCAGCGCCAGCACTTCGGAGAAACTGTTCTGGTGCAGGCTCATTTTCTTCGCGCTGAGATAGGCCGGAATACGATCTCCGGCATAGGTTCGTAGCGTTCCTGGCTCCAGCCCATAATCAATGGCATCGAGAATCAACAAGTGGCTGGCGCTTTCGACATAGCCCAACAGGTTCAGCCCTTGGGTACCGCCATCGACAATCTCCACTTCCTCGGGCCAGTGATAATGGGCATACAGCCGTTCTGCCACCCGCACGCCGAAGCCTTCATCGGCCCACAACAGATTTCCCAGCCCCATCACCACCACGCGTTGCTCACTCATGAACGCTCCTTGTTGCTTTTGACTTTAAAAAATTTGTGGCTGCGGTAGCCGTTCACCATCGTGGAGATCACCGTGTCGTCAGACATAATGTCTTCACGCAGCGCCATGTACACATGACCGATCACAAACGCGCCAATCAGCCACATCCCCAGCCGATGCCAGCTGTGAATGTCCATTGAGTTGCCGCCCGTCCAGTAGAAAAATTCCACCACGTAACGGAACGGTGTGAAGATAGCGTACTGACTGTGTTCGCTGAACAGCGCAAAACCGGTGACGATCATAAAAACGGACATCAGGAAATAGCCGAACATCGCGGCCTGGGCGATGGGATTATGACCAATATCAGCACTCGGGCGTTTTGCCAAAAACAGATACCAGCGAATTTCATACCACACGCCCAGCCACCAGCTTTTACGCCACACTGGCACGATGAACAGCTCGCGTGAGTAGCGATTACCGACAAATGCCCAGTAGATCCGCATCAGTAATATCACGGTAAAAATCATCCCGGCACTGAAGTGAATTAACCGGATGTACCCCATGTAGAACAGATAAGTCGCCTCGCCGCTGACCGAAGGCAGCGGTTTGCCAATAAAGTAGCCAGTAACCATCAACACTGCCATGCACAGCACCGTCAGCCAGTGCCAGATCCGCACGGGCGCTTCAAAGACATAGTGGCTGACAACGTTGTCGCTTTTCTGTTGCATGATGATTCTCCTTCGCTGTTAACGCACCTGCACGGAGATAAGCTCGCTACCGTCGTCGCCCAGCACATGAGTTGAACAGGCGAGGCACGGGTCGAAGCTGTGCAAAGTACGCAGGATTTCCAGCGGCTGTTCAGGAATAGCCATTTTGGTGTTCATCAGCGCCGCTTCATACGCACCAATTTGCCCTTTGGGATCGCGCGGGCTGGCGTTCCAGGTGGTCGGCACCACGCACTGATAGAGATCAATCTTGCCATCACGAATGGCAGCCCAGTGGCCTAACGCCCCGCGCGGCGCTTCGGTAAAACCGACGCCCCGGCACTCTTTCGGCCAGGTCGCAGGCTCCCATTTTTCGGTAGAGGCAGTGGCGAGATTGCCGTTTTTCAGGTTGGTCATCAGCTTGTCGAAGAAGTACTGCAACTTACCTGCGGCCCACTGCGCTTCGTGCGCGCGGCACAAAATGCGGCCCAACGTTGACTGGATGCCATAAAGCGGCAGGTTCAGTGCCGACATCATGCGATCGACAGACTCAACGGTTGCCGCATCGCCTTTGTGGTAAGCGATCAACGTGCGCGCCAGCGGCCCCACTTCCATCGCATGACCGCGCCAGCGTGGCGCTTTGATCCACGAGTAGCGTTCCTGTTCATTCAGCTGCTGAATGTTGGTGTTACTGCCTTTGACATCGCCGGGGTTGTACCACGGATCGGTAATACCATCGAAGGGATGACGTCCAACCCGATCGTCGGGATAACGATACCAGGCGTGATCGACAAACTCCTGCACCTGCTGCGGATCCACTAAATCTACTGGCAACACGTTTTTGAAGTCGCCGTTAATTACTGCGCCGCCAGGCATCAGCAGACTTTTTTCGCCAAAGTCGTTGGCGATATCGGGGAACGCACCGTAGCTGAGGACGCATTGATCCGAAAGGCCCGTGCCGATTTCGCTCCACGGTTTGTTGAACTGGCCGATGGCTAAAGCGTCGGGGATCATCACGTTATTAATGAAGTCCGCCGTACGGGTAATGATCGACTGCACCAGGTTCAGGCGTTCCATATTGACCGCCCCGACCGCGCCGCTTTCGTCAATGTTAATTGCACATGGCATCCCGCCGACAATCCAGTTCGGATGTGGGTTTTTACCGCCAAAGACCGCGTGGATTTTGACAATTTCGCGCTGGAAGTCGAGGGCTTCAAGATAGTGAGCAAAGCCCATCAGGTTGGCTTCTGGCGGCAGTTTATATTGCGGATGGCCCCAGTAGCCGTTGCGGAAGCTCCCCAACTGCCCGCCTTCAACAAATTTCTTCAGTCGGTTTTGCACATCGAAGAAATAGCCAGGAGACGATTTCGGCCACGAAGAGAGGCTTTGCGCCAGTTCGGACGTTTTCCGCGGATCGGCTTTCAGCGCGTTTAGCACGTCGATCCAGTCCATCCCGGCGAGCTGATAGAAATGCACCAGGTGATCGTGGCACCAGAGCGTTGCCAGCATAATGTTACGAATGATATTGGCGTTGTCCGGCACTTTAATACCGATGGCATCTTCGATGGCGTAAACCGAAGCCAGGGCGTGTACGCCGGTGCAAACGCCGCAAATACGTTCAACGAACGCCCACGCATCGCGCGGATCGCGCCCTTGCAGGATGATCTCCAGCCCGCGAAACATCGTGCCGCAAGAGACGGCATTGGTTATCACATTCTGATCGTTGATATTTACTTCGCAGCGCATATGGCCTTCGATGCGCGTGATCGGGTCGACCACCAGGCGGCGCCCGGCATTGTTGATGGTGTATCCCTGAGTTTCGTACTGAGTGCTCATGCCTGTTTATCCTCGTTGCCCGGCTGTTGTTCTGCTTCTGCAAGTTGCTGGTTATGACGTCTGCGCTGGTCAACGGCGCTGGCGACTGCATGTACGCCAACCGCCGCAGCCACCACGCCAAGCGCGGTTAAGCCGACGGTATCGGCGGTGGAGTGAGTCCCCATTTGCGGAATATCGACCACGCGGCTGTAGAACGAGCCGCGATCCCAGAAGCCATTTTCAGAACAGCCAAGACAACCGTGACCAGACTGGATCGGGAAGGAAACGCCATCGTTCCAGCGGGTAGAGGAACAGGCGTTATACGTAGTTGGCCCTTTGCAGCCCATTTTGTACAGGCAGTAACCTTTACGCGCCGCGTCATCATCCCAACTCTGCACAAACTCTCCGGCGTCGAAGTGGGCGCGGCGATAGCATTTATCGTGGATTCGCTGGCCATAGAACATCAGCGGACGCCCCATTCTGTCGACATCCGGCAGGCGATCGAACGTCACCATGTAAGTAATGATGGCGCTCATCACATCCGGGATCGGCGGGCAGCCAGGCACTTTGATAATGGGTTTGTCGGTGATGACTTTGTCGATAGGCGTTGCCTGCGTCGGATTAGGTCGCGCGGCCTGCACGCAGCCCCAGGACGCGCAGGTTCCCCAGGCGATAATCGCACTGGCTCCGGCAGCGGCACGTTTGAGTTTTTCAATAAACGGTCGACCGCTGCTGATACAGAACATCCCCTGCTCGCCCAGTGGCGGATTACCTTCTACCGCGAGGATATATTTGCCATTGTATTGCGTGATGATGTCTTCAAAGACTTCTTCCGCCTGAGTTCCGGCGGCAGCCATCAGAGTATCGTCGTAGTCGAGAGAAATAAGGGAAAGAATGACATCCTTCGCCAGTGGGTGAGCGGAGCGGATAAAAGATTCGGTACAGCAGGTGCATTCCAGACCGTGGATCCACACCACCGGAATGCGCGGTTTATTTTCCAGCGCCCAGGCAATCTTTGGTGCCATTCCCGCGCCTAATCCCAGCGAGGTTGCAGCCAGACTGCAATATTTGAGAAAGCTGCGCCGGGTGACCCCCTGACGCCGCATGGCCTGGTAAAATGTCTCCTCGTTATTCATATCGCACGTCTCTTCTCCTTGCGACACCAGCAGGACGCCGGGCGCTTATGGTCGGCAAGCGACGTCCCTGTAGCAAGGCAAACCATCGTTTTACGTGAGAGGCTGAAAACGAAAGCTCATCCTTCTGCACTGGCGCACGTCGCCAGAAAGTATTGTTAATAAAGCGTAGTGAAACTTTTGCACAAAACAATACAAACTGTGTGGATTTGTCTTTTAGCGATAAAAATGGACCTTATTTTCCTTAAGGTTTGGCGCAGAAGAATTACGAGCCCATTTTTATGGCGACAGAATGTCCAAATTGCTGTTATTTCAAGCTATCGACACGCATTTGTCTGTTTTTCAAGCAAACAAACAAATTGGGGGTTTACACGACGCATCGGGATGTTTATAGTTCGCGTCATTCCGGAAGTGTGGCCGAGCGGTTGAAGGCACCGGTCTTGAAAACCGGCGACCCGAAAGGGTTCCAGAGTTCGAATCTCTGCGCTTCCGCCAAATAAGATAAGGGGTTAGCTAAATGCTAACCCCTTTTTCTTTTACCTGTCAAAATGCTATACCACACTCAGTGGCTTAACCATCCTCTGCTAAACCTGTTCCAGATCAAATGCGTAAAGATGGGTAAAACCTCTGTGTAGCTTTCGGCATTATCATTATGCTGCTTCATTAATTACATCTGTCATAGAGAGTGACTCAATGGATCGTATTGTTAGTTCTTCACATGACCGTACATCGCTGCTTAGCACCCATAAGGTGCTGCGTAATACCTATTTTCTCCTGAGCCTGACACTGGCCTTTTCGGCGATTACCGCGACGGCCAGTACGGTTCTGATGCTGCCATCTCCGGGGCTGATTCTGACGCTGGTGGGTATGTATGGTTTGATGTTCCTGACCTATAAAACGGCGAATAAGCCAACCGGGATTATCTCCGCATTCGCGTTTACCGGTTTTCTGGGTTATATCCTCGGGCCAATTCTGAACACCTATCTGTCAGCCGGAATGGGTGACGTAATTGCCATGGCGTTGGGCGGTACGGCATTAGTGTTCTTCTGCTGCTCTGCGTATGTGCTGACCACTCGCAAAGATATGTCGTTCCTCGGCGGTATGCTGATGGCGGGTATTGTTGTTGTCCTGATCGGGATGGTAGCGAATATCTTCCTGCAACTGCCTGCTCTGCATCTGGCGATCAGCGCGGTGTTCATTCTGATCTCCTCTGGCGCAATTCTGTTTGAAACCAGCAACATCATCCACGGCGGTGAAACGAACTACATTCGTGCCACTGTGAGCCTGTATGTGTCGCTGTATAACATCTTCGTTAGCCTGTTGAGCATTCTGGGCTTCGCCAGCCGCGATTAATCTCGCCCGCTATCTCTTTCTGAGCCTCGCTTTATGCGGGGCTTTGTTTTTTGTTACACTGCCGCCAGTCTGACTAAGGTAGTAAATAATTATGCTGATCTTCGAAGGTAAAGAGATAGAAACCGATACCGAAGGCTATCTCAAAGAGAGTAGCCAGTGGAGCGAACCACTGGCGGTGGTCATTGCAGAGAACGAAGGTATTACACTGTCGCCAGAACACTGGGAGGTGGTGCGTTTTGTGCGTGACTTCTACCTGGAATTTAATACCTCTCCGGCAATTCGTATGCTGGTTAAAGCGATGGCGAATAAATTTGGTGAAGAGAAAGGCAATAGCCGCTATCTGTACCGACTGTTCCCGAAAGGCCCGGCAAAGCAAGCCACCAAAATTGCTGGCCTGCCTAAACCGGTGAAATGCATTTAACGAATACGAAAATCCGTTAACTCCCCGGAGGGATGATGCGGCTCGCTAAGCACCCGTTCCACACGCGCTGAACGCGGGCCGCCGCTTTTTAACCACTGCATTAATTTTTCCACCTGCCCTTCTTCACCGCAGGCAACGACTTCCACGCTGCCATCGTCAAGATTTTTGGCGTAACCAGTTAATCCCAATCTTTTCGCTTCGTACTGGGTGGTATAGCGAAACCCTACGCCCTGAACCCGGCCGTATACCCAGGCAATTATGCAGACTTTCGACATGACTGCTCTCCTTATCCTTAATGGACGCGTTGCAAATCCATGGAAAACTCCGGACAATGGCGCCCATTTCTTTGCATCGACAGAATAGTTAATTATGAGTGTACGTTTAGTGTTAGCCAAAGGGCGCGAAAAATCATTACTTCGTCGCCATCCGTGGGTCTTTTCCGGCGCCGTTGCCCGAATGGAAGGTAAAGCCAGCCTCGGAGAAACCATCGATATTGTTGATCATCAGGGAAAATGGTTAGCACGCGGCGCTTATTCGCCAGCATCGCAAATCCGTGCGCGCGTCTGGACGTTTGACCCGTCAGAATCCATCGACATTGCCTTTTTTACTCGCCGTTTACAACAGGCGCAAAAGTGGCGCGACTGGCTGGCGAAAAAAGATGGCCTCGACAGCTATCGTTTAATCGCTGGCGAATCTGATGGCCTGCCTGGCATTACTATCGACCGCTTCGGCAATTTTCTGGTGCTGCAACTGCTGAGTGCTGGCGCAGAGTATCAGCGCGCGGCATTAATTAGCGCCCTGCAAACGCTCTATCCGGAGTGCGCAATTTACGACCGCAGCGACGTCGCTGTACGTAAAAAAGAAGGTATGGAGCTGACCCAGGGTCCCGTTACCGGCGAGCTGCCGCCTGCCCTGCTGCCGATTGAAGAACACGGTATGAAGTTGCTGGTGGACATTCAACACGGTCACAAAACGGGCTACTACCTTGACCAGCGTGACAGCCGCCTGGCTACCCGCCGCTACGTTGAAAATAAACGCGTACTCAACTGTTTCTCCTATACCGGTGGTTTCGCCGTCTCGGCATTAATGGGTGGATGCAGCCAGGTAGTCAGTGTCGATACTTCGCAGGAAGCCCTGGATATCGCGCGGCAGAACGTTGAGCTGAACAAGCTGGATCTGAGCAAGGCTGAGTTTGTCCGTGATGACGTTTTTAAATTGCTGCGTACCTATCGCGATCGCGGTGAAAAATTTGACGTTATCGTGATGGACCCGCCGAAGTTTGTTGAGAATAAAAGCCAGTTGATGGGCGCATGCCGTGGCTATAAAGACATCAACATGCTGGCCATTCAGCTGCTGAATGAAGGCGGAGTTCTCCTGACTTTCTCATGTTCTGGCCTGATGACCAGCGATTTATTTCAGAAAATCATCGCTGACGCCGCAATTGATGCCGGTCGTGATGTACAATTTATAGAGCAGTTCCGTCAGGCCGCCGATCACCCGGTGATCGCTACCTACCCGGAAGGGCTATATCTGAAAGGGTTTGCCTGTCGCGTCATGTAACTTGAAAAGTGAAATTTTGCCCATATATCAAAGGTAAAGATTTCCCGGGAGGTGACTATGATTGCCAGCAAATTCGGTATCGGCCAGCAGGTCCGCCATTCCCTGTTAGGTTATCTCGGAGTGGTCGTGGATATCGACCCGGTTTACTCGCTCTCTGAACCGTCGCCTGATGAGCTGGCGGTGAATGACGAGCTTCGCGCCGCTCCGTGGTATCACGTGGTGATGGAGGATGACAACGGCCTACCGGTTCATACCTACCTGGCTGAAGCCCAGCTAAGTAGCGAATTGCAGGATGAACATCCAGAGCAACCGTCAATGGATGAGCTAGCGCAGACTATCCGCAAACAACTCCAGGCGCCGCGTCTGCGTAACTAATCCTCATAAACATGCCCGGAAGGTTTTCGCCTTCCGGGTATTTTTTTATTTCGCCAGGCCCAAACGAGGGATCTCAATCGCCGGGCAGCGATCCATCACCACGTTTAGCCCTGCATCACGCGCCAGCACTGCCGCCTGTTCATTTATAACACCCAGCTGCATCCATAAGGTTTTCGCCCCAATAGCGATCGCCTCCTGCGCCACGCCCCATGCTGCTTCTGAATTACGGAAAACATCGACCATATCCACTTTTTCCGGAACCTCCGCCAACGTGCCGTAACCTTGCTGGCCTAACAGCGTTTTACCGGCGACCTTTGGGGAGACGGGAATAACGTGATAGCCCTGATCGAGCAGATACTTCATTACGCGATAACTTGGACGATCGGGTTTGTCACTTGCTCCCACCAGCGCAATGGTGCGAGTGGACGTTAAAATGCCTGCAATATCGGTTTCTTTCATCATTTCCTCCAGACTATTTACCAAAGTGTACGACAATCCCGACATGCCAACCATGTAGCTACTACGAATGTATGAGAGCAAAAGCAGAAAACATGTCTATATGTTAGTAAGTATGATTAAAGAAAAATTTTGATACATTATTAGTCGGGCGGTCTTTGGACAGGAGCTACCTATGAAAACCGGCATTATGACCACCTTGATTGCACTGTGTTTGCCGGTATCCGTTTTTGCCACCACACTGCGGCTATCCAGCGATGTTGATCTCCTGATACTCGACGGTAAAAAGGTTTCCAGTTCTCTGCTTCGCGGTGCTGATAGCATCGAACTGGATAATGGGCCACATCAGTTAGTGTTTCGCGTTGAAAAGACAATCCATCTTTCCAGTAACGAAGAACGACTTTATATCTCCCCGCCGCTGGTCGTTAGCTTTAATACCCAGCTCATTAGTCAGGTGAATTTTCGTCTCCCTCGCCTGGAGAATGAACGAGAAGCGAACCATTTTGACGCAGCGCCGAACCTTGAATTGTTAGATGGCGATGCGACGCCGATTCCGGTGAAGCTGGATATTCTCGCCATTACCTCGGCCGGGAAAACAATCGATTATGAGCTGGAAGTCGAACGCTATAACAAATCCGCAAAACGCGCTTCGCTACCGCAATTTGCCACTATGATGGCGGACGACAGTACACTGCTCTCCGGCGTTTCGGAACTGGATGCGATTCCTCCGCAGTCACAGGTGCTCACTGAACAACGGCTGAAGTATTGGTTTAAACTGGCTGACCCACAAACGCGTAATAACTTTCTGCAATGGGCGGAAAAACAACCTTCTTCCTGAGATTTTTGTGCCTGTGCGCAGGCTTTTTCAGTCTTTATCTTGCAGCGATAAGTGCTTACAGTAGTCTGTAGGAAAGTTAACTACGGATGTAAATTATGGAACTGACAACTCGCACAATGGCGGCGCGTAAACATATTGCGCTGGTGGCACATGATCACTGCAAGCAAATGCTCATGAGCTGGGTGGAACGGCATCAGCCGCTTCTGGAGCAGCACGAACTTTATGCAACGGGAACCACGGGTAACTTAATTTCCCGCGCGACAGGAATGAACGTCAACGCGATGCTGAGCGGCCCGATGGGCGGCGATCAGCAGGTTGGCGCATTGATCTCAGAAGGGAAAATTGATGTGCTGATTTTCTTCTGGGACCCGCTGAATGCTGTACCACACGACCCCGACGTGAAAGCGTTGCTGCGTCTGGCGACGGTGTGGAACATTCCGGTCGCCACCAACGTGGCAACGGCTGATTTCATCATCCAGTCACCACATTTCAACGACGCTGTAGATATTCTGATCCCGGATTATCAGCGTTATCTCGCAGAACGCCTGAAGTAAGTTCGCACAGGCGGCACTCGCCGCCTGCTTCTTACGGTTTCCTTGCTACCGGTACATCCAGTTTTTTCAGGTCGTCCACAAAGGGAGAAGGATTCTCTTTGCTGAACAGTACCCAAACCCGATGCCGTGCGCGAGTGAGCGCAACGTACATCAATCGCCGTTCTTCGGCGTCCGGGTAGTCCTCTACCGGTGGCAGTAGCGCCTCTTCCATAATGGACTCACGCGCCACAGCCGGGAAGCCATCACTCCCCTTCTGCAAACCAACGATGATGACGTAGTCGGCCTGTTGCCCTTTGCTGGCATGAATGGTCATAAAGTCGATTTGCAGCTTCGGCCAGCGCGTCGTGGCTTTATCCAGAGTAACGGGCTTCAGATGGTGGTAACGCGCCAGTACCAGAATGCGCTCATCGGGTTTGACATAACCAGATAGCTTGTCCAGTAAAGCGTCAAGCTGACTCTCATCCAACAAGGTGACGGCTTTTTTGTCACCATTCGTTAAGCTATTCAGCGGTTTTTTCAACTGATTAGGGTTCTGCTGAATAAAACGGTTTGCCACCTCTCCGATACGGCTATTGAAACGGTAAGTCGTGTCTAAATCACAGCGATCGCCTTCACCAAAGTTTTCATGGAAGGCCGTGGTGAGCGACATTTGCGCGCCGCTGAAGCGGTAAATAGCCTGCCAGTCATCGCCAACGGCAAACAACGTTGTCTGACTATTTTGTTTACGCAATGCTGCCAGCAAAGCCGCTCGCGGTGGGGAGATGTCCTGGAATTCATCAACCAGAATATGTTTCCACGGGCTGATAAACCGCCCTTTCTCAAGGATAGCAATCGCCTGATGAATCAGACCTGAAAAATCGACGGCATTTTCCGCTTTCAGCGCACCTTTCCAGGCTTTCAGCAACGGTGCCATCAATTTGATTCGTTTACTGAACAGATCCCGAATCTCTTCTGGCGCACTGGCAATCATTTCAGCCTGCGCGCCGCCGTGCATCCGCATCAGACTGACCCAGCGATCGAGGCGAGATGCGAGACGACGCTGCAATTTTTCATCATCCCAGAAGTTGCCTTCTGGCACTGACCACTGCAGTTCTTCCATCAACCATTGTCGCCAGCCCTTCGCCTGTGCTTTCTTTTCACTACACTGCTTGCGCCACTCAGCAATAAAGAGTTCATGGCGGGCTGCGGTGTCATTTTCCAGGTTGCTGACTGTCGGTACTTTTTTGCTGCCTTGCTGAATAATATGCAGGGCCAGAGAATGAAACGTGCGCGCGGTAATCTCTTCGGTATGCAGCCGTTCGCGGATCCGCTCGTCCATCTCTTCCGCCGCTTTTCGGCCAAACGCCAGCAATAAAATTTGCTCGGGAGATGCTTCACCACGCGCCAGTAACCAGCCTGCGCGCGCCACCAGCACAGACGTTTTTCCGCTTCCTGCGCCAGCCAGCACTAACAGGGAATGCTCACCATTAACCACCGCCCGGGCCTGCGCCGGATTAAGCGGTGAAGACTCAACCTGACGGAAAAAATCCGCATATTCGTTAAGCATGGTTTCGGTATACGCCTGATTATGCTGCAACCGACTGCCTTCAATATCTTTCAGCCAGGCCTGACATTTGCGCCACGCCTCACGACAGTTATCAAATTCCTCCAGGCGATTAACCGGTAATGGCAACGCTGACAAAGCCTGACGAATTTGTTGCTGTACCCCAGTGGTTTGCTCCCGCGTCAGCCATTTATTTTCTCCAGTGCGGGCAGCAATAAGATCCAGTTGTTGCTGCAATACGCCAGCGGCAATTTCGCTCATTTCCTCGCTCCAGCGCCGCCAGTGAGCATCAAGATGATGGTGAAAACGCTGCGTCTCTGCCCATTCAGTGCCATGCAGACGCACGACTTTTTCATCAGGCAATACAAATTCCAGCTCACCCCATACCAAACCACGTTTGCAGTGAATAGCCAGTAATTGATTGAAAGGAATAAGGTATTCGTGGCGATCGCCGGAAACTTTTATCCCGGCATTGAGGATCACCGCCCGATCGTAAGGGTGCTGTGCCAGACGTTTGCCAAGAGTTGTCGCTTTCAGTTCCATGTCTCTGTAGATCCACACGATGTCATTTCTTATCAGTGTAACCGCCAGAGAAAACGTGCTCCAGCCCAAAAAAACGTTACAATTGCCGCCCATTACTGAAAACCACAGTAAAGCGAGGTTTTATGCGTACCGTTTTGAACATTCTGAACTTTGTGCTTGGCGGATTCGCCACCACTCTTGGCTGGCTGTTAGCGACCCTGGTCAGTATTGTGCTGATTTTTACCTTACCGCTGACACGGTCCTGCTGGGAGATAACCAAACTGTCTCTGCTGCCTTATGGCAATGAAGCCATTCATGTCGATGAACTAAACCCGGCAGGCAAAAATGTGCTGCTTAACACTGGCGGTACGGTGCTGAATATTTTCTGGCTGGTTTTTTTCGGCTGGTGGCTATGCCTGATGCATATCGCAACAGGTATCGCTCAATGCATTTCCATCATTGGTATTCCGGTTGGTATTGCGAACTTTAAAATTGCCGCTATTGCACTGTGGCCGGTCGGACGCCGCGTGGTATCGGTAGAAACAGCTCAAGCTGCGCGTGAAGCCAATGCACGTCGCCGTTTCCAATAATCCAACATTATGGCCTTTATGCTAAGTCCTTTGCTCAAACGCTATACCTGGAACAGCACCTGGCTGTATTACGCGCGCATTTTTATCGCACTTTGCGGCACTACTGCGTTTCCGTGGTGGCTGGGTGATATAAAACTTACGATTCCGCTGACTCTCGGAATGGTGGCGGCAGCACTGACCGATCTCGACGACCGACTGGCGGGACGTCTGCGTAATCTCATTATTACGCTGTTCTGTTTTTTTATTGCCTCGGCTTCAGTAGAGCTGTTATTTCCGTGGCCCTGGCTGTTCGCTATTGGTTTAACGCTCTCCACCAGCGGCTTCATTTTGCTCGGTGGTCTGGGTCAACGCTATGCGACCATCGCTTTCGGTGCATTGCTGATTGCCATTTACACGATGCTGGGAACCTCCCTGTATGAGCACTGGTATCAGCAGCCTATCTATCTGCTTGCTGGTGCGGTTTGGTACAACATCCTGACGCTTATTGGTCATTTGCTGTTCCCTGTCCGCCCGTTGCAGGACAACCTGGCACGTTGTTATGAACAACTGGCGCGGTATCTGGAACTCAAGTCACGTATGTTTGATCCTGATATTGAGGATGAAAGCCAGGCACCACTGTATGATTTGGCGCTCGCCAACGGGCAACTTATGGTGACGCTGAACCAGACGAAAATCTCGTTGCTGACCCGTTTACGCGGCGACCGCGGTCAGCGGGGAACGCGTCGTACACTACATTACTATTTTGTAGCGCAGGATATCCACGAGCGAGCGAGCTCTTCACATATTCAGTATCAAACGCTGCGAGAACATTTTCGCCACAGCGACGTGCTGTTCCGCTTCCAGCGCCTGATGTCGATGCAGGGACAAGCCTGCCAACAATTGTCACGCTGTATTTTACTGCGCCAGCCTTATCAGCACGATCCACATTTTGAACGCGCTTTTACGCATATTGACGCCGCACTTGAGCGAATGCGCGAAAACGGTGCGCCCGCCGATCTGCTAAAAATACTGGGATTCCTGCTGAACAATTTACGTGCCATAGATGCCCAACTGGCGACGATTGAATCAGAACAAGCCCAGGCGCTGCCCCACAATGCAGACGAAAATGAACTCGCCGACGACAGCCCTCGCGGGTTTAGCGATATCTGGCTGCGTCTTAAACGTAACTTAACGCCGGAGTCTGCACTCTTTCGCCATGCAGTGAGAATGTCGCTGGTATTGTGTGTTGGTTACGCCATCATTCAGATTACCGGAATGCATCACGGGTATTGGATCTTGCTGACAAGTCTGTTTGTCTGCCAGCCAAACTATAACGCCACGCGCCACCGACTGAAGTTAAGGATTATTGGTACGTTAGTGGGTATTGCGATTGGTATTCCTGTGCTGTGGTTTGTTCCGTCACTGGAAGGACAACTGGTGCTGCTGGTGATTACCGGCGTGCTCTTTTTTGCTTTCCGTAACGTGCAATACGCTCATGCAACGATGTTCATTACACTTCTGGTGTTACTGTGCTTCAACTTGCTGGGTGAAGGTTTTGAAGTCGCGCTGCCTCGCGTAATCGATACACTGATCGGCTGTGCAATAGCATGGGCGGCGGTGAGCTACATCTGGCCCGACTGGCGGTTTCGCAATCTGCCGCGAATGCTTGAACGCGCGACGGATGCTAACTGCCGTTATCTCGATGCCATTCTTGAGCAATATCATCAGGGGCGTGACAACCGTCTGGCGTATCGTATTGCCCGTCGCGATGCTCACAACCGTGATGCTGAACTGGCGTCGGTGGTGTCGAATATGTCCAGTGAGCCGAACGTCACACCGCAAATTCGCGATGACGCATTCCGTTTACTGTGCCTTAACCATACGTTTACCAGCTATATTTCTGCCCTCGGCGCACACCGCGAGCAGTTAACCAACCCTGAAATTCTGGCGTTTCTTGATGACGCAGTTTGCTATGTTGATGACGCGCTACATCATCAACCTGCCGATGAAGAACGCGTCAATCAGGCATTAGCTGGCCTGAAACAGCGGATGCAACAACTTGAACCGCGGGCAGACAGCAAAGAACCTCTGGTCGTACAGCAAATCGGGTTACTGATTGCATTACTGCCAGAAATTGGCCGTCTGCAACGTCGGATTACTCAAGTTCCTCAGGAAACTCCTGTTTCGGTGTAATAGAATCTGCCCATTCTGCAAGCTCCTGGCGGCGTGCCACCGGGAGCGCAGCTTCATGAATACCGATAATTGCGCCTTCAAGCATGAACAGAATCTTTTCTGTCACCAGACTGTTATGCTGCCGTAGTCGCAACCAGCACATTTTCGCCCCAAGTATACGTAGCGCCCGAACATCCTTAATCCCCACTTCCCCGAGAATCGCTTCCAGGTGATAAGACATATTGGGCAAATCTTTCAGCCGTTGCTGGGTGTCGCGCGTACTTTTCTCTTTAAGCGCAGCGTCCAGCGAATATTTCGACAGCCGCACCAACTTCTGTTGATTCCGCCATAAGCTTTCATCAACCCGGTAGTAATTGAGAGTAACGGGACGGCCACACTTTTTGTATGTCAGCCAGACTGGTGGATGTTTTACACAGTACTGTGCGCTTTGCTCACAAGCCCGAAGATACAACTCACCATCAGAAACCATCGCAAACACTGTATCGTCAACGGTCAGACTGTAACTGCCAAACAACGATCGATATTCAATAGTGCCTAACATCGATAGATATTCTTGTGACTTATAGATCCGCTTGTAGGAGAGGCTTTTCATAAAATTCCTTTTAAAATCATAATATAAAAGAATAATTCACATTAACGGATCCGTTAAATACGAAAATAGGCAACTTATTCTCAAGGGGCAAGATTAATTTAAGTTTTCAGGTCACCAACGACAAAAATTGCGAGGCTCTTTCCGAAATTTGTGTTGATCTTTGTTGTCACTGGATGTACTGTATATTCATACAGTAACTCACAGGGCTGGATTGATTATGTACACTTCAGGCTACGCAAATCGTTCTTCGATGTTCTCCTCCACAGCAAGCAAAATTGCGCGTGTCTCTACGGAAAACACTACAGCCGGGCTAATTAGTGAAGTTGTCTATCGCGAAGATCAGCCCATGATGACGCAACTCCTGCTTTTGCCATTATTACAGCAACTCGGCCAACAATCGCGTTGGCAACTTTGGTTAACGCCGCAACAAAAACTAAGTCGTGAATGGGTGCAGGCAGCGGGACTACCCTTAACTAAGGTGATGCAGATAAGCCAGCTTTCCCCTTGTCACACCGTGGAATCAATGGTTCGTGCTTTGCGTACGGGAAATTACAGCGTAGTGATCGGTTGGTTGGCAGACGATCTGACAGAAGAAGAGCATGCTGATCTTGTCGATGCCGCCAATGAAGGTAACGCAATGGGGTTTATTATGCGTCCAGTAAGCACACACTCTCACGCCACGAGACAACTTTCTGGGCTAAAAATTCACTCAAATTTGTATCATTAAGTAAATTTAGGATTAATCCTGGAACTTTTTTTGTTAACCCGTAGACGCTTTCACTTGTCACTAATTTTACTTGTGGAGGCTTGTCTGAAGCGGTTTCCGCGATTTTATCCTGTAAAGTATCGTTAACAAAAACGGTTAAACGTACCTTATACAAGTCTTTTTTTTCATATGCCTGACGGAGTTCACACTTGTAAGTTTTCAACTACGTTGTAGACTTTACATCGCCAGGGGTGCTCGGCATAAGCCGAATTTATCGGCAGAGTTACAATTGAGCAGATCCCCCGGTGAAGGATTTAACCGTGTTATCTCGTTGGAGATATTCATGGCGTATTTTGGATGATAACGAGGCGCAAAAAATGAAAAAGACAGCTATCGCGATTGCAGTGGCACTGGCTGGTTTCGCTACCGTAGCGCAGGCCGCTCCGAAAGATAACACCTGGTACACTGGTGCTAAACTGGGCTGGTCCCAGTACCATGACACTGGTTTCATTCCTAACAATGGTCCGACCCACGAAAACCAACTGGGTGCAGGTGCTTTTGGTGGTTACCAGGTTAACCCGTATGTTGGCTTTGAAATGGGTTACGACTGGTTAGGTCGTATGCCGTACAAAGGCGACAACATCAACGGCGCATACAAAGCTCAGGGCGTTCAGCTGACCGCTAAACTGGGTTACCCAATCACTGACGATCTGGACATCTACACTCGTCTGGGTGGTATGGTATGGCGCGCAGACACCAAGGCTAACGTACCTGGTGGCCCATCCTTTAAAGACCACGACACCGGCGTTTCTCCGGTATTCGCAGGTGGTGTTGAGTACGCGATCACTCCAGAAATCGCTACCCGTCTGGAATATCAGTGGACCAACAACATCGGTGACGCTAACACCATCGGTACTCGTCCGGACAACGGTCTGCTGAGCCTGGGTGTTTCCTACCGTTTCGGTCAGGGCGAAGCAGCTCCAGTAGTTGCTCCGGCTCCGGCTCCGGCTCCAGAAGTACAGACCAAGCACTTCACTCTGAAGTCTGACGTTCTGTTCAACTTCAACAAAGCAACCCTGAAACCGGAAGGTCAGGCTGCTCTGGATCAGCTGTACAGCCAGCTGAGCAACCTGGATCCGAAAGACGGTTCCGTAGTTGTTCTGGGTTACACTGACCGCATCGGTTCTGACGCTTACAACCAGGGTCTGTCCGAGCGTCGTGCTCAGTCCGTCGTTGATTATCTGATCTCCAAAGGTATCCCGTCTGACAAGATCTCCGCACGTGGTATGGGCGAATCCAACCCGGTTACTGGCAACACCTGTGACAACGTGAAACAGCGTGCTGCTCTGATCGACTGCCTGGCTCCGGATCGTCGCGTAGAGATCGAAGTTAAAGGCATCAAAGACGTTGTAACTCAGCCGCAGGCTTAAGTTCTCGTCTAATAAAAAACCCCGCTACTGCGGGGTTTTTTTTCATCTGTAGTAAAGTAAATGACCTTCGCCAGTTATTCCTTACCAAGTAATGCCTGCAAATCCTGCTTCAAAGAAGACATTTTATTCGCATACCTCTCTTTGTTTTCCGCATCTTCAATCAGCTGGACAATCGTTTCGGATAGCGTTTTACCACGACGTTGCGCAAGCCCTGCTAACCTTTGCCAGACAATAAATTCCAGATCGATAGATTTCTTGCGCGTATGCTGATGCTCCGCATTAAAGTGCCGTTTTCGTCTGGCCCGAATCGTCTGTTTCATGCGATTAAGCAGCTCTGGATTCATATGTTTTTCAATCCAGCCATTTACGAGTACAGGTTCGTTCTCCAGCGATAGCAACACATCGACGGCTTCCTGGGCGGCACTGGCCTCTATGTAACGGGTGATCAACTCACCTTCACGGTGCTTCTTCACCAGATATTTCCATTTCCAACCACTTTCAAGATTTTCAAGTTGTTGATATTTCATAGCGATCTCAATGTTACCGTGTAACTCTTTACAGAATATCAGCTTTTTACCTGTGTGATGAAAAGAATCTCTGTCCTGTGAGCTTTAACGCGCATGCCGGGACTTTTGTCGGTGCTTTCTACGTGTGCTGCAGTGCCGGTTACGGTATAATCGCGCCTTTGACAACAGACTAAAAAACATCGACTTTGACCATTACGAAACTTGCATGGCGTGACCTGATTCCTGATACCGAAAGCTATCAGGAAGTATTCGCACAGCCACATTTGATTGACGAAAACGATCCTTTATTCAGTGACACTCAACCGCGACTGCAATTTGCGCTTGAGCAGTTGCTGCACGCGCGGGCATCATCCTCTTTTATACTGGCAAAAGCGCCGGAAGAATCCGATTATCTGAATCTTATAGCCGATGCTGCACGCACGCTACAAAGCGATGCAGGCCAACTGATGGGCGCTCACTATGAGATTTCCGGCCACACCATACGCTTACGGAACGCAGTTAGCACTGACGATAATTTTGCGACCTTAACCCAGGTTGTTAGTGCTGACTGGGCTGAAGCCGAACAGCTTTTTGGCTGTTTGCGCCAGTTTAATGGCGACATTACCTTGCAGCCAGGACTGGTACATCAGGCCAATGGCGGCATTTTGATTATCTCCTTGCGCACACTGCTGGCCCAGCCATTGCTGTGGATGCGTCTGAAGAACATCGTCAACCGCGAACGCTTCGATTGGGTAGCATTTGATGAGTCGCGCCCTCTCCCCGTCTCTGTACCTTCGATGCCATTGAAGCTGAAAGTCATTCTGGTAGGCGAACGTGATTCATTGGCCGATTTCCAGGAGATGGAGCCAGAACTGTCTGAACAAGCGATCTATAGCGAATTTGAAGATACTCTGCAGATAGTCGATGCCGAATCCGTACGCCAGTGGTGTCGCTGGGTGACTTTTATCGCCAGACTTAACCACTTGCCAGCGCCAGATGCCGACGCCTGGCCGGTGCTTATCCGCGAAGCAGTACGCTATACCGGTGAGCAAGAAACGCTGCCCCTTAGTCCGCAGTGGATCCTCCGCCAGTGTAAAGAGGTCGCTTCATTGTGCGAAGGTGATACCTTCTCTGGCGAGCAGCTAAACTTAATGCTACAGCAGCGGGAATGGCGCGAAGGTTTCCTCGCCGAGCGTATGCAGGATGAAATCCTTCAGGAGCAGATCCTGATTGAAACCGAAGGTGAACGCATCGGGCAAATTAACGCCCTTTCGGTCATTGAATTTCCAGGCCATCCACGCGCATTTGGCGAACCTTCTCGCATTAGCTGCGTTGTGCATATTGGCGATGGTGAATTCACCGACATCGAACGCAAAGCGGAGCTTGGCGGCAACATTCACGCTAAAGGGATGATGATCATGCAGGCGTTTTTGATGTCGGAACTTCAGCTTGAGCAACAGATCCCTTTCTCGGCGTCACTGACCTTTGAACAATCTTACAGTGAAGTGGATGGTGACAGCGCATCAATGGCCGAGCTCTGCGCTCTGATCAGCGCCCTTGCTGATGTCCCGGTGAATCAGAGTATCGCCATTACAGGTTCAGTGGATCAGTTTGGTCGCGCCCAGCCTGTGGGCGGTCTGAATGAGAAAATCGAGGGCTTCTTTGCTATCTGCCAGCAGCGTGAGTTAAGTGGGAAGCAAGGTGTGATTATCCCCAGCGCTAACGTTCGCCATTTAAGTCTTCACAGTGAACTGGTGAAGGCGGTAGAGGAAGGCAAATTCACCATTTGGGCAGTGGACGATGTGACTGATGCACTGCCGTTATTATTAAATCTGGTGTGGGATGGCGAAGGCCAGACGACGCTGATGCAAACTATCCAGGAACGTATCGCGCAAGCATCGCAACAGGAAGGGCGTCACCGTTTTCCGTGGCCACTACGTTGGCTGAACTGGTTTATTCCGAACTGATCGGACTTGTTCAGCGTACACGTGTTAGCTATCCTGCGTGCTTCAATAAAATAAGGCTTACAGAGAACATGGTAGATAAACGCGAATCCTATACAAAAGAAGACCTTCTTGCCTCTGGTCGCGGTGAACTGTTTGGTGCTAAAGGCCCACAATTGCCAGCACCGAACATGCTGATGATGGACCGTGTGGTCAAAATGACTGAAACGGGCGGTAACTTCGACAAAGGGTATGTAGAAGCAGAGCTGGATATTAATCCGGATCTGTGGTTCTTCGGTTGCCACTTCATCGGCGATCCGGTAATGCCGGGCTGCCTGGGCCTGGACGCGATGTGGCAGCTGGTAGGGTTCTACCTCGGCTGGCTGGGCGGCGAAGGTAAAGGCCGCGCCCTGGGCGTTGGCGAAGTGAAATTCACAGGCCAGGTGCTGCCGACGGCGAAAAAAGTGACCTATCGTATTCACTTTAAACGCATTGTTAACCGTCGTCTGATTATGGGCCTGGCGGATGGCGAAGTGCTGGTTGATGGTCGTTTGATCTATACCGCCAACGACCTGAAAGTGGGTCTGTTCCAGGATACGTCTGCATTCTGATTTTAATCAGACAAAGTATATAAAGGCGAAACCTCCGCAATGCGGAGGTTTCTTTTTAAAGAGACAGAATCAGGCCATTACTACCCTGTCCGCCATGGCTTCTCGCCAGCCTCCCAGCCATTGTGACCTTTGATTCAGCGTCTGATAGGGACACATTTCTTTTGAGCGTCCGGCGATGCCGGCCTGATAACCACGTTGATGTGCCCGTTCCAGGCGATCTCGTTTTTGTCTCTTCATGCCTCGTTTCCCTCATACTGGTTTCTGGTGGAAAAGAAAACAGTGATTACTAAATGTGCAATCACAGTTAAGCAATACCGCGAATCATAACTGCCGTCAATGCGCAAAATTCACGCCACTGCCATATTTGTGAGCTACACGGGCATGTCGGTTGTACAAAAAATGTGAAGCGGAACAAGTTTTCCCATGGCTTATAAACAAAAAAACCGCCTCAGGCTACATGCCGGAGACGGTTATATTTACAAATCTTTATAATTAAGGTAGACGCTTTATCTCTTGCGCAATAGTAGCGGCTTCCTGACTCCAGACACTGGCCAGCACTTTGACCATTTCATCGTAGCCATCCTGATTCTGCACCCCTTCCACACGGAACGGACGTTTTATCAGTTGTCCCTGATGGTTTAGTAGCCATTCGCCACTCACAATCACCTTACCATCGTAACGGCCGTTAAACTCCGTCACAGTCACATTAAGCGTGTCCTGGGTACTTCCCAAAGGCTGGGAGGCTACGACCCAACCAGGCAGTTGCGCACTCAGGTTAGCGACCAGGGTATTGCGCAACTGTTGATCCAGCGGGCTGGCCCACAGGTTGTTATTGGCAATCACATACTTCACATCACTGGTTTGATAAACCACACCATTCCCCGCCAGGTAATCAGGAACAACGACCTGCTCGACCCATAGCAGGCGGTTACCCTGGCTGGCGGTACTTTGCGTACCGCTCTGCACCACAGGTAACTGGTAATAGTTTTTGTTAATTTCACCGGAGCTGCATCCGGCCAGCCACAGTGCTGCTATCGTCACTAGCCACTTTTTCATTGTTTCGTCCCCTTCGGCTCTGGATCTTTTTTATCCTTCGCTTCAAATACCAGCGCGTTGCTCTTCTCGTTGAGCGTTTTCAGAACCGGCTGCAGTTCACGCAATACCTGATCAAGACGCTGCATATCCGCCACCATCTTGTTATAAGCTGCGGAACCCGGCTGGAAGCCCTGCATGCTGCGATTCAATTCGCGCAGTGTCGACTGCATATCCGTCGGCAACTGTTGCATCGACTGGCTGGCAAGGATCTTGTTCATACTATCCAGCGTAGTCTGCAGGTTTTTCATCGTGCGCTGACTTTCCGACAACGTACTGGTCGCCTGTTCAATCATCGGATTCAACGGCAGTTTGTTAATCTTATCCAACGCTTCCATCAGACGTTGCTGGATTTGCGCCAGACCACCGCTAACGGTCGGGATTATTTGATAGCCATTAAACTCACGCACACCGGTAATTGCCGGAGCATTTGGATAGAAGTCCAGATCGACGTACAGCGCTCCCGTGACCAGATTCCCGGTTTTCAGTGAACCGCGTAAACCGCGCTTCAGCAATTCGGCCAGGTGTTCTACCACATCAGCATTTTCACCTAACTGCATTTTCAGTCGTTCTGGTTCAATACGCACCATGACTGGAATGCGATAATCATCGTTAAAGACCTGACGCATATTCGGCGCAAAGAATGGCACTTTGCTTACCGTACCGAGACGAATACCGCGGAATTCCACTGGCGCGCCAGGTTGCAGACCACGTACCGAATCTTTAAAGAACATCAGATAATCAATGTGATCTGTGTACAGTGAATCCTGGATACTCTTCTGATCATCATACAAAACGAATGACGTTTTTGGCGCAACCGGCTGTCCCAAATCCAACCCTTCAGGCACGTCAAAGCTGACACCACCACTTAGCAACGTCGTCAATGACCCCATCTCTACGCGCATCCCCGCCGAGGTCAGATCCACCGCTATGCCGCTATCTTTCCAGAAGCGAACGTTGCTCGTTACCAGGCGGTCATAAGGCGCATTGATGAACAGTTGATAGCTGATATTACGCTTCTGGGTATCGAAGGTGCTGGTTTCAACCGACCCTACGCGATAACCACGAAACAGCACGGGATCTCCCGCCGTGAGTTGCCCAGCTTTGTTGCTGTCAAGAATGACACGGATCCCTTTGGCATCTGGTGGGGCCAACGGTGGAGAATCAAGCAAATCATATTTTGTTTGCTTGCTGCCTGCAGCCCCCGGTTGCAACTCGATATACACACCGGAAAGCAACGTACCAAGGCCACTAATGCCTTCACGACCAATTTGTGGTTTCACTACCCAAAAAACAGTATCTTTGTGCAGCAGTTTTTCCATACCGGCGTTGAGACGCGCTTTGATTTCAACATGCGTTAAATCATCAGCCAGCGTGGCACTTTCGACCACACCGACGTCCACGCTACGACTTTTAATGGTAGTCTTGCCGCCTTCTATTCCTTCCGCATTAGCAGTGATCAGGGTAACTTCCGGCCCTTGATGACTGTAATGATAAAAAAGTACCCAGGCCCCGATGAGTGCCGTAACGATGGGAAATATCCACACAGGGGACCAGTTCTTCACTTTCTGGATTTTGGCTTCCCCACTATTAGATTCCATACTGTCAGGACTCCTCATGCTCTGGTTCAGGTTGACGATCCCACGACAAACGTGGATCAAACGTCATCGCAGAAAACATTGTCATAATGACGACTAAAGCAAACATTAATGCACCCATTGCCGGATAAATACTCATTAAGCCTCCCATACGCACCAGCGCCGAGAGCACCGCTATCACGAAAACGTCAATCATTGACCAGCGGCCTACAAACTCAACAACTTCGTAAATCAAATGCATTCTTTCACTATCACGCTTGCCGTGCCCTTTCGCATCCCAGCACAGCCAGGCTATGGCGATCATCTTTAAAGTTGGCACCATGATACTGGCTAAAAAGATGACGGCGGCAACCGGATAAGAGCCTTCGCTCCATAATAAGATAACCCCGGCGAGAATGGTCGACGGCATCTTAGAGCCTAAAAAATCGGTCACCATAATGGGTAAGATGTTCGCCGGGAGATATAACATGATCGACGTAAAAAGCAGTGCCAGCGTCCATTGCAGACTGTTTTTGCGTCGAACATATCCTTTGGTGCCACAGCGCGGACACACTGGATCATCGGCAGGAAGAATTGCCGTACAGCATGAGCAAGAGCGCAGCCCCTGGCGTATTCCCGTTATGCCCGGTTTCAGCGTCTGGTGAAGCTCTGGCATCGGGGCAATATCATCCCATAACCAGCGGCGATCAACGCACTGAAAGGCGCGTAATTGCAGCACACAAAATAAACACCAGGGAATGAAACTACTGCCCACGCCAATGCTGCCGTAAGCCATCAGTTTGACAAAACTGACCAACACACCGGCAAGGAAAATCTCCGCCATTCCCCAGGTTTTAAGCTGAAAAAGTACCCGCCCCAGTTGTTCTTTTAAACGAACTGGTATTTCCGCGCGATTAACCAACAGTAAAATAGTGATCAGGCAAAACGCGGGGACCAGTTGCACAAACAACAGGAAAAAAGTACCGAGGCTGGCATAGTCCTCGGAAAACAGTACGCCCGGGATTTCCAGCAACGTAATCTCACTGGTTACCCCCGCAACGTTCATATTGACAAAAGGGAACAGGTTGGACAGCAGCAGCATGAACAGTGCAGCCAACGCATAAGCGGTAGGACGCTGTCGAGGGGCATCCCACGCAACGGTTAACGTTGTGCCACACCGAGGACATGCCGCCTTCTGACCATGCTCAAGGTGGGGTAAAACCACCAGCATGTCACACTGCGAGCACAGGATGTGCTTCGCGGCATGATGATGTTCGCACATTGGTACTCCTTAATGATGCGCTATTCTACAGAATGCTGACATAGCACTCGCTTTCAATGCCGGATGCTGAACTACCGCATTATCCGCTCAGGGAGCTCGTGGAAACGCAATAAATTGACGTTTCCACCCAGGCCAGACAAGCGTAGCGCATCAGACAATTTGGCCGTTGTCAGCAGTCTCTCTTTTCACTTAACTGATTAGCGATCAGCCACCATTTTTTAACGCTTCAAGATACTCCCAACGTTCAAAAGCCTGCTCCAGTTCCTGTTCAGCGGCAGTCAGATCAGCGAGCACTTTTTGCGTATGCTCATGGGGCTGGCTGAAGAAAGAGGCATCTGCCACCTGCGCCTGTAAGGCTTCCAGTTTTGCTTCCAAATCTTCAAGCAGTTGCGGTAGCTGTTCTAATTCGCGCTGCAATTTATAGCTTAGTTTGCTACTGCTGCGTTTTACAGTTTCTGCTTTCGGCGCAGCTACTTCTTCGTTTTTTTTCACCGCAGGCTGTTTTAACGCCACATACTGTTCTTGCTGTCCGCGCGCGTCGTGATAACCGCCGACATAACGGCCAATTTTGCCGCCACCTTCGAAGATCCAGCACTCTGTTACGGTATTATCAACAAACTGACGATCGTGACTAACCAACAATACTGTACCCTGGTAGCTGTCGATCAGCTCTTCAAGCAGTTCCAGCGTTTCAACATCGAGATCGTTGGTCGGTTCGTCGAGGATCAGTAAGTTACTGGGTTTCAGGAACAGACGCGCCAAAAGCAGACGGTTACGTTCCCCGCCAGAGAGCGCGCGCACCGGCGTCATCGCCCGTTTCGGATGGAACAGGAAGTCCTGTAAATAACCCAGTACATGGCGCGGTTTACCATTAACCATCACCTCTTGCTTACCTTCAGCAAGGTTATCCATCACCGTTTTGTCGGGATCGAGTTCCGCACGGTGCTGGTCAAAATAGGCGACTTCCAGTTTAGTGCCGACGTGAATGCGTCCGCTGTCCGGCTGAAGTTGACCAAGCATCAGTTTCAGCAGCGTGGTTTTGCCACAGCCATTCGGGCCAATCAGGGCAATTTTATCGCCACGTAGTACCTGGGCAGAAAAATCTTTCACCAGTTGCTTACCGTCAACCTGGTAGCAAACGTCTTCCATTTCGAAAACGATCTTACCGGAGCGACTGGCCTCTTCTACCTGCATCTTTGCGGTACCCATAACTTCGCGACGTTCACCGCGTTCGCGACGCATTGCTTTCAGCGCACGCACGCGGCCTTCATTACGGGTACGACGCGCTTTGATCCCCTGACGGATCCACACTTCTTCCTGTGCCAGTTTGCGATCGAACTCGGCATTTTGTAGTTCTTCCACGCGCAGGGCTTCTTCTTTTTCCAACAAATACTGGTCGTAATTACCCGGATAGGTCACCAGCTTGCCGCGATCGAGATCGACAATACGCGTCGCCATATTGCGAATAAATGAACGGTCGTGGGAGATGAAAATAATCGTACCGTTGAACGTTTTCAGGAAACCTTCCAGCCAGTCGATGGTTTCAATATCCAGGTGGTTAGTCGGTTCATCGAGCAGCAACACGCGCGGATTACTCACCAGCGCTCGCCCTAATGCGGCTTTACGCAACCAGCCGCCGGAAAGCGACGACAGCGCAACATTAGGATCTAATCCCAGCTGTGCCAGCACTTCGTTGATGCGGTTTTCCAGCTGCCACAGGTTGTGGTGATCCAGCTGTTCCTGAACCTTCGCCAGTTCGTTGAGATTTTTCTCGCTCGGGTCGTTCATCACCAGGCGCGAAATATCGTGATAGCGTTTCAGGTATTCCGCTTGTTCTTCAATGCCTTCGGCAACGAAATCATAAACGCTACCCTCAACGTTACGCGGTGGATCCTGCTGCAAACGCGCAACAATCAGATCCTGCTCGTAAATAATGCGACCGTCATCCAGCCCCTGTTCACGGTTGAGGATTTTCATTAACGTCGATTTGCCTGCACCGTTACGGCCCACCAGACAAACACGTTCGTTATCTTCGATATGCAGTTCTGCGTTATCGAGAAGCGGCGCGTCGCTGAACGACAGCCATGCGCCATGCATACTGATTAATGACATTACTATTCCTTTCAGGCTGCGGTAATCAGCCAGCAGTTGTGGATCTGGCGGTTACGGGCGAAATCCTGGGAGAGCGTTTTTTGCGTAATTTCTTGTGATTTCAGTCCCAGTTTCGCCAGGCCGTCGAGATCCATACGGAAGCCGCGTTTGTTGTTCGAGAACATGATCGTCCCACCTGCACGCAGCAGACGTTTCAAATCTTTCATCAGCGCCAGATGATCGCGCTGAACATCAAACGCATCTTCCATTCGTTTTGAGTTAGAGAAGGTTGGCGGATCGATAAAGATCAGATCGAACTGTTCATTTGCCTCACGCAGCCACGCCAGGCAATCGGCCTGAATCAGGCGATGCGCACGCCCGGTTAGGCCATTCAGACGCAGGTTGCGTTCTGCCCACTCCAGATAAGTACGCGACATATCCACGGTGGTGGTGCTGCGTGCGCCGCCTAATCCCGCATGCACGGTGGCGCTACCGGTATAGGAGAACAGGTTGAGGAAATCTTTGCCTTTGCTCATCTGACCGAGCATACGACGGGCGATACGGTGATCGAGGAACAGACCGGTATCGAGGTAATCCGTCAGGTTCACCCACAAGTGAGCGTTATATTCGGTAACTTCCAGAAACTCGCCCTTCTCGCCCAGTTTCTGGTACTGGTTTTTGCCCTTCTGGCGTTCACGGGTTTTCAGTACCAGTTTGTTTGGCGCAATCCCCAGTACCGAAATAGTTGCAGCGATAATATCGAACAGACGCTGACGCGCTTTGTGCGCATCAATGGTTTTTGGTGGCGCATACTCCTGCACCACCACCCAGTCGGCATAACGGTCAACAGCAACGTTATATTCCGGCAGATCGGCGTCATACAGGCGGTAACATTCAATTCCTTCCTGGCGAGCCCACTTCTCGAATTTTTTGAGGTTCTTACGCAGACGGTTGGCGTAGTCCTCCGCTGCCATTGCCGGTTTGCTGTCTGGTGTGCTTTCGGCAACGTGGTAGTTTTTCTGTACGCAGTCCAGCGGGCCGTTTTTCGCCTTGTACTGTTTGTCTGCACGCAACTGCAGGCAACTTAACAGATCCGGCGAGGCACTGAATAAAGAGAGATTCCAGCCGCCGAACTGATTTTTCATGATTCGGCCCAGCAGGCTATGCAGCGCAATCAGCGCCGGTTCGCTGTCCAGACGTTCGCCGTATGGCGGGTTGCTCAACACTGTACCGTACGGCCCTTTCGGCAGAGGATTGGTCAGTTGCGCGACATCTTTCACTTCAAAAGTGATCAGTTCGCCAATCCCCGCAAGACGGGCGTTAGTGCGCGCACGTTGAATCACCCGCGCATCGCTGTCGGAACCGTAGAAATGAGAGTTGTACTCAGCCAGACCTTTACGGGCGCGGGTTTGCGCTTCCGCTTTTACTTCTTGCCAGATAGCTTCATCATGTTGCGCCCAGCCACTAAAGCCCCAACGCCCGCGGTGCAAGCCCGGTGCGCGGTCGGTCGCCAGCATCGCCGCTTCGATCAGCAACGTACCAGAACCACACATTGGATCGAGCAGCGGTGTTCCTGGCTGCCAACCGGAACGCATCACAATTGCCGCCGCCAGAGTTTCTTTGATCGGCGCAATACCCGCACGATCACGATAGCCGCGCAGATGCAAACCATCTCCACTTAAATCGAGAGCGATGCTGGCGGTTTCTTTATTTAGCCAGACGTTCACGCGGATATCCGGCGCATCGCGATCGACATTCGGGCGCGGCAGATTCTTACGGGTGAAAGCATCAACGATCGCATCTTTGACTTTCATCGCGCCGTACTGGCTGTTGCGGATGGTGTCATTCAGACCGCTGAAGTGGACAGCAAAGGTCGCGCCAGGATTAAACATCTCTGTCCAGTTGATCGCCTGAACGCCGAGATAAAGGTCTAAGTCGCTGTAAACCTTACACTCGCCCAGCGGCAACATAATACGCGAGGCCAGGCGACTCCACATCAGGCTCTGGTAAACAAGCCGCGTGTCGCCCTTGAAATGGACCCCACCCTGAACCACCTGGCATTCAACGGCCCCCAGGTTTTCGAGTTCAGTTTTTAACAGCTCTTCCAGCCCACGGGCCGTACTGGCAAACAGAGAATTCATATCGTCACTTTTACTCTAAGGCCTACCGCAGTAGGCGTAATTGTTGCAGTCAGTTTGGACATGGACAGCACGGAGAAACCGGAACGTACACCAGTACGTGAGGATTTCGAGCACTGCCCAGGGCTAAACTGACAAATAAAATAGCCTAACGGGATAGGCACTAAGAAAATTGTTGCGCATTATAGCTAATAAGCGCGTCATGTCATAAAGTTGAGGGCTTATTTTCATTTGAGGACCGCACCGTGACGACATTAACCCGGCTTTTTATTCATCCTGTTAAATCGATGCGCGGCATCGGTCTGACACATGCTCTGGCTGATGTCAGCGGTCTGGCCTTCGATCGCATCTTCATGGTCACAGAACCTGACGGTACGTTTATTACTGCCCGCCAGTTTCCGCAAATGGTGCGGTTTACCCCTTCGCCCGTGCATGACGGCTTACATCTCACCGCGCCAGATGGCAGCAGCGCATACATCCGTTTTGCTGATTTCGCTATGCAGGACGCGCCAACCGAAGTGTGGGGTAACCATTTTACTGCACGCATTGCGCCAGATGAGATCAACAAATGGTTAAGCGGCTTTTTCTCCCGTGAAGTGCAACTGCGCTGGGTAGGACCGCAGATGACACGGCGCGTAAAACGCCATAACACTGTACCCTTGTCGTTTGCTGATGGCTATCCGTATCTGCTCGCTAATGAAGCCTCACTGCGTGATGTGCAGCAACGCTGCCCGGCAAGTGTAAAAATGGAGCAATTTCGCCCCAATCTGGTGGTTTCCGGCGCGGCAGCCTGGGAAGAAGATACCTGGAAAGTGATTCGCATTGGCGATGTGGTGTTTGACGTGGTAAAGCCCTGCAGCCGCTGTATTTTCACCACTGTCAGCCCGGAAAAAGGACAAAAGCATCCGGCAGGCGAACCGTTAAAAACGCTGCAATCATTCCGCACTGCCCAGGATAATGGCGATGTCGATTTTGGTCAGAATTTAATTGCCCGCAATAGTGGCGTTGTTCGTGTTGGTGATGCAGTGGAAATTCTTGCAACTGCACCGGCGAAAATCTACGGCGCGGCAGCCGCAGACGATACTCTCCCGACAACGCAGCAAATGGATGCAAATGTAGATATCGACTGGCAAGGACTGGCATTTCGCGGTAATAATCAACAGGTTTTGTTGGAGCAATTAGAAAATCAAGGGATTCGGATCCCCTATTCTTGCCGCGCGGGCATATGCGGAAGTTGTCGGGTTCAGCTTCTGGAAGGCGAAGTCACCCCGCTGAAAAAATCAGCTATGAGCGACGACGGGACAATTCTTTGCTGTAGTTGTGTACCGAAGACTGCATTGAAACTGAAAGGTTAAACGGCCTGTTCAAGGCTGAAGCTGTCATAACTCATATGAGGTTTCAGTCTGTCATTCATAATTTTGATGGCGTCACCCAGTTGCATGGCGCGACCAGCGATGACAACACAAGGCTGCGCAAGGAGACACAGCGCGGCATTTTCGCCAGATTCAACAACCAGCAGGCTGACTTGTTCATTGGTATCGCTTAACCAGACACAGGCTGCATCACCCGGCACTGGCGACCACATTTCACCATGAGAAACAAAATGCCAGCTTTTCGGCATTTGCGGTTTGAGATAACGAACTGCCACCAGCGCATTAAGCACCAGTTCAGCTTTTTGTTCTTTTGATAAGTTAAGGTCGCGGCATTTTTCTTCAAACGAGAAATAGAGCGCGGCGTCATCAACGCAGAATCCCGCTGGAGAAAAGGCATCTGGTGTCAACATTTTGCGCGCAAAACGTGAGCGAAATAGCATGCCATTGGCTAAATCAAGCATCATTCGATCATGCTCTTCATCATAATACCAACGCCAGTTATCGTCTGGTTTAATTCGCATATGCTTCTCCTCTACCCTATAAATCCACTGCAACATATTCCATTGTCGCTTCGCTTAATAACCTCAACAAAAAAGTACAAAATGTCTAAATAAGTAACAGCAATGAATATAAAACAACCAGGGCTGAAAATAAAGCCCTGATTATCTTATAAAGAGAAAATGAAAGAAATAATTAGATATGGTTAACGATTTCTTTAATCAGCGGCGGACCTTTAAAAATAAAACCGGAATAAATTTGCACCAAAGAAGCCCCTGCAGCTATCTTCTCGCGAGCAGCAATTACCGAGTCAATACCACCAACACCAATAATCGGTAAGCGACCGTTTAATTCCTGCGACAAGCGACGAATAATTTCCGTACTTTTTAATTGTAAAGGACGACCACTTAAGCCACCGGTTTGATCACAATTTTTCATGCCCTGAACCAAAGAACGATCGAGTGTCGTATTAGTTGCAATGACGCCATCAATATTATGGCGAACTAAACTATCGGCAACCTGGATCAACTCTTCTTCAGAAAGATCCGGCGCGATCTTCACTGCTATTGGTACATATTTATGGTGGTGCGCTTGCAGATCATTTTGTTTATTTTTAATTGCCGTTAATAAATCATCCAGAGCTTCGCCATATTGCAGAGTGCGTAATCCCGGGGTATTTGGTGATGAAATATTGATGGCAATATATCCTGCATAGGCGTAGATTTTTTCCATACAAATCAGATAGTCATCTTTGCCTTGCTCAACCGGCGTATCTTTATTTTTGCCGATATTGATTCCCAGAACACCGTCGTAGTGGGCTTTTTTAACGTTCTCTACGAGGTTATCAACGCCGAGGTTATTAAAGCCCATACGGTTTATTAAACCTTCAGCATCGACCAGGCGAAAAAGACGCGGTTTGTCGTTTCCTGGTTGTGGACGCGGGGTAACAGTACCGATCTCGATCGATCCAAATCCCATTGCACCAAGGGCATCAATACACTCCCCGTCTTTATCAAGACCGGCAGCCAGGCCAAGCGGGTTTTTAAAGGTCAGTCCCATACAGTTAACCGGCTTCGCTGGAACATTTTGCCGAACAAGCGCTTCAAAGGGTGTTCCGGTGATGCGGCGTAATTGCTGAAAAGTAAACTCGTGTGCGCGCTCTGGATCGAGCTGGAAAAGGGCTTTACGAACGAAGGGGTAGTACATGAACTCTCCTGGATTCCCGGTGTGCAAACCGGGGGCGTATTATGTGCGAGTTCGCAGCAAAAGGGAATTGACCTGCGGCAATAAATAGCAAACGTTTTCTTGTTGCGCCTTTTTTATGCTTTTTTTGGCTTTCCTTCTTCAGATAAATCATTTCGACTCACGAACGCCCTCTGTCAGACTGACCGAATTGTTATCAATGTTAACAAAACAAGAACAATTGGTTATAAGGAGAGAGTATGCGTGTCATCACCCTGGCGGGTAGTCCTCGCTTTCCTTCCCGCTCCAGTTCCTTACTGGAATTTGCGCGGGAAAAACTGAATGGCCTGGATGTTGAGGTTTATCACTGGAATCTGCAAAACTTCGCCCCGGAAGATCTGCTCTATGCCCGTTTCGATAGTCCGGCACTCAAGACCTTCACCGAACAGCTGCAACAGGCCGATGGACTGATAGTCGCTACACCTGTGTATAAAGCCGCCTATTCTGGCGCGCTGAAAACCCTGCTCGACCTGCTGCCAGAACGTGCGTTGCAAGGCAAAGTGGTGCTGCCGCTGGCGACGGGCGGAACGGTGGCTCATCTGCTGGCGGTCGATTACGCCCTTAAACCGGTTTTAAGCGCGCTGAAAGCCCAGGAGATCCTGCACGGCGTGTTTGCCGATGACTCTCAGGTGATTGATTACCAGCACAAGCCGCTATTCACGCCAAATCTGCAAACCCGTCTTGATACCGCCCTGGAAACTTTCTGGCAGGCGCTGCACCGTCGGGATATTCAGGTTCCTGACCTTCATTCTCTGCGAGGTAATGCCCATGCGTAACATCATTAAACTGGCGCTGGCGGGATTACTTAGCGTCTCAACACTTGCAGTTGCCGCAGAGTCTTCGCCAGAGGCGTTAAGGATTGGCTATCAGAAAAGCAATATCAGTTCGGTACTGGCGAAAAATTACCAAATGCTGGAAAAACGCTATCCGCAAACAAAAATCTCGTGGGTGGAGTTTCCCGCAGGTCCGCAAATGCTGGAGGCGTTAAACGTTGGCAGTATTGATCTCGGCAGTACGGGGGATATTCCACCCATCTTTGCTCAGGCCGCCGGGGCTGATTTGGTGTACGTGGGCGTCGAGCCGCCAAAGCCTAAAGCCGAAGTGATTCTGGTGGCAGAAAACAGTCCGATCAAAACCGTAGCCGATCTTAAAGGTCACAAAGTTGCCTTTCAGAAAGGTTCCAGTTCGCACAACCTTTTACTGCGCGCCCTGCAACAGGCCGGGCTTAAATTCACCGATATCCAGCCCACTTACCTGACGCCCGCCGATGCCCGCGCCGCGTTCCAGCAAGGTAACGTCGACGCCTGGGCTATCTGGGATCCCTACTACTCCGCCGCGTTATTACAGGGCGGCGTGCGGGTGTTGAAAGACGGCACCGATCTCAATCAAACCGGATCGTTTTATCTGGCCGCTCGTCCCTATGCAGAAAAAAACGGCACCTTTATTCAGGGTGTGCTCACAACCTTTAGTGAGGCCGATGCGTTAACCCGCAGCCAGCGCGAGCAAAGCATCGCTTTACTGGCAAAAACAATGGGCTTACCGGCTCCGGTAATTGCCTCGTATCTGGATCATCGTCCTCCCACCACCATCAAACCGGTTAACGCCGAGGTTGCCGCCTTACAGCAGCAAACGGCAGATCTGTTTTATGAAAACCGTCTGGTGCCGAAAAAAGTCGATATTCGCCAGCGCATCTGGCAGCCCACGCAACTGCAAGGAAAACAATTATGAGTCTGAATATGTTCTGGTTTTTACCGACCCACGGTGACGGGCATTATCTGGGAACGGAAGAAGGTTCACGCCCGGTTGATCACGGTTATCTGCAACAAATTGCGCAAGCGGCGGATCGTCTGGGCTATACCGGTGTGCTAATTCCAACGGGGCGATCGTGTGAAGATGCGTGGCTGGTGGCGGCGTCGATGATCCCGGTGACGCAGCGGCTGAAGTTTCTTGTCGCCCTGCGCCCCAGCGTAACCTCACCTACCGTTGCCGCCCGCCAGGCCGCCACGCTTGATCGTCTCTCTAACGGACGCGCGTTGTTTAACCTGGTCACAGGCAGCGATCCACAAGAGTTGGCAGGCGACGGCGTATTCCTCGACCATAGCGAGCGTTACGAAGCTTCGGCGGAATTTACCCAGGTCTGGCGACGTTTATTGCTGGGCGAAACGGTGGATTTCAACGGCAAACATATTCATGTACACGGAGCCAAACTGCTCTTCCCGCCGATTCAACATCCGCATCCTCCCCTTTACTTTGGCGGCTCGTCAGATGTTGCCCAAGAGCTGGCGGCAGAACAGGTTGATCTCTACCTCACCTGGGGTGAACCGCCGGAACTGGTTAAAGAGAAAATCGAACAAGTGCGGGCGAAAGCTGCCGCGCATGGACGCAAAGTTCGTTTCGGTATTCGTCTGCATGTGATTGTTCGCGAAACCAACGACGAAGCGTGGCAGGCCGCCGAGCGGCTAATCTCGCATCTTGATGATGAAACTATCGCCAAAGCACAGGCCGCATTCGCTCGGACGGATTCCGTAGGACAACAGCGAATGGCGGCGTTACATAACGGCAAGCGCGACAATCTGGAGATCAGCCCCAATTTATGGGCGGGCGTTGGCTTAGTCCGCGGTGGTGCCGGGACGGCGCTGGTGGGCGATGGCCCGACGGTCGCCGCGCGAATCAACGAATACGCCGCGCTTGGCATCGACAGCTTTGTGCTTTCGGGCTACCCGCATCTGGAAGAATCGTATCGGGTTGGCGAGTTGTTGTTCCCGCATCTGGATGTCGCCGTCCCGGAAATTCCCCAGCCACAACCGCTGAATCCGCAAGGCGAAGCGGTGGCAAATGATTTTATCCCCCGTAAAGTCGCGCAAAGCTAAGGAACAAAATAATGGCAACGCCAGTGAAAAAGTGGTTATTGCGCGTTGCCCCCTGGTTTTTACCGGTGGGCATCGTGGCGGTGTGGCAACTGGCCTCGTCAGTTGGTTGGCTGTCGACGCGTATTTTGCCCTCACCGGAAGGGGTGGTGATGGCGTTCTGGACGCTCTCCGCCAGCGGCGAATTGTGGCAGCATCTGGCGATCAGTTCCTGGCGGGCGCTGATTGGCTTTTCAATTGGCGGATCGCTGGGCTTGATTCTGGGACTGATTAGCGGGCTGTCACGCTGGGGAGAACGGCTGCTGGATACCTCAATTCAGATGTTGCGCAACGTGCCACATCTGGCGCTGATCCCGCTGGTGATTTTGTGGTTTGGCATTGATGAATCCGCAAAAATCTTTCTGGTGGCGCTCGGTACGCTATTCCCCATTTATATCAACACCTGGCATGGCATCCGTAATATCGATCGCGGGTTGGTGGAAATGGCGCGTAGCTATGGATTATCCGGCATACCGCTGTTTATCCATGTGATCCTGCCTGGTGCCCTGCCCTCAATTATGGTCGGCGTGCGTTTTGCGTTGGGCCTGATGTGGCTGACGCTGATTGTTGCCGAAACCATTTCTGCCAATTCAGGCATTGGTTATCTGGCGATGAATGCGCGGGAGTTTTTGCAAACGGACGTGGTGGTAGTCGCTATTATTCTTTACGCCCTGCTCGGCAAACTTGCTGACGTCAGCGCGCAGCTGTTAGAGCGCCTCTGGTTGCGCTGGAACCCGGCTTATCATTTGAAGGAGGCCACGGTATGAATACTGCTCGTCTGAACCAGGGCACACCATTGTTGCTCAATGCAGTAAGCAAACATTACGCGGAAAATATCGTCCTGAACCAACTGGATTTACATATTCCGGCAGGTCAGTTTGTGGCGGTGGTGGGCCGCAGCGGTGGTGGCAAAAGTACCCTGCTGCGCCTGCTGGCCGGGCTGGAAACGCCAACCGCAGGCGATGTGTTGGCAGGCACCACACCGCTGGCTGAAATTCAGGAAGACACGCGAATGATGTTTCAGGATGCGCGTCTGCTGCCGTGGAAATCGGTGATTGATAACGTTGGGTTAGGCCTTAAAGGTCAGTGGCGCGATGCCGCGCGTCGGGCGTTGGCTGCGGTAGGACTGGAGAATCGCGCCGGGGAATGGCCTGCCGCACTTTCAGGCGGGCAGAAACAGCGAGTGGCGCTGGCAAGGGCGCTGATTCATCGACCGGGTTTATTGTTGCTTGATGAACCACTCGGTGCGCTGGACGCTTTAACGCGACTGGAGATGCAGGATTTGATTGTGTCACTTTGGCAGGAGCACGGCTTTACCGTACTGTTGGTGACGCATGATGTGAGCGAAGCGGTGGCGATGGCTGACCGGGTGCTGTTAATTGAAGAAGGAAAAATTGGTCTGGATTTGACGGTGGATATCCCCCGTCCGCGCCGGTTAGGATCAGTGCGATTAGCGGAGCTGGAAGCGGAAGTGTTGCAACGGGTGATGCATCGTGGGAATTCTGAACAACCGATTCGGCGTCAAGGTTAATATGCCGGATGCGGCGCACAAAACCAGCAGTTTCAACGGGTTTGTAGGCCTGATAAGACGCGTCAAGCGTCGCATCAGGCAGTTGGACACGGTTGCCGGATGCGGCGTGAACGCCTTTTCCGGCCTACAAAACCAGCAATTTCAACGGGCTTGCAGGCCTGATAAGACGCGTCAGCGTCGCATCAGGCAGTTGGACACGGTTGCCGGATGCGGCGTGAACGCCTTTTCCGGCCTACAAAACCAGCAATTTCAACGGACTTGCAGGCCTGATAAGACGCGTCAGCGTCGCATCAGGCATGTTTGTATCAAGTCAGAGCTTTGGTGATCTTCTCGTACAGATCGCCAGAGAGATTTTCCAGCCCTTTCAACTGTTCCAGCGCCGCGCGCATTTTCTCCTGACGTTTGGCATCGTAACGTTTCAGGCGAATCAACGGCTCAATCAGACGTGAAGCCACCTGCGGGTTACGGCTGTTCAGGTCGGTAAGCATTTCCACCAGGAACTGGTAACCGCTGCCATCTTCGGCATGGAACGCTGCCGGGTTGCTGCCCGCAAACGCGCCAATCAACGAACGAATACGGTTCGGGTTACTCATGGTAAATGAGCGATGCTGCAACAGGCCTCGCACCGTCTCCAGCACATTCGCCGCCGGGCTGGTAGCTTGCAGGATAAACCATTTATCCATCACCAGACCGTCCTGATGCCACTTATCGTCATATTCCTGCATCAACTTGTCACGGCATGGCAACTGCGCAGCAACCGCCGCAGAGAGCGCCGCCAGCGCATCGGTCATATTGTTCGCTTCGTGGAACTGCTTGCTCACCAGCACATCAGCCAGATGCGTTTCACCAAAAGCGAGGAAGCGCAGGCAGGCATTACGCAGAGTGCGTTTCGCAATATCTTCATGCTCAACGCGATACTCGCTCTGGTAATTCGCGTTATAGATTGCCAGCAGCTCATCCGCCAGTTCAGTCGCCAGAGTACGGGTGAGTGCTTCGCGCACTTCGGCAATGGCAATCGGATCAATGATATCGAACAGTTCCGCCATTTCATTGACGGAAGGCAGCGTGAGGATTTCTGCCGCCAGTGCCGGGTCAATCTTCTCATCGAGTAGCACCGCGCGGAAAGCGTCAGCCACATGCACCGGCAGAGACAGCAGCTGCCCTTGCTGATGACGGGCGACGTTTAGCTTGATGTAGGTTGCCAGCAGGCTTTGCGCCGCATCCCAACGGGAGAAATCATTACGCGCATGACGCATCAGGAAGGTCAGTTGCTGATCGCTCCACTTATATTCCAGTTTCACTGGCGCAGAGAATTCGCACAGCAACGCAGGCACCGGCTGGAAGTAGACATTATCAAAGACAAAGGTCTGTTCCGCCTGGGTGACGTTCAGCACGGAATTGACCGGATGACCGCCTTTCTGCAACGGGATCACTTTGCCTTCGTTATCATACAGTTCGATGGCAAACGGAATATGCAGCGGCTGTTTTTCTGCCTGATCCGGTGTGGCTGGCGTGCGCTGGCTGATGGTCAGGGTGTACTGCTCAGTTTCCGGATTGTAGTCGTCTTTGACGGTCACAACTGGCGTGCCGGACTGGCTGTACCAACGGCGGAAATGGGAGAGATCGACATTCGACGCATCTTCCATTGCCTGAACAAAGTCGTCACAGGTCGCTGCACTGCCATCATGGCGCTCGAAATAGAGCTGCATCCCTTTCTGGAAGTTTTCTTCGCCCAGCAGGGTGTGGATCATACGAATCACTTCCGCGCCCTTCTCGTAAACGGTCAGGGTGTAGAAGTTGTTCATCTCAATAACCATGTCCGGGCGGATTGGGTGCGCCATCGGGCTGGCATCTTCCGCAAACTGCAATCCGCGCATGGTGCGCACATTATTGATACGGTTTACCGCGCGGGAACCAAGGTCAGAGCTGAATTCCTGATCGCGGAAGACGGTTAAACCTTCTTTCAGGCTGAGCTGGAACCAGTCGCGGCAGGTCACACGGTTACCGGTCCAGTTGTGGAAATACTCGTGACCAATAACGCGCTCAATATCAAGGTAATCTTTATCGGTGGCGGTGTCGGTGCGCGCCAGCACATATTTGGAGTTAAAGATATTCAGACCTTTATTCTCCATTGCGCCCATATTGAAGAAATCCACCGCAACAATCATATAGATGTCGAGGTCATACTCCAGGCCGAAGCGTTCTTCATCCCACTTCATGGAGTTTTTCAGCGAGGTCATCGCCCACGGAGCGCGATCAAGGTTGCCGCGATCGACATACAGTTCCAGCGCTACTTCGCGACCAGAACGCATGGTGAAGGTGTCGCGCAGTACATCAAAGTCGCCTGCCACCAGCGCAAACAGGTAGCACGGTTTCGGGAACGGATCCTGCCACTGCACCCAGTGACGTCCATCTTCCAGCTCGCCTTGCGCAACGCGGTTACCGTTGGAAAGCAGGAATGGATATTTGGTTTTATCGGCAATAATTTTGGTGGTAAAACGCGCCAGCACGTCCGGGCGGTCAAGATAATACGTAATATGGCGGAAACCTTCGGCTTCACACTGGGTGCAAAGCGCATCGCCTGACTGATAAAGTCCTTCCAGCGCGGTATTCGCTGCCGGACTAATTTCATTAACAATCTTGAGCGTAAAACACTCCGGTAAATTACTGATGACCAGTGCGCCCTCTTCTTCTTTCCAGGCGGTCCATGGCTCATCATTAATATGAATAGAAACCAGTTTAAGATCTTCGCCATCAAGACGAAGCGGTGCATCTGATGCACCGTGACGGACAGCCTGGCTGACTGCGGTAACTACCGTCTTTTGCGCGTCCAGGTCAAAGGTCAAGTCAATATCAGTAATCTGGTAATCCGGCGCACGATAATCGTGACGGTATTTGGCTTGTGGCTGTTGAGTCATAAATAACCTTTAGCATCTTTTATAGAGTCTGGTGTTCAGTCTATTCCTGTTGCGTAAATCTCGCTACGCAGAATCTTCATCTTTTCAGGTACAAACGCTTTTATTGCTACATTTGTATAACATACACAGCGCAACGCTATCGACCATAAAGGTGGCATATGGTGTGATCGGGGTTCAATAAATTGCGAAACAAGGTATACTCCAGCAGTTTCCTAAGATGTTTATTGTACTAAACGCTCCCGTAAGAGGACGCTACTGCGCACCTATGACACAATTCGCTTCTCCTGTTCTGCACTCGTTGCTGGATACAGATGCTTATAAGTTGCATATGCAGCAAGCCGTGTTTCATCACTACTATGATGTGCATGTCGCGGCGGAGTTTCGTTGCCGTGGTGACGATCTGCTGGGTATTTATGCCGATGCTATTCGTGAACAGGTTCAGGCGATGGAAAACTTGTGCCTGCGGGATGATGAATATCAGTGGCTCTCTGCCCTGCCTTTCTTTAAAGCCGACTATCTCGACTGGCTGCGTGAATTTCGCTTTAATCCGGAACAGGTCACTGTTAGCAACGATAACGGTAAGCTGGATATTCGTTTAAGCGGTCCGTGGCGTGAAGTCATCCTATGGGAAGTTCCTTTGCTGGCGGTCATTAGTGAACTGGTACATCGCTATCGCTCACCGCAGGCCGACGTTGCGCAAGCCCTCGACACACTGGAAAGCAAATTAGTCAACTTCTCGGCGTTAACCGCCGACCTTGATATGTCGCGCTTCCATCTGATGGATTTTGGCACTCGCCGCCGTTTTTCTCGCGAAGTACAAGAAACCATCGTTAAACGCCTACAACAGGAAAAGTGGTTCGTTGGCACCAGTAATTACGATCTGGCGCGTCGACTTTCCCTCACGCCGATGGGAACCCAGGCACACGAATGGTTCCAGGCACATCAGCAAATCAGCCCGGACCTTGCCAACAGCCAGCGAGCTGCACTTGCTGCCTGGCTGGAAGAGTATCCCGATCAACTGGGGATTGCGTTAACCGACTGTATTACGATGGATGCATTCTTACGTGATTTCGGCGTGGAGTTTGCCAGCCGCTATCAGGGCTTGCGTCATGACTCTGGCGACCCGGTAGAATGGGGCGAAAAAGCGATTGCACATTATGAGAAACTGGGGATTGATCCGCAAAGCAAAATACTGGTTTTCTCCGACAATCTGGATTTACCTAAAGCGGTTGAGCTTTATCGCCACTTCTCTTCTCGCGTGCAATTAAGTTTTGGCATTGGCACACGCCTGACTTGTGATATTCCTCAGGTAAAACCCTTGAATATCGTGATTAAACTGGTGGAGTGTAACGGTAAACCGGTGGCGAAACTTTCTGACAGCCCTGGCAAAACTATCTGCCATGACAAAGCGTTTGTCCGCGCGCTACGTAAAGCATTCGACCTTCCGCACATTAAAAAAGCCAGTTAATATCATCAGGGAGCCATAACGGCTCCCTTTTTTGCCTTTTATTCCGAAATCTTTTGTCCCATCTGCGAATTCTGCTTGTCTGATTGCAGATGCCAGGTAACATAGGTATCCCCCCATTGACGGGTGGACAAGTGTTTATTTTTTCCGACTATTAACAGAGAGAATATTATGAGCGTTGTGCCTGTAGCCGACGTACTCCAGGGCCGCATAGCCGTTGACAGCGAAGTCACCGTGCGCGGATGGGTACGTACCCGCCGAGATTCAAAAGCTGGCATCTCCTTCCTCGCCGTTTATGACGGTTCCTGCTTTGATCCTGTACAGGCTGTCATCAATAATTCTCTGCCCAATTACAATGAAGACGTACTGCGTCTGACCACCGGTTGCTCGGTCATTGTGACGGGTAAAGTCGTGGCATCGCCGGGCCAGGGGCAACAATTTGAAATTCAGGCCAGCAACGTTGAAGTTGCCGGTTGGGTTGAAGATCCAGACACTTACCCGATGGCCGCAAAACGCCACAGCATCGAATATCTGCGTGAAGTCGCTCACCTGCGTCCGCGTACCAACCTGATTGGCGCAGTAGCACGCGTTCGCCACACGCTGGCACAGGCACTGCATCGCTTCTTTAACGAGCAGGGCTTCTTCTGGGTTTCTACGCCGCTGATTACCGCGTCCGATACCGAAGGCGCTGGCGAAATGTTCCGCGTTTCAACGCTGGATCTGGAAAACCTGCCGCGTAACGATCAGGGCAAAGTGGATTTCGACAAAGACTTCTTCGGTAAAGAGTCTTTCCTGACCGTATCCGGCCAGTTGAACGGCGAAACTTATGCCTGTGCGCTGTCGAAAATTTATACCTTCGGCCCGACCTTCCGTGCTGAAAACTCCAACACCAGCCGTCACTTGGCGGAATTCTGGATGCTGGAGCCAGAAGTCGCGTTTGCTAACCTGAACGATATCGCCGGTCTGGCTGAAGCCATGCTGAAATATGTCTTCAAAGCAGTTCTCGAAGAACGCGCTGACGACATGAAATTCTTCGCTGAACGCGTGGACAAAGATGCTGTCAGCCGTCTGGAACGCTTCATTGAAGCCGACTTTGCGCAGGTTGATTACACCGACGCAGTGACCATTCTCGAAAACTGCGGCAGGAAGTTTGAAAACCCGGTTTACTGGGGCGTCGATCTCTCTTCTGAGCACGAGCGTTATCTGGCGGAAGAACACTTTAAAGCACCGGTAGTGGTTAAAAACTATCCGAAAGACATTAAAGCGTTCTATATGCGTCTTAACGAAGACGGTAAAACCGTTGCCGCAATGGACGTTCTGGCGCCGGGTATCGGTGAGATCATTGGTGGTTCGCAGCGTGAAGAGCGTCTGGACGTGCTGGACGAGCGCATGCTGGAGATGGGCCTGAACAAAGAAGATTACTGGTGGTATCGCGATCTGCGTCGCTACGGTACCGTTCCACATTCCGGTTTCGGTCTTGGCTTTGAACGCCTCATTGCCTACGTGACCGGCGTACAGAACGTGCGTGACGTGATTCCTTTCCCACGTACCCCGCGTAACGCCAGCTTCTAATTCACTTCCTGAAAGAGCCAGCGTGCGCTGGCTCTTTTTTTATCCCCTTCTGTCAAGTTATCTGTTTGTTAAGTCAATCAATCTATTTGCAACCCCTCAAGGCCCCTCTTCCTGTTACGGAATATTTCTCTGAAATATTTGCGAACAAAAAATTAACCCACAGTCTTATTGCGGATTAGCAATTTCTTAGCTGATAGCACAATTTTTATACTTATTTTTGGCTTTCTGGACGCCTGAAAGCGTGATTCAGTGTGACTGCGGGGATAAATGATCAGAAAGAAAATTTTCGTTTAGTTAATTTAAATATAAGGAAATCATATAAATAGATAAAATCCACTGCAAATATCATTAAAGTCCAATGGAAATATGACGGCGTTCACAAAGTTCCTTAAATTTTACTATTGGTTACACATTTTTGCTTTTTGTAACTATATCTTTATCTTTGTAGCACTTTCACGGTAGCGAAACGTTAGTTTGAATGGAAAGATGCCTGCAGATACATAAAACACCAAACTCTCATCAATAGTTCCGTAAAGATTCATTGACAGAACTTATTGGCGGCAGTGGCAGGTGTTATAAAAAAAACCATGAGGGTAATAAATAATGATGAAGCGCAATATTCTGGCAGTGATTGTCCCTGCTCTGTTAGTAGCAGGTACTGCAAACGCTGCAGAAATCTATAACAAAGATGGCAACAAAGTAGATCTGTACGGTAAAGCTGTCGGTCTGCATTATTTTTCCAAGGATAACGGTGAAAACAGTTACGGTGGCAATGGTGACATGACCTATGCCCGTCTTGGTTTTAAAGGGGAAACTCAAATCAATTCCGATCTGACCGGTTACGGTCAGTGGGAATACAACTTCCAGGGTAACAACTCTGAAGGTGCTGACGCTCAAACTGGCAACAAAACCCGTCTAGCATTCGCTGGTCTGAAATACGCTGACGTAGGTTCTTTCGATTACGGTCGTAATTACGGTGTTGTTTATGACGCACTGGGCTACACCGATATGCTGCCAGAGTTCGGTGGTGATACTGCATACAGCGATGACTTCTTCGTTGGTCGTGTTGGCGGCGTTGCAACTTACCGTAACTCCAACTTCTTTGGTCTGGTTGACGGCCTGAACTTCGCTGTTCAGTACCTGGGTAAAAACGAGCGTGATACTGCACGACGTTCTAACGGCGACGGTGTTGGCGGTTCCATCAGCTACGAATTCGAAGGCTTTGGTATCGTTGGTGCTTATGGTGCAGCTGACCGCACCGACCTGCAAGAAGCTCAGCCTCTCGGCCAGGGTAAAAAAGCTGAACAGTGGGCAACTGGCCTGAAGTATGATGCAAATAACATCTACCTGGCAGCAAACTACGGTGAAACCCGTAACGCTACCCCGATCACTGGTGGCTTTGCCAACAAAACGCAAGACGTTCTGTTAGTTGCGCAATACCAGTTTGACTTTGGTCTGCGTCCGTCCATCGCTTACACCAAATCTAAAGCGAAAGACGTAGAAGGCATCGGTGATGTTGATCTGGTGAACTACGTTGAAGTGGGCGCAACCTACTACTTCAACAAAAACATGTCCACCTATGTTGACTACATCATCAACCAGATCGATTCTGACAACAAACTGGGCGTAGGTTCTGATGATACCGTTGCTGTAGGTATCGTTTACCAGTTCTAATAGCAGACCTCTTTGTTAAATGCCGAAAAAACAGGACTTTGGTCCTGTTTTTTTATGCCTTCCAGAGCAATCTCACGTCTTGAAAAAACAGCCTGCGTTTTCATCAGTAATAGTTGGAATTTTGTAAATCTCCCGTTACCCTGATAGCGGACTTCCCTTCTGTAACCATAATGGAACCTCGTCATGTTTGAGAACATTACCGCCGCTCCTGCCGACCCGATTCTGGGCCTGGCCGATCTGTTTCGTGCCGATGAACGTCCCGGCAAAATTAACCTCGGGATTGGTGTCTATAAAGATGAGACGGGCAAAACCCCGGTATTGACCAGCGTTAAAAAGGCTGAACAGTATCTGCTCGAAAATGAAACCACCAAAAACTACCTCGGCATTGACGGTATTCCTGAATTTGGTCGTTGTACTCAGGAACTGCTTTTTGGTAAAGGTAGCGCCTTAATCAATGACAAACGCGCACGTACAGCCCAGACCCCAGGTGGTACCGGTGCATTACGTGTAGCTGCCGATTTCCTGGCAAAAAATACCAGCGTTAAGCGTGTGTGGGTGAGCAACCCAAGCTGGCCAAACCATAAGAGCGTATTTAACTCTGCGGGTCTGGAAGTTCGTGAATACGCTTATTACGATGCGGAAAATCACACTCTGGACTTCGACGCTTTAGTTAACAGTCTGAACGAAGCTCAGGCTGGTGACGTTGTCCTGTTCCACGGCTGCTGCCATAACCCTACCGGCATCGATCCTACACTGGAGCAATGGCAAACACTGGCACAGCTTTCTGTTGAGAAAGGCTGGCTGCCGCTATTTGACTTTGCTTACCAGGGTTTCGCCCGTGGTCTGGAAGAGGATGCTGAAGGTCTGCGCGCTTTCGCGGCTCTGCATAAAGAGCTGATCGTCGCCAGTTCCTACTCTAAGAACTTTGGCCTGTACAACGAGCGTGTTGGCGCTTGTACTCTGGTTGCCGCAGACAGTGAAACTGTCGATCGTGCATTCAGCCAGATGAAAGCAGTAATTCGCGCAAACTATTCTAACCCACCGGCTCACGGGGCTTCGGTTGTTGCCACGATCCTGAGCAACGAGGCTTTGCGTGCGATCTGGGAACAAGAGCTGACCGATATGCGCCAGCGCATTCAGCGTATGCGTCAGTTATTTGTTAATACACTGCAGGAGAAAGGCGCAAACCGCGACTTTAGCTTTATCATCAAACAGAATGGTATGTTCTCTTTCAGTGGCCTGACAAAAGAACAGGTACTGCGTCTGCGTGAAGAGTTTGGCGTGTATGCTGTTGCTTCTGGTCGCGTAAACGTGGCCGGAATGACGCCAGATAACATGGCGCCGCTGTGCGAAGCGATTGTGGCTGTGCTGTAAGCGTTAAAACCAATGCAGCCCGCTGAAAGCGGGCTGAGACTGATGACAAGCGCAACATTGCCTGATGCGCTACGCTTATCAGGCCTACGCGTCCCCTGCAATATTTTGAATTTGCACGATTTTGTAGGCCGGATAAGGCGCTCGTGCCGCATCCGGCATAAACAAAGCGCACTTTGCCAGAAATCCAGGCCCGCATTAAAAGCGGGCTTTTTTATGCGCTTTTACCAGACGGGCATTTCGTCTTGCAGGAAGGGATTATGCAGGCGCTCATAACCAAGAGTGGATAATGGTCCGTGACCTGGAATAAATGTCACGTCATCCCCCAATGGCAGCAATTTATCTTTGATTGAAGAAATCAGTTGATTGTGATCGCCTCGTGGGAAGTCACTGCGCCCTACTCCGCCTTTGAAAAGGACGTCGCCAGAAATCAACAGTTTTGCCTGATTATCAAAGAAAACCACATGGCCTGGCGTATGCCCTGGGCAATGTAACACCTGTAAAGTCACATTCCCTATGCTGATAGTGTCGCCTTCATTCAGCCAGCGATCTGGCGTTAATGGCTTACACTCTTCCAGGCCAAACATGCGACTCTGCGCAGGCAAGCCTTGCAGCCAGAACTCATCTTCTTTTTCCGGGCCAAGCACTGGCACGCCGTAGTGTTGTGCCAGTTCCGCCGCTGCGCCAACGTGGTCCAGATGACCATGCGTCAGCAGGATCTGCATTAGCGTCAGGCCGCTGGCGTCAACTTCCTGTTTGATTTTTTCCACATCGCCGCCCGGATCGACCAGTGCCGCCAGGCGAGTTTGCTCACACCAGATCAATGAACAGTTCTGGGAAAATGCGGTGACCGGAATAATACGATAGTTCATACTGCCCCTGTTTCGTTAAGCGATTGTTACCAGTGCCGCGCTGGCCCGGTATCAATATGCACAAAGTTACTGCGTGGGTAATATCCTACACCACCTGCGCGCATAGATAACGCTGCTTTGCGTATATTGCTTAACGCAATACCTTCAATATGGAAGTCCATCGCCTGCCCTTTAGTGTGATAGCTTTTCTTTGCTACTCCACGGCTGTGGGCGCGTAATTCATTATTGGTGTCAATAGAACGGTAGCCAGAAATCAGCTGTACTGGCTTGCGAGTGCCTAACAACCCTTGCAGGCGATATAACTGGTCGAATAATCCTGGGTCGATGGACCTTATTTTGTTCGCGCGGAAATCGCGGAAAAAATGGTTTAGTTTTGCCAATTCTTCCTGAATATAGCCTCTGCCATCGAAAAACTCCGCCTTAATTGACTCTCCGGTATGGAGATTGTTAAGTGTCAAAATGCGCGGACGTGGGGTAGAGAGTGTCGCAAATGAAGGCGTCGGCAGGATGGCGGCACCAAGTGCAACGCCACCAAGCGCCAGTAATTTGCGGCGATTAGCGTCGAATTTGTCCATGATAATCAAGTCTACAGGTCAATGTTATCGTTTATATGCACTTCTGGCGCACAAGAGGCACCTTAACCGCCCATAAAGCTGACGTCAAGATGACTCACCCCCAGCAGCGACGGGGGCTACAGAGAATAGCCCCCGAACATGCCAATTATTACGACAACAGATTTTCCCGAACTACTTCATTTATCTGATTAATTGTTCCGCTTTTGAGACAATTTGCGAGCTGGATCGTGCAGGCAGATCATAATTGTAAATATCTGTACGATATTGGGTACGACCATCTGCACCAACAAAGGCGGTCAGATAGTAAAGATTAACCGGTATCGATTGACGAATATTAACGTAACGGGTATCACCCCGCTTCAGAGCATCGGAGATACGCTTGTCATTCCAGCCAGCATCCTGCAGCAGCATGTTTGCCAGATCCGACGCCTTGTTCACCCGCACACAGCCAGAACTCAACGCGCGCGTTTCACGTTTGAAAAGATTGTGATTCGGCGTGTCATGCAAATAGATAGCGTCTGAACTCGGCATATTAAATTTATACCGTCCTAGCGAATTTCGCGGACCAGGAGCTTGCTGGAAGCGGAACGGCAAATTCGATGCGGTTATCGTCGACCAGTCAATCTGCCACGGGTCAAGCGCATCTTTGCTGTTCCAGCCGCGCATCACCGTATAGCCATGACTTTCCAGATAACCAGGATCGTTACGCACCTTTGGCAGAATATCTTTGCGTGCCAGCGTCGGTGGTACGTTCCACGGCGGGTTTACCACCACATTGTTTAAGGCACTACTCATCATCGGCGTTTTGCGATCGGGACGACCGACAATGACCCGTGAATCCAGCACTTGATTGCCGTTCTGATAATAGACCAGCGAATAGGCCGGAATGTTAACCATGATGCCAGTAGAAAGCTCGGATGGCAGCAAGCGCAATCGCTGGATATTGAGCGCCAGCACGCCCGCTCGCTGTGCAGGCGTGACGTTTAACCAGTCTCGCGTTGCCGGGCCAATAGAGCCATCTGCTCCTAAGCCTTGCCATGCCTGAAAACGTTTCACGGCTTCCACCAGCTCATTATCATAAGCAGCTCGGACGGCTGGCGCAGGTTTACTGCGAGCTGTAGTTTGCTTATCCATCGGCTTAGTTTCGGCTGTTTCGATTGCAGCGGCAGACGGACTAACTACCGCGCCTGTCGATGTTTCATCGCCCGGCAGTGCTATTTTCGGCCCACCTTCGAGCATACCTGTACGCTGCAAAATCTCGCGCAGCGCCGGGACGTCGTTACTCCATTGACCAGGGCGTAGCGTTGCTTTACCGGTCAGTTGCGGCCACGGTTTGGAATCACTCAATAAGGTCAGCAAAGATTCATGCATTGCTGAATATTGCGGATGCTGTGGTGCCAACCCTGAGACAAACGTGGTCAATTGACCGTTATCCAGCGCCACCTGCCAATGGTTAATGACCGAGAGCGGCGGTGTTGAGAGCGCATAAGGTTTACTGCTGTACAGCCAGCGGGTACCTTTGACCGGAATGTTTGCGACGAAATGGAGATACCCCATCATTGCATCCGATAGCACCACATCGCGCGCCATACCGTTAACGCCAGGGTCAGTCAGTAACTCCACCCATTTGTTAAACTGCGGTTGAAAACCGGCAATCGCCACTTCCGCCAACTGCTGCTGGAAAGCTTTAACTGCATCACGATTTTCCCACATCGGCTGCATATCGCGTGCTGCATACAAGAGTTGAAGCTGGTTAAGATAAACCGGCTTATAACCTGCAGGTAATTGTGATTCAATTTGCGTGCGGGCCTTTTCTGCCGCACCTTCAGGTAGCGGTTGGATCCCCGCCATTATTGCCGTGGCTTGCGCCTGCGGCAGTACATCTCCCTGTTCACTTACAGCCACCGGGCTGTCACCAGGGATAACCTCAGGCTCATCAGCCTGCACACTGAACAGTGGAGCGAATGTTACGGCCAGGCACAAACTGATTGCCGAAAGCCGACGACCACACATCATGTTAAGCAACATCCCTTGCCCCCTGTTTTTATCATACTCTGAATAGCCAGGCTGTTTTATCTTAACTGCCTTTACAACGCCAATACTCATGAAAGTATGACGAGCAAGCCTGTTACTTATCAAGCTTACCTTCAGTATATAAACGTCGGTACGTTTTTACACAACCTAATGTAAAGAAGTTTAAAGAAAAGCGCGCCATAATGCGGCATTTTTTTAGTGCAGAAACGGAGTTTTTCGAAAAAAAAGGCGGCATCGCTGCCGCCTTGAACTTAACTTGCCTGAGAAGGCGCTTCATCTGTTCCTGGAAGCGTTTCAGGGAGTTGCGGCGCAAATCCTCGCAGGCCGACTACGTGAACGTGTTCGGTATTCTGGAAGACTTTACGCACCAGTTTATAGGTGGTGCCTTTCTCCGGGCTGATATTTTCAGGTGCCGCGATGATGAGCTGCATTTGCAAACGCTCACACAATTCAAACAGCGTGGCGATGGAACGGGCATCCAGTCGCGCAGCTTCATCGAGGAATAGCAGACGGCAAGGAGAGATATCTTTACCGCGCAGGCGGCGAGATTCATCTTCCCAGCTCTGTACTACCATCACCAGAATCGACATACCCGTACCGATAGCCTCACCGGTCGACAGTGCGCCAGACTCCGCGCGCAGCCAGCCATCGGAACCACGGTTAACCTCAACTTCCATCTCCAGGTAGTTACGGTAATCCAGAAGTTCTTCACCAATGGTCTGCGGCGTGCGCTGGCCCATATCAATTTGTGGGTTAAGTCGCTGATACAGTTTTGCCAGAGCTTCCGAGAAGGTCAGGCGGTTGCTCTTGAACAGATCCTGATGTTGCTCATGCTGTTCTGAAAGCACGTCAAGCAGCATGGCGTGGGTTTCACGCACGTTCACGTTCAGACGCACACTGTTCACCTGACCGAACGATACGCTCTGCAAGCCCTGGTTGAGCATGCGGATACGGTTCTGTTCGCGCTGAATGGTTTTGCGAATGATGTTCGCCACACTGCGGGAGCTGATCGCCAGTTTCTGTTCGCGAGAAGTTAACTCTTCGGTCAGACGGCTGAGTTCGATTTCCATCTGCTCAATAGCTTCCACCGGATCATCGGTACGAATAATATCCTGGCGAATACGTTCGCGCAGATGCTGATAAACCGCCACGAAGAACTGGATTTTGCGCTCAGGTCGTTTTGGATCTTCCGACATGCGCAGCACGTCGCGCAGATGTTCGTTATCCGCCACCGCCAGACGCAGCGCACCTAACGCCTTATCCGACATGGAACGTAAATCATCGGCAGAGAGATAAGCCAACTCACGACGGTGTAAGCGGCGTTCAACGCCATTATCTTTCACCATGCGCATTACCGCACACCAGCCCGCTTTGGCGGTCACTACCTGCTCGCGCATCTCAAAGTAATCACGTTCCAGCTTGCGCAGTTTGCGGGTCAGGTTGTCCATCTCCGCCTCGCAGAAGGTCAGCGCTTTTTCCAGTTGATTGCGGCGTGAACGGTTATTGCTCAGTTGCGCATGCAATTCGTCACGACGAATACGCGCCCGCTCTTCTGCCCCGCTATCGGCGCGCACGCCGATATCCTGCAGTTCACGTTGCAGATCGTTGAGCAGCTCTTTTTTGGTGTCGTAAGAACTTTTCAGCGAAGCCAGTACCTGGTTGTACTGACTCAACTGCGCAGCGTGGCCGCGCAACGCTTCACGAGCACGAGTACGTTCCGCTTCCGCCTGCTCCAGACGTTCGCGCAGTTTTTCGTTGAGATCGCTGTTCCCACTAAGCATTTCTGCCGAGTCAGAGTAGCTAAAGTGCGCACGACGCTGCACCACTTCAGTCAGGGCAAATGCCTGTTGACGGGCATCGCGCTGCATCTGCTGAGAATACGCGTAATCTTCTTTTAACTGTTCGAACTGTTCCGGGTCGCTCTGCAACACAGAAACGATCGGCTCCAGTTTCGCCAGTTGGTTGCCAAACTGCTGAACAAAACGCGCAGCTTCCTGAGCTTCATCAAGACGTTCGCGGATTTCATCGACACGATCCGCCAGTGAGTCATCCGCCAACAGGTTGAGACGCGGCAGGATACGGTTCAGTGCCGCAACGCCCTCTTTCGCCTGCTCAAACTGAATTCGCTGCTGCTGGTTATCATTTTCATGATTACTCAACGCCCGCTCCAGTTCGACACGACGGCTGTTCAGTTGGCGAATTTCGGCTTCCGGATCGGACTCAAACGCCACTGCCAGATGGCTGCCAATAAAGCGGCTGAATGCCTGATGCAGTCGCTGGGTTTTCTGAACATCAAAGGAGAGCGTAGCAAAGCGTTCAGAGAGCAATTCGCGCTCGGCGTGCAGGCTTTCGATCCGGCTTTCACGCGCCGCGCGACCAAACAGCGGCACTTCCGGGAAACGTGAATAACGCCACTGACGCTCGGCGGTTTTCACCACCACCGCTTTTTCCAGCTCATCGACGTTGAACACGCTATCATCGAACGACTGCGGATCTCCCTCGATCAAGTAGAGATCTTCCGGGCAATCGGTTAAGCCTTCCAGCTGTTCGGCCACCTGTGACAGATCCGGCACCACAATGGCGTGGCGAGACGGGCCATACAACGCCGAGAAGTACGGCGCATCGTCCAGGCTAACGTCGTCATAAATTTCTGACAGCAGCACGCCGCCAAAGCGTTCCGCCAGCGCATTCAGACGCTGGTCTTCGGAGCCGCCTGGCTGGCTTAAACGTTCGATCTCTTCATCGACAGCGTTTTTGCGCGCGCCCACTTCATCACGTTCAACAATCGCTTCGCGCTCACGCTCCAGCAGTTGTTGCAGATATTCGGTGACATCCTGGCTGCAGGTGAACTCTTCACCGCACTGCTCGCTCAACTGATTGAGGCTGTTTTGCGCTGCCAGCCAAACCGGCGCACGCTGCATCAAACTCTGAATGCGAGACTGCAGCTGTTCCTGTTCCTGACGCAGTGCCATACGCTCTTCACGGGCGTTGGAAACGCTGTCAGAAAGAGAGGCAATACGCGCTTCCAGTTCCTGATGCAGGGCTTCCAGTTCGTCGATATCAAAATTCTTGCCCTGCCGTTTGCAGAAATCTGCCAGCAGACGCTCAGCTTCTTGCTGCTCGCGCAGACGCTGTTCCAGTTCGCTTAAACGCATCCGCAGTGGCTGAACCTGCTCTGCCAGGTGACGCTGATCGACCCCTTCGCGCAGCAGTTCGCGGGCGACATCCCACGCCTCGTTACGCGCCAGCGGGCCGTTGATTGCAACCACCAGCTGATAAGCCTGCTCAAACTGGCTGTGCGCGGTTTGCGTCATGCTCATTTTCTGCTCAAGAGAGAGCATTTTTTCAGTCGCTTCCAGCTCTTTCGCCTGGAAGGTTTCCAGCCATTCGGCGGCGCTGTCGGCGGTTAAGTCTGGCAGATGGCACAGTTCTTTGGCACGATTAAGCGCAGCAATCGCCTGGTTGTACTGGATCGCGCGCGTTTGCTGGACGTCCAGCGCCTGCTGGTAGTCGGCAAGCTGGCTTTTCAGCTCGTCCACTTCCAGTTCGGCGGCTTCCGCGCGCGCTTCGTTATCTTCCTGACGCTCGATGGCTTCTGCCACCACTTCATTTTGCTCTTCCAGACGGATCTGCAGCTCATCGAGATCCGCTTCGTAGCGTTCGATCTTCTCCTGCTGACGCAGTGCGGTTTGCACCAGGTTCAGGTGATCGCTGGCCGCCTGATAATCCGCTTCCAGATCGCCCTCGGCACCGTTGTGCTCTGCCAGTTCACGCGCCATATCGACGTGTTTGTACTGCTCCGCCGCCAGTTGCTGACGCGAAGTGTGTAGCTCGCGACGAAACTCCAGCGCCTTATCGAGATGAACACGGCGCTCGTTGGCGTGACGCATGTAGTCCGCCGCCACGTAGTTGGTGGCTTCGCTGATCAGATGCTTAAACAGGTCACGGTCCGACTGGGTGACGCGAATCGCTTCCAGCGTCATGCGGTTTTCACGCAGCGCCGCTTCCATGTCCTGGAACGCTTTACGCACACCGCTGTTTTCCGGCAGCAGGTAGTCGCGCAGAGAACGGGTAATGGCGCTGGAGATCCCGCCATACAGCGAGGCTTCGATCAGACGATAGAATTTACTACGATCAGACGCTGAGCGCAGACGACGCGCGATGATGCCCAGATCGAACATCAGCGAGTGGTAATCGGTAATGGAGTTGAACTGTTTAAACTGCACGCCTTCCATCGCCTCGAGCTTGTCTTTCAGCTCGTTAAGCGGCAGCACGCGCGCCTGACGTTCGTTCAGGGATTCGGTCACCAGCTGTGTCGGCTGCACCGACATCGGCAGTCCCTGAATGGCAAACGGCTTGATATCCACTTTACGATCGCGTCCGGCAACCTGTTGCAGACGCACACCGACCACCACGCGCTGGTGGCGCGAGTTAATGGTATCGAGCATCGAATAACAGACACCCGCTTTCAGCTTACCGTGCAGACCTTTATCGCGCGAACCGCTGGTGGCCCCGGCTTCCGTGGTGTTACGGAAATGCAGCAGGGTCAAGTCGGGAATGAGCGCCGTAACAAACGCCGCCATCGTGGTGGATTTACCCGCACCGTTACCGCCGGAAAGCGTCGTGACCAACTCATCCAGGTCAAAGGTGCGAGCAAAAAAGCCGTTCCAGTTAATCAGCGTCAGTGAGCGAAATTTACCGCGTTCAATCATTATTCTTCCTCTCCGCTATCTGGCTGATTCTCTTCAGTTTCGTCATTGAGTTGCAGGTGATTTTCCAGCGACATTGCTTCACCATCGCGAATCAGACGACGTTGTGCTTCACGCGGATCGTCGCCCGCACGCACATCGGCACCAAAGCGGAACACCGATTCGGTAATGCGGAACTTGCTGCTGTCGTGGCCCATAAACCACACCATGCCTAAGCGACGCAGACGGTTGAGCGAAGAGCGTACTTTTTCCTGCAACTTCTGGCGGTCAACGTCTGAACCGGTAGAACGATTGTTCACCAGTTTCAGCAATTTTGCTTCATCGGCCAGAGTGAGCAGTTCGTCATACAGTTCCTGCTGGGTAAAGATCCCCTCGTTGGCCAGCCGTTCCGGGCTGAGATAGAGATAACAGAGGATTTTACCGACCATCATGTCCAGTTCAGACAATACGGAACGTGGGATGATGGTGGTGGAACGTGGACGTAAATAGAAGAAACCTTCCGGCGCGCGGATTAACTCCACGTTATAACGCGCGTAAAACTCTTCCAGATATTCCTGAAAATCCATCAGGAAAGCATGATTATCCAGTTCGTCGAGGCCAATATGGCGGCCTGAACGTAAGGCGCTATCCAGCGCCGGAAATAACGGATTCGCCAGCGCCTGCGCCAGCTTAACCGGCATCACTTGTTCAATATTTGTCGATGACATGCGCCTGTACCTTGGCTCCGTAATCATTAATCGGCTGCCATTTCGCTGGCAGTCCGGTGAAGTCTGCTTGCGCTACGCCGAGGCGTACCGCCTGATCAATAACAATACGCGCGACGTCAAAGTGACGCGCACGCGGATACTGCACCAGATATTCGCGTACCACCAGACCAAGATCCAGCGGTACTTGTCTGGTTTTATAGACGGCGAGCTGCTCTTCGATAATCGCGGCGAGTTGTTCGCGGATCTCGTTAAACTCTTCGTACTCTAAATCTGGCGGAAGTTCCCCGGTCACTTCTTCATCGCGCAGTGCCATCTCTTCGTCACGCATATCCAGCAGACGATCGGCATTGGCGTAAGTCAGCGCCCATGGCTCATCAAAATAGGTTTGTACCGACTGACGTAAACGCTGGGCAAAGACGCGGTTTTTATCCATATCGATAGCGGTACGAATAAATTTGTGTACGTGGCGATCGTAGCCAATCCACAAGTCGATGGATTGCTGGCCCCAGCTGATAATACGATCGAGCTTACTTTGCAGATCGAACACCAGACGATCGACAAAATGCAGGTCGTCATGGGTCATCGTCGCATCCTGAATGCGCAACAGGTTGGCCTGCAACTTGTCGCCTGCTGCTTCCAGCGTATCCTGCAATTCACGCAGCGTTCCGGAAGTTTCCGAAAGCAACAATTCACAGCTGGAGATCGCCGCCCGCCAGTCTTTATTCAGCAACTGAGCGATATCGTCCTTCACCTGCTGCTGCTGTTCGTCCATCAGACGTTGCGTCAGGTCGATACTGTCGAAAATTTCCGCTACCGAATATTTCAGCGGCGCATAGACGTTGCGGTGCCAGTGAAATTCATCACCGCCCTCTTCGGCGGCATCGGCGGCACGTTTTAACTCACCCGCCACAATCGACAACTGCATAGAAAGGCGCAACGTAGAAAACTCGCGCTGACGGATGTAGTAGTCAGTAATGCCGATGCCGAGCGGCGTCAGGCGATAAATAGCATTCCCTTCCGCCTGCTCGCTGGTAAAGCGGTTCAGCAGACGTTGACGTACCATATCGTTGATCGCGTTGTTGGCGCGCACGCCGATGGTTTCGCTGGTTTGCTCAAACGCATCACTCACATGGCGGAACGCATCCACCAGCTCGCCTTCACTCATCTCACCATCAAGACGCTCGCCATTCAGCGTGGCAACCGCCAGCAGAAAAGAGAGTCGGTCTACCGGCAGCGAGATGGAGAAGTCATTTTTTCTGGCCCAGGCAACCAGTTCGGGGACTGTCTGGGATAATTCACTCATACTTTATCCTTGCTCTGCGGTTTGTGCGCGGTGACATGAATATAACGCCCCAGGTTAATATACGGTTCCTGACGGCAATAACGCGTTTCTAATTCAAGTAATGCTTCATAGCTGTCGCGCTGTTGGTGCTTTTCACGCAGATAATCATGAAACACGCGAACGCCTGTCTTACCCATAATTTGCCAACCAGCTTCTTCCAGCCACAGATAAACCTGCGCCGGGTCGCGTGGATAATCTGGCGAAAGCGTCCGCTTTTTCTTTTTCGGCATTCCCGCCTGCACGTAATCAAAATTCCCGGCGACCATGTTATGCATCAGCAAACCGTGCGCATTGTAGAACATTAATGACAACACGCCGCCTGGACGCAACACTGACCACAGGGTCTGCAATACGCTGCGGGGATCGGCCAACCACTCCAGCACCGCATGGAACAATATCAGATCAACGGGCGTTTCCAAATGTGAAGCAACATCCTGAGCGGCGCAATGTATAAATTGCATGTTGTCGCTCACACCTTTTGCTTCTGCCGCCTGTTTTGCGCGGTCGATCATCTGCGCAGAAAGATCGCATAAAATGACCTGATGCCCGCGCTCGGCCATTTTGATTGCGGTCTGCCCTTCTCCACCGCCAGCATCCAGTACACGCAGTTTTTGCGGGCCCATTTCCGCCAGCACGCGATCGAGATCCTGCCACAGAATAGCCTGTCGAAGCTGCCCTTTGGTGGTGCCGTAAATGTTACGGGAAAACTTTTCCGCAATATCATCAAAATTGCGATCCTGCATTGCTTTCTCCACCGGTTGGCTAAGACGTTTTCTGATAAAGACGCTATTTTGTCACAGCCACGGCGAGAATGAACCCGTCTGGTGTAATATCGCTGGCGATCCCTTGCTATATGGTCAAAAAAGGAACCAGAAAGGATGCTTTTTACACTGAAAAAAGTGATTGGCGGCATGCTGCTGCCACTTCCGCTGATGTTGTTGATTATTGGTGCTGGCCTGGCGCTGCTGTGGTTTAGCCGTTTTCAAAAAACCGGGAAGATTTTTATTAGCATTGGATGGCTGTCGCTCTTGTTATTGAGTTTGCAACCGGTAGCCGACCGCCTGCTGCGTCCCATCGAAAGCACCTATCCGACATGGAATAATGCGCAAAAAGTGGACTATATTGTGGTGCTGGGCGGCGGTTATACCTGGAACCCGCAGTGGGCACCGAGCTCTAATTTAATCAATAACAGTCTGCCGCGCCTGAATGAAGGTATTCGCTTATGGCGCGAAAATCCGGGATCAAAGCTGATCTTCACGGGAGGCGTAGCAAAAACCAATACGGTGAGTACAGCGGAAGTAGGTGCCAGAGTGGCGCAATCGCTGGGTGTCCCACGCGAGCAAATTATCACGCTGGATTTACCAAAAGATACCGAAGAAGAAGCTGCCGCAGTGAAACAGGCGATTGGCGACGCCCCTTTCCTGCTGGTGACATCTGCGTCTCATTTGCCACGCGCGATGCTCTTTTTTCAGCAGGAAGGGCTAAATCCGCTGCCAGCCCCGGCGAACCAGTTGGCAATCGACTCGCCGCTTAATCCGTGGGAACGGGCAATCCCCTCTCCGGTCTGGTTGATGCATAGCGACCGCGTTGGCTATGAAACGCTTGGCCGCATCTGGCAGTGGTTAAAAGGTTCGTCAGGCGAGCCACGGCAGGAGTGATTTAGTCGCCAGATCAAAGTTGCTACGGTTAAACCGTCCGGTATTGACCAGTTGCGCAACTTCATCCCATAACACATACAGCCAACGCCGCCAGATGAAAGACTCCGCCACTGGCGCGCGTTGAAGGTAACTCCAGAGCAAATCTTCCGCCAGGGTGTTATCCATCAACCGGAATAATTCATACTCACGCGGCGCCCAGAGCATTAACCCCGGTCCGACCATCGCCAGGAGCTGATCGCTACGGGAATCTTTCAGCATGCTACGCAAACAGAAATTGCCGTGAATCAACACACAATTATCGTTAAAACCTTCAAACAACACCGGCAGACATTCACGAGTGCGAAACAGGATCCGCTTATCCTGCATGGTTAAACCTGTGTTATTGAACTGATTGAGCGTCGCCCACAGCATTTCAACGTGCTGACGATACCAGGAAGGCCAGAAATTTTCCTGAGTATTGTCAACCGCGCCAACACATCCGCGGCTGTCCTGACGGTGCCAGGCCAGCAACGCTTCAACAATTTGATCTTTCAGATGTTCCCAGCGCTCTGGCGTTCTTGCGGGAGCTTCCACAGAAACACCGCGCATCCGCTCCAGCAACAAGACATCGGGACCGGGATGTTCTTCATGCGTCATCACGCCATAGATAGTTGGCATGCGAACAGTCCCGCTCCGAGCCAGCATGGTGGTTTTCCATGCCAGCTGTCTGGCCTGCCCCGGGGTAGAAAAACTTCGCGCCATGAGCGGCATCGGGTTTCCCTGGCTGTCATACAACGCCCACAGAGTTGTGTCTGCTTTTTCATTCACACACTCTATACGACTCAATCTTTCGCCCAGTAAATGGCTTAGTTCGGCACGCAGCTGTTCCATTCAGATTACCCTCATAAAAGCTACTGCTTTCATAATGAGCGCCAATGTAAAAGATGTCACCTGAATGAGATCAATTGTTGAAGGGAAAAAATGAAGAGAATCGTAACGCTACGACACTCCTCCCAAAATTGAGATGGAGTGTCGTGGGGAAAAATTAAGCCATTTCAGCGCGAACACGCTCAAGATCTTCGGGAGTATCTACACCGGTGCCTGGAACCTCCTGGGCGACAGCAACATGGATTTTTTCTCCATACCACAGCACACGAAGCTGTTCTAACATTTCGATATGTTCTAACGGGCTTGGCTGCCAGTTAACATAGCGGCGGATAAAACCTGCACGATAGCCATAAATGCCGAGATGGCGCAGGAAGTTATCTCCTACGGTTTCCAGACCTTTCGCAAAACGGTCACGATCCCACGGAATAGTGGCGCGCGAGAAGTAGAGCGCATAACCTTCGGCGTCGAGAACAACTTTAACTGCATTCGGATTAAAGGCTTCTTCCGCACTGTGGATAGGCACAGCCAAGGTCGCCATTCCAACCTGACGCTGGGCAAGGTTATCGGCAACCTGACGAATGATTGTCGCGGGGATCATCGGTTCATCACCCTGCACATTCACAATCACCGTGTCGTCGCTGAACGCGCATTTTTCGACAACTTCCGCCAGGCGTTCTGTACCTGACTGGTGATCAGCACGCGTCATGCATACTTCACCGCCAGCAGCTTCAACAGCGCGGGCGACATCCTCATGATCGGTTGCGACGATGATGCGCTCGGCACCTGATTCGCGTGCGCGTTCGAGTACATGAACAATCATGGGTTTGCCGTTAATATCGACCAGCGGCTTACCTGGCAGACGCGTGGAAGCGTAGCGCGCGGGAATAATGACCACAAAACTCATGATTTACTCTCATCAGCAGTCAGCACGCGGGCTTCCGTTTCCAGCAGCACTGGAATGCCATCGCGCAGCGGAAAAGCCAAGTTGTCCAGTTTGCAAATAAGTTCTTGTTTTTCCTGGTTATACCAAAGTTTGCCGTTGCAAACCGGGCAGGCAATGATTTCAAGCAGACGATGATCCATAGTTCCTCCAGATGGATCGGGTTATGAATGCATAAATCTTATCATAATCATTTATGCGTCGGGGTCTATTTCCCAGCCGGTGCGGCAATCGGTAAAGAAACCGTGCGGGCAGCGCCCTATTGTTACTCGTGTTGCCTGCTGCCAGTGAGCAAAATCAGTAATCGCCTGGCGCAGCCCTTTTTGAAGGGTCACTGTTGGTTTTACCCCATCCTGTAACCAGAGAGAGAGCACTTCAAAGATGCCAGTCTGGCGATGCATCTTAGAATCCATTCGCCCAACTAATTGCCCACGATGCAATAACGGTAGAACGAAATAACCATACTGGCGTTTGGGCGCTGGCGTGTAGCACTCCAGCCGGTAGCTAAAATCAAAAAGTTGCTCTGCCCGTTTACGATCCCAGACAACAGGATCAAAAGGCGAAAGTACCGCGCTGTGCGTTGCAGTGAGCTTTCCGGCGAGCGCACGTTCGAGTAGCGGCAGCAAATCAGCATGCAGCCAAAGATTACCCAATTTTTCAACATGCACAGCAATGATTTGCTGCTGTTCAGCCCTCGCTTCGCGCCACGCCGCCAGCGCCGGACGTTTCAGCCGGTAGTAATCCGCCAGCCACTGCTCGCGAAATATTCCCAGGCTGCGCGCACTGTTATCCAGCATGATGATTTCTGCTTCTGTTTGCGAAACGAGGTCGCGCTCATCATCCCAGTCAGGCATGACTCGGTGGGTTAAATCATAAACGCGCTGGAAGTTGCGCCGTTCAATCACCATCACCTTTCCGGCGGTAAAGAGCCCTTCCAGATGCCGTTTATGCGGCTTCCATTCCCACCAGCCGCTCGCCCCTTTACGAGGATGCTCAAAATCGGCTGAACGTACCGGCCCCTTATCATGAATATGCTGAATTAACTGTGCAATTTCCGCCGCATGTTCCTGCATCCAGGCATCTTTGTATTTCCAGCCCATTTTTTCAGGTGCCAGCATGCGGTGGCGAATAAGACGAAAATCGCTACGCGGCATAAAGCAGGCTTCATGCGCCCAGTATTCCATTAATTCGCCACACGCCAGAGACTCATCCAGCCACTGCGCAGGATAATTTCCCAGACGACTGAAAAGCACCAGATATGGACTACGGGCAACGATATTAATGGTGTCAATTTGCAGCAAGGACATGCGAGAAATGGTAGCCAGAATATCTTCCGGCGACGCGCGACGACGGGGCTTGTTTAACAGGCCTTGCGCGGCAAGGTGAAGATTACGCGCATCAGCAAGGGAGAGGTGCGGCAGCGACATTCATGACTCCATCAATCGAACGCTGCCGCGGCGTAACTAGTTGCCAGAAGCCAGCGAAGTTAGTTGCGCAAGCAGTTTTGCTGGTTCATCACCTGAAAGCTGTGCGTCAACGGGCAAATACCACCAATTTTCTTCAGCAAAAGCCAGGCATTTCACCGCATCTTTTTCAGTCATTACCAGCATTTGCCCGGCGCTTACCAACGCGCTAACATCCGCATGATTCAAAGACTGATGATCGGCCAGCGGTACACATTTTTCCGGTTGTACGCCGCACATCTTCAGCGTGGCAAAAAAGCGCGGCGGATGCCCAATCCCCGCCATCGCCACCACATGTTCAAGCTGAGCAACGTCACAACGCGTACCGGTACGTAAATTCACCGCCTGACCCGGCAGCAGATGCATGGGGATTTCACCGCTGCGGGGGACACCGCCGTTGACGATTACCGCATCAACCGATTTTAAGCGCCCCGCGCGCTCGCGCATTGGCCCCGCCGGCAACCACCAGCCATTGCCAAAGCGACGTACGCCATCGATGACGACGATTTCCACATCACGCGCCAGACGATAATGCTGTAAACCGTCATCAGTCACGATAATCTGCACATCGGGATATTGCGCCAGAATGGCTTTTACCGCATCTGAACGGACAGGAGAAACTGCAACAGGTGCACCCGTACGCTGATAAATCAGCACCGGTTCATCGCCCGCCTGTGCGGTGGTGGTATCTGCCGACAATAACAGCGGATACGACTCAGCTTTACCGCCATAGCCCCGGGACACTACGCCAACACGAATACCGCGTTTTTGTAGTTGTTCCACCAGCCAGACAACCACCGGAGTTTTTCCGTTGCCGCCTGCGGTGAGATTACCAACCACGACAACCGGTACGGGGGCTCGCCAGGCGCGCTTCAGTTTTAGTTTATAGCAAAGACGGATAGCGCCACTCACCAGGCCATACAACCAGGAGAGTGGCAGCAATAACCGCCACAAAGGGGATTCACCAGACCAGATTTTTTCGATCATTGGCCAAACTGCATTTTATGAAGTTGCGCGTAGACTCCACGGTGCTCAAGCAAATCGTTATGCGTACCGCGTTCCACAATGATCCCGTCCTCGACGACCACAATTTCGTCAGCCTTTTCAATGGTAGACAAGCGGTGGGCAATCACCAGTGAGGTACGGTTTTTCTGCAACTCGTCCAGCGCCGCCTGAATCGCGCGTTCGGATTCGGTGTCCAGCGCCGAGGTGGCTTCATCCAGAATCAGAATTGGGCTATCACGCAGCAAGGCACGGGCAATGGCAATACGCTGGCGCTGCCCACCAGAAAGCAACACGCCGTTTTCACCAATCACCGTATCAAGACCGTTATCCATCTTATTGATAAAGTCCATGGCATAGGCCATACGTGCCGCTTCTTCAATTTGCTCACGGCTGTACTGTTCAGTACGAGCGTAAGCAATGTTGTTGGCAACCGTGTCATTAAACAGATGGACATTCTGCGACACCAGAGCAACCTGGTTACGTAAAGACGCCAGGGTATACTCGCGCAGATCGTGACCATCCATCAGGATCTCGCCTTCATCGATATCATAAAAACGGGTGATCAGGCTGGCGATGGTCGATTTACCCGACCCAGAACGCCCTACCAGAGCCACTGTTTTCCCTGCCGGGATCTTCAGGTTGATATTACGCAGCGCAGGGACTTCACGCCCCGGATAGGTAAAAGTGACATTGCGGAATTCAACGTCACCAGTAGCACGCTCAATCTCGCGTTTACCTTCGTCTTTCTCCTGTTCACTATCCAGAATGGTAAACAGCGTCTGACATGCTGCCATCCCGCGTTGGAACTGGGCGTTAACGTTTGTCAGCGATTTCAACGGACGCATCAGTGCAATCATCGAAGAGAAGACGACAGTAATCGTACCGGCGGTCAGGCTATCCATCACGCTTGGGAAGCTCGCAGCGTAGAGAACAAATGCCAGTGCCAGAGAGGCGATCAGCTGAATGATCGGGTCAGAGATGGAAGAAGCAGAAACCATTTTCATGCCCTGCAAACGCATCTTGTTGCTGACCTTATCAAAACGCTTTGTTTCTACTTCCTGGCCGCCAAAAATCAATACTTCTTTGTGGCCTTTCAGCATCTGTTCAGCACTGGTGGTCACCTGCCCCATGGTGTTCTGCATGTTTTTACTGATGCTGCGAAAACGCTTCGACACGATACGAATCGCAATCGAGACAATCGGCGCCAACACAATCAAAATGATCGACAGCTGCCAGCTGTAATAGAACATCATGGCGAACAGACCGATAATGGAAGCACCTTCACGCACCACCGTAATCAGCGCGCCAGAAGACGACGAAGCAACCTGTTCAGAATCGTAAGTAATACGTGAAAGCAGTGTCCCGGTTGACTGTTTGTCAAAAAATGACACTGGCATTCCCATCATGTGGCCGAACAGACGTCGACGCATGGTCATGACCACTTTTCCTGATACCCAGGAGATACAGTAGCTGGAGATATAACTGGTGATACCACGTAAAATCATCAGGCCGATAACCACCAGCGGCATCCACATCAGCACGGAGCGATCTGTTTTACCAAAGCCATCATCGAGAAGCGGCTTAAGGAGCGATAACATGAAGGTATCGCTGGCTGCGTTGAGAATTAACGCTATGCCCGCCACGATCAGACCCGCTTTAAAAGGCGCAATGGTTGGCCACAGTCGGCGGAATGTCTGCCACGTAGAGAGATCTTTGTCGTTATGCATTCAAAAAACCAGCATTTGTTGAAATAGCCGCATATTCTACCCGTTATCCACTGGCACGCCAAACCACTGATGATACCAACGAGGTAAAATTTGCTCCCTTAGGCTGCTCACCCGCCAACCTTGCGCTGAAAAATAGACCGTTATTTGCCCCTGATGTGGGGTGTCAACCCATTGATATCCTTGTAGTTGATAGCGAAGTTTGACTTTACTGGAGGGCAATCGCCATGCGTTATAGCGCGATGCCGATGCCAGTGCCATTTTTCCATTTACCCGCTGAATCAATGGCACTGATGACGAGGTATTACTACCGTGATGGGGTACCTGAATCAAAGTTGCCTGAACCTGTTGCCAGTAATGACTTAGCATTTTTTGTTCAGCGGGGGCTTCAATATCGCCAGTCAAAAGAATGCTATGTGTTCCATCATCAACCTTAATCACACAGGAATGGTTATTTCCCTTTTCGTTACTCCCTTGCAAAGGCCAGTGCACGCTAAACTGCAATCCTTGCCACTGCCACGCTTCGCCACGCACGCAGGGCTGATGATGCACCCAGTTTAAGGGGCTTCTTACCCATAACGTCGGCCAGGCATGTAATATCGAGTCCAGCCCACCCCGATGATCAAGATGTTCATGACTAAGAATAACGCCTACCGGTTCAAGGTCATGCCAGCGGAGCCAGGGAATAATCAGTTGTTGCCCACTGTCCCCCTCCGGCCAGGCGAGCCCTGTATCATAGAGAACCGCTTTACCGTTTCGAGCGATCACCATTGCCAGCCCTTGCCCGACATCAAGCATATAAACCTGCCACTCATCAGACCGTGGTTTTTGCCACAGTGGCCAACACATTATAATTCCTCCAGCCATACACACCGCAGGCAACGTTTGCCATGCGTTTAGTCGCCATATCACCAGTAATAACCAGGGCGAAAATGATAGCCATTGCCAACGTTCAGCAATGCTTATCCACCCTTCAGGCAAACTCTTTAACCCCCAAAAAAGTAAAGCTAAGGACCGATCGGCAAGAAACCATATACCTTGTTCCAGGATTAATGGCCCGCTTAAATGCACAACCATCGCGGCGAGGATCAACGGAACCGAAATAAATGTCACTAAGGGAATAGCGAACAAATTTGCCATAAATGAAGTCAGACTAATGCCATGAAATATGACTATTTGCACCGGCATTAGCAGGAGTGTGATACCAAGTTGCAGATGGATAAGTGAAACAATAGATTGCAATACAGGCGGCAATGGCCAGACTGGGCAGGGAAACCACTGATACCAAAATATCAGCGCTGCCACCGCTGCGGCAGAGAGCCACAAACTTTGCGAGAGGATAGCGACAGGATCCATCAGCAGAATTGCTGCCAGGCAGCATATCCACACATCCCAACCACTCCATTGCCGGCCGCTCAATTTGAGCGCTCCCCAGGTCGCAAGCGCCACCACGGTACGCAATGCAGGCGGCTGCATACCGGTAAGCCAGGCATAAAAAGCAGCGCAGCAAACTCCACCGATTAATGGCATCTGCCAGTAAATCCAACGCCCGGGGAGGAAAATTTGCCCGCCACGAATTAGCCCCGCAGCCAGTAATGCTGCAAAAGCAATGTGTAAACCCGATATCGCCATTAAATGTGCCGTACCGGTATCGCGCATTATATTTTTAATTTCTTTGGATACCGATAACCGTTCACCCATTCCTAAGCCGAGCATCACCGTCTGCCATGAATACGGCTGCAGCGTCGTTTGCAGGGATGCCAGATATTGCGCACGCAGGCTACAACCTGGTTCAATGACGCTTGCTTGCAGAAAACGTCCGGTAAGTGGCTGATGCTGGGCAATGGCATAACGCTGGCTGTCAAAGCCGCCATCATTAAGTTGACCATGAACAGCACGCACTTTGAGTTTCATCGACCATCGTTGCCCGGCGCATACCGATTGTGGCAAATATTCGCCATATAGCGCGATGCCTGGCGCGGGGAATAACCGCCGCCCTTGTAGATGAGTAATTTTCCCGTAATGCGTGGTCATGCCGTCAGTGGCGGTAATCTCGACGACTGCATCCTGCGTCGCGCCAGTTAAGTTTTCTCCTGCCCACAGAATTTGCTTCGCCGCCAACACGCCCCAAAGAAAAAACAGCAATGTCAGCGTGAAATAACGGACGACTTTAACAGGAATAAATGCCAGTACGCAGACGAATACAGTCAGACTCGCAAGAGTTAATGTCCCAGGCAACTGCGGCAAAATCAGCAGCGGAAAAATCCCGCAAATTATGCACAGGCTAACTGTCGTTATTTTCATGCACTCCTCCCTGTTTTTGGAAAGTGTGCAACTTTGTTGAGTGGTTGTCTGGCGGGAGTTTTGCGTTGCCCGAGGCACGTTCAGAAGAATTTAGCAGGATGATGAAAACTGTACACAACTCTGCGAGACAGCTTCCAGAACCATATTGCAGAAATGAAAAAAGCACCCGACAGGTGCTTTTTCCGCGTTCAAGTTTTACTAAAACTTAACCGTAAATATTGGCGCGATCGCGCAGTTCTTTACCTGGTTTAAAGTGAGGAACGTATTTTCCTTCCAGCTCTACTTTATCGCCAGTCTTCGGATTACGTCCGGTACGCGGTGCGCGGTAGTGCAAAGAGAAACTGCCGAAACCGCGGATTTCAATACGCTCGCCCTGCGCAAGAGTCGAGGCCATATGCTCCAGCATCTCTTTTACTGCATCTTCAACCGTCTTGGCGGGAATGTGCGATTGCTGGGTGGCAAGTCTTTCTATCAATTCTGACTTGGTCATGATTCCTCCGGTTCCTTAAAGGCAAATTTAACGGCTGCTGTTGCTGCATTGATTAAGGGCGGCCGTAGCCGCCCTTAGTGCTTGATTACAGGACGAAACCTGCAATCTGTCAAGTAAACTCAGCAAACTTCGGAATAAAAATCCCGAAGAGTCAGAGAATTACTCGCCTTTAGCTGCTTTGAAAGCTTCAGCCATTGCGTTGTTGGAGAAGTTTGCATCTTCCTGTTTGTTAACAGTTGCGATTGCATCTTTCTCGTCAGCTTCGTCTTTCGCACGAACAGACAGGCTGATTGCGCGGTTTTTACGATCAACGCCAGTGAATTTAGCTTCAACTTCGTCGCCAACGCTCAGAACCAGGGTAGCGTCTTCAACGCGGTCACGGGATGCTTCAGAAGCACGCAGGTAACCTTCAACGCCGTCAGCCAGTTCTACGGTTGCGCCTTTAGCGTCAACTGCAGTTACTTTACCGGTTACGATAGCGCCTTTCTTGTTCAGAGCAACCCAGTTGTTGAACGGATCTTCTGCGAGCTGTTTAACGCCCAGGGAGATACGTTCACGTTCTGCGTCAACCTGCAGAACAACTGCAGCGATTTCGTCGCCTTTTTTGTATTCACGAACTGCTTCTTCGCCTGCAACGTTCCAGGAGATGTCAGACAGGTGAACCAGGCCGTCGATGCCGCCGTCCAGGCCGATGAAGATACCGAAGTCAGTGATAGACTTGATTTTACCTTCAACACGGTCGCCCTTGTTGTGGGTTTCCGCGAACTGCTGCCACGGGTTAGCTTTGCACTGTTTCAGACCCAGGGAGATACGACGACGTTCTTCGTCGATATCCAGAACCATAACTTCCACTACATCGCCAACGTTAACAACTTTGGACGGGTGGATGTTTTTGTTGGTCCAATCCATTTCGGAAACGTGTACCAGGCCTTCAACGCCTTCTTCGATTTCAACGAAGCAGCCGTAGTCGGTCAGGTTGGTCACGCGACCAGTCAGTTTGGTACCTTCCGGATAACGTTTAGCGATAGCTACCCACGGATCTTCGCCCAGCTGTTTCAGGCCCAGGGATACACGGGTACGTTCGCGGTCGAACTTCAGCACTTTAACAGTGATTTCGTCGCCCACGTTGACGATTTCGCTCGGATGCTTAACGCGTTTCCAGGCCATGTCAGTGATGTGCAGCAGGCCGTCAACGCCGCCCAGATCAACGAATGCACCGTAGTCAGTGAGGTTCTTAACGATACCTTTAACTTCCATGCCTTCCTGCAGGTTTTCCAGCAGCTGATCGCGCTCTGCGCTGTTTTCGGATTCGATAACGGCACGACGAGAAACAACAACGTTGTTGCGCTTCTGATCCAGCTTGATTACTTTGAATTCAAGCTCTTTGCCTTCCAGGTGCAGAGTGTCACGCACCGGACGAACGTCTACCAGAGAACCTGGCAGGAACGCACGAATACCGTTCAGCTCAACAGTGAAGCCGCCCTTAACTTTGCCGTTGATAACACCGGTAACAGTTTCAGCATCTTCGTAAGCTTTTTCCAGCGTGATCCAGGCTTCGTGACGTTTAGCTTTCTCACGGGACAGCAGAGTTTCACCGAAGCCGTCTTCTACTGCGTCCAGAGCAACGTCAACTTCGTCACCTACCTGGATTTCCAGTTCGCCCTGGGCGTTTTTGAACTGCTCAGCCGGGATGGCAGACTCAGATTTCAGACCAGCGTCAACCAGTACTACATCTTTGTCGATAGCAACAACAACGCCACGAACGATAGAACCCGGGCGGGTTTCGATTTCTTTTAAGGACTCTTCAAAGAGTTGAGCAAAAGATTCAGTCATGTTTAATCTTCAGGTTTATATTTAACGTCCACCTGGCTCCGTGCCGGATGGGGTTGTTTAACATACCCGCTGTCATTCCATTGCAACGGGGGTACTGCAAATTCGGTCGCTTATGCGAGAGCCAATTTTTGGCGCGCGTAGTGTAACGCTTTTTCAATCACTTGCTCAATGCTTAAGGTGGTGGAATCCAAAACTAAAGCATCGGCTGCCGGAACCAAGGGCGCTACCGCGCGATTACGATCGCGGTCGTCGCGTTCTTTGATCTCGGCCAAAAGGCGCTCAAAGTTAACACTAAAGCCCTTCTCCTGCAACTGTAGCATGCGGCGATGCGCACGTTCTTCCGAGGAGGCGTCAAGGAAAATTTTTACTGGCGCATCAGGGAATACCACTGTCCCCATATCGCGACCATCGGCGATCAAACCGGGTAACTCCCGGAATGCGCGTTGGCGACGCAATAATGCTTCACGAACGCGTGGGAATGCAGCGACTTGTGAAGCAGCATTCGCCACTTCCTGAGTACGAATTTCGCCGCTGACATCTTCCCCTTCGAGGATCACTTCCAGATTGCCATTGGTCGACACAAAACGTACATCCAGATGGGATGCCAGCGGCACCAGCGCATCTTCCGACGCAACATCAACATGGTGATGTAATGCCGCCAGTGCCAGTACGCGATAAATTGCACCCGAGTCCAGCAGATGCCATTGCAACGCTTCCGCCATAGCCTTACACAAGGTGCCTTTCCCTGCACCGCTTGGGCCATCAATGGTAATAACCGGGGCAATTGCCGTCATCTTTATCTCCTTAAAACAGGCGTACCGTTAACATAACCGCGCGCATTATACGCGTCGGCGCCACAAATCGTTAACGTTGTGTGCAAAAACCAGTTTTGTCTGTATTCAGATGGGGATTTATTGCGCAATTATAGCGGGCTGGCGAAAGACCAGCCCGAAAGATGACAATGATTTACTTACCGGAGGCGATACGATCGCGGATGTGCTGTGCACGCTCTGCTGATGGTGGATGAGAGTCAAACATAGATTGAGTACGACCACCATCCAGGCTGGCCAGTTTTTCAAAGCTACCGACCAGTCCCTGGGTGTTAATGCCACGTTTCTTCAGCAGATCAAAGGAGAAATCATCTGCTTCAGACTCTTTATCGCGGGAGTACTTAGCATTGATAGCGCCTTCTGCGATATCACCCAGTTGCGAGCGAGAAAGCTGGGAAGCAACACCGCTGGTGGCGGAAATTGCATCGCGTGCGGCAACAATCGCATAAGATGCTTTCATTTCAGCCAGAGAGTGACCCAATGCAACGTGTCCCAGTTCATGACCCAGAACGCCTTCAATTTCGTTGTCGTTCATCATGTCCATCAGGCCACTGTAGACACGGACACAGCCGTTTGCCATCGCCCATGCGTTAACGTCGCTGGTCATATAAACCTTATAGTTAACCGGCGTACCGTTAATGTTGTTACCCAATGCTTTGGCGATTTTTGCCAGACGTTTACCGTACTTGCTGGATTTGCTTGCAACTTGATTGCCGCTGTCCATTTCGGTACAGCCCTGATTGGCAATGGCTTTTGCATCGGCGTCGCTTAACGTTGCAGCTTTATAGGCATTTAAACCGGAGCTGATAGCCATATTGGTATCAATACCGTGCGTATTTTGACACCCTGTCAGTAGTGCTGCAGAAGTCGCAATCGCCAGCAGTAATTTAGTATTCTTCATGTGAATCATCCGTTGATTAATCATATATAAATATTATGTATCAATAACTTACATTGATAATCGACGTTACCACTGTTCAAAATGACTCACAAGGTCCGAAAAAAAACGCCGGCAATGTGCCGACGTTTTTAGAAAGAAATATTTGTCTATTTATCGCCCGTTATTCAAGCTGGTTGGCTTATCCGCGCCAGTTGTTCGAAGTAATCCGGGAAGGTTTTAGCCGTACATTTGGGGTCAAGAATCGTCACTGGCGTATCTGACAATGCCACCAGCGAGAAACACATCGCCATCCGGTGATCATTGTATGTCGCGATCTCGGCAAAGTTCAGTTTTACCGGTGGAGTTATGCGAATGAAATCGTGCCCCTCTTCAACTTCTGCACCGACTTTACGTAGCTCTGTTGCCATCGCGAACAGGCGATCCGTTTCTTTTACGCGCCAGTTATAAATATTGCGCAGCGTGGTTGTGCCTTTTGCAAATAACGCCGTCGTGGCAATGGTCATCGCCGCATCGGGAATATGGTTCATATCCATATCGATGGCGTTCAGTTCGCCACACGTGCAGGCAATATAATCATCGCCCCAGCTAATGGTCGCCCCCATTTTTTCCAGTACATCAGCAAATCGAATATCGCCCTGCATACTGTTGCGTCCAATGCCGGTCACTTTTACCGTGCCGCCTTTGATTGCTGCTGCTGCCAGGAAGTAAGAAGCTGAAGATGCATCTCCTTCGACCAAATAAGTACCCGGAGACTGATAAGACTGCCCCCCTTTTACGACAAATTGTTGATAGTGCTGATTTTCAATCTCAACACCAAACGTTTTCATCAGGTTGAGCGTGATATCGATATAAGGTTTAGAAACCAGATCACCTTTAATACGAATAACTGTATCTTTCGGCGCAAGAGGCGCAGTCATTAACAGTGCGGTGAGGAACTGGCTGGAAACGGAGCCATCAACGTCAACGTTGCCGCCAGTAAAACCGCCCTGTAAACGCAACGGCGGATAATTATCTTGTTCCAGGTAAGTGATTTTCGCTCCGCCCTGGCGCAACGCATCCACCAGATGACCAATCGGGCGTTCTTTCATACGCGGCTCACCAGTCAGGACAATATCATTGTTACCCAGACAAAGTGCCGCCGCCAGCGGACGCATAGCCGTTCCGGCGTTTCCAAGAAACAACTCCAGCGCGCTTTCTGCGTGTAATGGACCGCCGTTACCGATGATTTCGCAACGCGTACGATCGGCTGAAAGCGTGTAACTTACCCCTAACGCCGTTAATGCATTCAGCATATGGCGCACGTCATCGCTATCCAGCAGATTAGTTAATACTGTTTTGCCGTGTGCTAATGCCGCCAGCAATAAAGCGCGGTTAGAAACGCTCTTGGAACCGGGCAGATTAATAGTGCCATCGACACGGGCGATGGGGTGCAACGTCAGGGATTCCATGAACTCAACTCTCTACAACAGAAATAAAAACCCCACAGTCTGGCTGTGGGGATTACGCAAAATGTCGGCATTAGCCGTGACGACGTTCGAACTCAACCATGAAGTCTGTCAGTGCTTTAACGCCTTCCAGCGGCATGGCGTTATAAATAGAAGCACGCATTCCGCCGACCACACGGTGACCTTTCAGCGCATGTAAGCCCGCAGCGAAAGACTCTTCGAGGAACAATTTATCAAGCGCGCTATCCGCCAACTGGAACGGCACGTTCATCCGCGAACGGTTAGCTTTCGCCACATCATTGCGGTAGAAATCGCTGTTATCAATCACACCATACAGCAGTTCTGCTTTTTGCTGATTGATCTTATCCATTGCAGCCACACCGCCGTTCGCTTTCAGCCATTTGAAGACCAGACCAGACAGATACCAGGCAAACGTTGGCGGCGTGTTAAACATGGAGTCGTTATCGTTGAGGATGGAATAATCCAGAATCGACGGACAAGCGATATTCGCTTTGCCCAGCAAATCTTCACGAACGATGACGATTGTCAGGCCAGCCGGGCCGATATTTTTCTGTGCGCCAGCGTAAATTACGCCATAACGGCTGACATCAATCGGACGGGAAAGAATGGTTGAAGAGAAGTCGGCAGCGACCACCACATCTTTGCCGAAGTCTGGCGTTTCGTCGATGGCGATACCATCAATGGTTTCATTCGGGCAGTAATGCATATAAGCAGCATTATCAGAGAGCTGCCATTCACGCATTGGCTTAACCGCGCGCAGACCATCAACAGTCACTTTGGCGTCAAAGACATTAGGCGTGCAGTATTTTTTCGCTTCTTTAATGGCACTTGCCGCCCAGTAACCGGCATCAACATAATCTGCGGTGGTTTTATCACCAAGAATATTCAGCGGTACAGCAGCAAACTGACCGCGACCGCCGCCGTGGCAGAACAATACTTTGTAGTTGGAGGGGATATTAAGAAGATCACGAAAATCCTTCTCGGCTTCCTCTGCAACCTGAATGAACTCTTTGCCACGGTGACTCACTTCCATCACCGACGTACCAAGACCGTTCCAGTCACGCAGTTCCTGTTGAGCCTGTTTAAGCACCTCTGCCGGTAGCATTGCCGGACCAGAACTAAAATTGAAGATTTGAGCCATTTCCCCTCACCACGTTGCGTTGCTATTAACCCGCGGTCAATCGATTGCGACCACAGGTAATACATTATTCCTGTGGCTATCGGTTTTATCATTCAGTGACACACATCGCAATGAGTAAAACCGTTGAGGGCAAAAATGTGGCTTGCATCACACAAAAGAATCTCTCGGATTATTAGCAAAAAGCCGATGTTTTTACTGTCAGGTCACCCGTTTTGCCCGACTTGCCTTCGTCCATTCTGGATTTGCACAGCGCGGACATAATTGTTTTTCCCCCGCGTTCATATGAATGATTTCACTGCAACGGATGCATGCATAGTCCGCCGACTCCGGCACCACTTTGTAACGCTGAGTACAGTCACTGGGTAAAATAAGTAAGCCTGGTTTTACTTTGTCATTTTCAAAGAAATAGACGCTAATTTGCCCGTTGGTTTCGAGAATAGCCAAACGTACCTGCCCCAGTTGTTCCACGCCACGCAACCGTAGTTCCATAAAGAACTCAAATTCCGTCATGTTGGAGTTATTGAGTTTCGACCAGGCCAGCTCGCCATCTTCAATAATGACAACCGGTTTACCTTCCAGCAAATCTTCCAGTTTTTCACTGTGCGCCATCAACCACATCACCAGGCGGTATAACAACGCCAGAGTAATAAAGACGATAAGCACCGGGACCATTGGCACATCGTCATAAAACGCCACATCCCCCGCCGCCGACCCCAGCGTCAGAATGATTAATACTTCAAATAGCGACATTTGCCGCACACCGCGTCGTCCGGTCATTTTGAGGAACAAAAAGACCAGTACAAAGGTATAGAGACTACGTAGTGCAACTTCGCCAAGAAAATCAAAAGGCACTTTATCGAATGCCATACGGTGGAGATCGAACGCCTTCATTTTTATGCTCTTATCGTGGTTTATCCGCTAAAAGCATAGTCAACAGTTCATCGGCATGGCGGCGGTGATAGCGCCTTTGAGATAAAACCCGTATTATTGCGCGCTTTCCGTACGACTAAAGTGATTTTCATGACGCAAACATTTATCCCCGGCAAAGATGCCGCACTGGAAGATTCCATCGCTCGCTTCCAGCAAAAACTCTCCGACCTCGGTTTTCAGATTGAAGAGGCCTCCTGGCTGAATCCGGTGCCTAACGTCTGGTCTGTGCACATTCGCGACAAAGAGTGCGCCCTGTGTTTTACCAACGGCAAAGGCGCAACCAAAAAAGCGGCGCTGGCTTCTGCCCTCGGTGAATATTTCGAGCGTCTGTCTACCAACTACTTTTTTGCGGACTTCTGGCTGGGCGAAACCATCGCCAACGGTCCGTTCGTGCATTATCCCAACGAAAAATGGTTCCCACTGACCGAAAATGACGATGTGCCAGAAGGGCTGCTCGATGACCGTCTGCGCGCATTTTACGATCCGGAAAATGAACTGACCGGTAGCATGCTGATTGACCTGCAATCCGGTAACGAAGATCGTGGTATTTGCGGCCTGCCGTTTACGCGTCAGTCCGACAATCAGACCGTTTATATTCCGATGAATATCATTGGTAACCTGTACGTCTCCAACGGTATGTCCGCAGGTAATACCCGCAACGAAGCACGCGTTCAGGGATTGTCTGAAGTTTTCGAACGCTACGTGAAAAACCGCATTATTGCTGAAAGCATCAGCCTGCCAGAGATCCCGGCAGACGTGCTGGCGCGTTACCCAGCGGTGGTTGAAGCCATCGAAACACTGGAAGCAGAAGGTTTCCCAATCTTGGCTTATGATGGTTCGCTTGGCGGTCAATATCCGGTGATCTGCGTGGTACTGTTCAATCCAGCTAACGGCACCTGCTTTGCCTCTTTCGGTGCGCATCCTGATTTTGGCGTTGCACTAGAACGTACCGTGACCGAACTGCTGCAAGGCCGCGGTTTGAAAGACCTGGATGTGTTTACTCCGCCAACCTTCGATGATGAAGAAGTCGCTGAACATACTAACCTCGAAACGCACTTTATCGACTCCAGCGGTTTGATCTCCTGGGACCTGTTCAAGCAGGATGCCGATTATCCGTTTGTGGACTGGAGCTTCTCCGGCACCACGGAAGAAGAGTTCGCCACGCTGATGGCTATCTTCAAAAAGGAAGATAAAGAAGTTTATATTGCCGATTACGAGCATCTGGGTGTCTACGCTTGCCGCATTATCGTGCCTGGCATGTCCGATATTTATCCGGCTGAAGATTTATGGCTGGCAAATAACGGTATGGGCAGCCATTTACGGGAAACAATTCTGTCACTGCCCGGTAGCGAGTGGGAAAAGGAAGATTACCTGAACCTCATCGAGCAACTGGATGAAGAAGGTTTTGATGACTTTACCCGCGTGCGTGAGCTGCTGGGTCTGGCGACCGGACCGGATAACGGCTGGTACACTCTGCGTATCGGTGAATTAAAAGCCATGCTGGCGCTGGCTGGTGGCGATCTGGAACAGGCTCTGGTCTGGACCGAATGGACGATGGAGTTTAACTCATCAGTATTTAGTCCGGAACGCGCCAACTATTATCGTTGCCTGCAAACGTTGTTATTACTGGCACAGGAAGAAGATCGCCAGCCGCTGCAATATCTGAATGCGTTTGTTCGCATGTACGGCGCAGATGCCGTAGAAGCCGCCAGTGCGGCAATGAGCGGCGAAGCGGCGTTTTATGGGTTGCAACCAGTAGATAGCGATCTGCACGCGTTTACTGCACATCAGTCGTTGTTGAAGGCCTACGAAAAGTTGCAGCGCGCCAAAGCAGCATTCTGGGCAAAATAAAATCAAATAGCCTACGCAATGTAGGCTTAATGATTCGTCTGAGTTATATTACGGGGCGTTTTTTTAATGCCCCGCTTTACATATATTTGCATTAATAAAATAATTGTAATTATAAGGTTAAATATCGGTAATTTGTATTTAATAAATACGATCGATATTGTTACTTTATTCGCCTGGTGCTCCCTTTTAATTAACTGTTTTAGCGGAGGATGCGGAAAAAATTCAACTCATTTGTTAATTTTTAAAATTTATTTTTATTTGGATAATCAAATATTTACTCCGTATTTGCATAAAAACCATGCGAGTTACGGGCCTATAAGCCAGGCGAGATATGATCTATATCAATTTCTCATCTATAATGCTTTGTTAGTATCTCGTCGCCGACTTAATAAAGAGAGAGTTAGTGTGAAAGCTGACAACCCTTTTGATCTTTTACTTCCTGCTGCAATGGCCAAAGTGGCCGAAGAGGCAGGTGTCTATAAAGCAACGAAACATCCGCTTAAGACTTTCTATCTGGCGATTACCGCCGGTGTTTTCATCTCAATCGCATTCGTCTTCTATATCACAGCAACCACTGGCACAGGCACAATGCCCTTCGGCATGGCAAAACTGGTTGGCGGCATTTGCTTCTCTCTGGGGCTGATTCTTTGTGTTGTCTGCGGAGCCGATCTCTTTACTTCCACAGTGTTGATTGTTGTTGCCAAGGCGAGTGGGCGCATCACCTGGGGCCAGTTGGCGAAAAACTGGCTAAATGTCTATTTTGGCAACCTGGTCGGCGCACTGCTGTTTGTACTTTTAATGTGGCTTTCTGGCGAATATATGACCGCAAATGGTCAATGGGGACTAAACGTCCTACAAACCGCCGACCACAAAGTGCACCATACTTTTATTGAGGCCGTCTGTCTTGGTATCCTGGCAAACCTGATGGTATGTCTGGCAGTATGGATGAGTTATTCTGGCCGCAGCCTGATGGACAAAGCGTTTATCATGGTGCTGCCGGTCGCGATGTTTGTTGCCAGCGGTTTTGAGCACAGTATCGCAAACATGTTTATGATCCCGATGGGTATTGTAATCCGCGACTTCGCATCTCCGGAATTCTGGACCGCTGTCGGTTCTGCACCGGAAAATTTTTCTCACCTGACCGTGATGAACTTCATCACTGATAACCTGATTCCGGTTACGATCGGTAATATTATCGGCGGTGGTTTGTTGGTTGGGTTGACATACTGGGTCATTTACCTGCGTGAAAACGATCACCATTAATGGTTGTCGAAGTACGCAGTAAATAAAAAATCCACTTAAGAAGGTAGGTGTTACATGTCCGAGCTTAATGAAAAGTTAGCCACAGCCTGGGAAGGTTTTACCAAAGGTGACTGGCAGAATGAAGTAAACGTCCGTGACTTCATTCAGAAAAACTACACTCCGTACGAGGGTGACGAGTCCTTCCTGGCTGGCGCTACTGAAGCGACCACCACCCTGTGGGACAAAGTAATGGAAGGCGTTAAACTGGAAAACCGCACTCACGCGCCAGTTGACTTTGACACCGCTGTTGCTTCCACCATCACCTCTCACGACGCTGGCTACATCAACAAGCAGCTTGAGAAAATCGTTGGTCTGCAGACTGAAGCTCCGCTGAAACGTGCTCTTATCCCGTTCGGTGGTATCAAAATGATCGAAGGTTCCTGCAAAGCGTACAACCGCGAACTGGATCCGATGATCAAAAAAATCTTCACTGAATACCGTAAAACTCACAACCAGGGCGTGTTCGACGTTTACACTCCGGACATCCTGCGTTGCCGTAAATCTGGTGTTCTGACCGGTCTGCCAGATGCATATGGCCGTGGTCGTATCATCGGTGACTACCGTCGCGTTGCGCTGTACGGTATCGACTACCTGATGAAAGACAAACTGGCACAGTTCACCTCTCTGCAGGCTGATCTGGAAAACGGCGTAAACCTGGAACAGACTATCCGTCTGCGCGAAGAAATCGCTGAACAGCACCGCGCTCTGGGTCAGATGAAAGAAATGGCTGCGAAATACGGCTACGACATCTCTGGTCCGGCTACCAACGCTCAGGAAGCTATCCAGTGGACTTACTTCGGCTACCTGGCTGCTGTTAAGTCTCAGAACGGTGCTGCAATGTCCTTCGGTCGTACATCCACCTTCCTGGATGTGTACATCGAACGTGACCTGAAAGCTGGCAAGATCACCGAACAAGAAGCGCAGGAAATGGTTGACCACCTGGTCATGAAACTGCGTATGGTTCGCTTCCTGCGTACTCCTGAGTACGATGAACTGTTCTCTGGCGACCCGATCTGGGCAACCGAATCTATCGGTGGTATGGGCCTCGACGGTCGTACCCTGGTTACCAAAAACAGCTTCCGTTTCCTGAACACCCTGTACACCATGGGTCCGTCTCCGGAACCGAACATGACCATTCTGTGGTCTGAAAAACTGCCGCTGAACTTCAAGAAATTCGCCGCTAAAGTGTCCATCGACACCTCTTCTCTGCAGTATGAGAACGATGACCTGATGCGTCCGGACTTCAACAACGATGACTACGCTATCGCTTGCTGCGTAAGCCCGATGATCGTTGGTAAACAAATGCAGTTCTTCGGTGCGCGTGCAAACCTGGCGAAAACCATGCTGTACGCAATCAACGGCGGCGTTGACGAAAAACTGAAAATGCAGGTTGGTCCGAAGTCTGAACCGATCAAAGGCGACCTCCTGAACTACGATGAAGTGATGGAGCGCATGGATCACTTCATGGACTGGCTGGCTAAACAGTACATCACTGCACTGAACATCATCCACTACATGCACGACAAGTACAGCTACGAAGCCTCTCTGATGGCGCTGCACGACCGTGACGTTATCCGCACCATGGCGTGTGGTATCGCTGGTCTGTCCGTTGCTGCTGACTCCCTGTCTGCAATCAAATATGCGAAAGTTAAACCGATTCGTGACGAAGACGGTCTGGCTATCGACTTCGAAATCGAAGGCGAATACCCGCAGTTTGGTAACAACGATCCGCGTGTAGATGACCTGGCTGTTGACCTGGTAGAACGTTTCATGAAGAAAATTCAGAAACTGCACACCTACCGTGACGCTATCCCGACTCAGTCTGTTCTGACCATCACTTCTAACGTTGTGTATGGTAAGAAAACCGGTAACACCCCAGACGGTCGTCGTGCTGGCGCGCCGTTCGGACCGGGTGCTAACCCGATGCACGGCCGTGACCAGAAAGGTGCAGTAGCGTCTCTGACTTCCGTTGCTAAACTGCCGTTCGCTTACGCTAAAGATGGTATCTCTTACACCTTCTCTATCGTTCCGAACGCACTGGGTAAAGACGACGAAGTTCGTAAGACCAACTTGGCTGGTCTGATGGATGGTTACTTCCACCACGAAGCGTCCATCGAAGGTGGTCAGCACCTGAACGTTAACGTGATGAACCGTGAAATGCTGCTCGACGCGATGGAAAACCCGGAAAAATATCCGCAGCTGACCATCCGTGTATCTGGCTACGCAGTACGTTTCAACTCGCTGACTAAAGAACAGCAGCAGGACGTTATTACTCGTACCTTCACTCAATCTATGTAATTAGATTTGACTGAAATCTTACAGTAAAAAGCGTACAATAAAGGCTCCACGAAAGTGGGGCCTTTTTTAGCAAGAGAGCCTTTTTTGTCAGCTATCTATACTTTAGGGTAACTGCCAAAACAGACTCGACGTAGCCTTCGAGCTGCGCACCAACACGGCCTCAGATGGGCCACATCTGGAGAAACACCGCAATGTCAGTTATTGGTCGCATTCACTCCTTTGAATCCTGTGGAACCGTAGACGGCCCAGGTATTCGCTTTATTACTTTTTTCCAGGGCTGCCTGATGCGCTGCCTGTATTGTCATAACCGCGACACCTGGGACACGCATGGTGGTAAAGAAGTTACCGTTGAAGATTTAATGAAAGAGGTGGTGACCTATCGCCACTTTATGAATGCTTCAGGCGGTGGCGTTACCGCATCCGGCGGTGAAGCAATCCTGCAAGCTGAATTTGTTCGTGACTGGTTCCGCGCCTGCAAAAAAGAAGGCATTCATACCTGCCTGGACACCAACGGTTTTGTTCGTCGTTACGATCCAGTGATTGATGAACTGCTGGAAGTGACCGATCTGGTAATGCTCGATCTCAAACAGATGAACGACGAGATCCACCAGAATCTGGTCGGCGTTTCCAATCATCGTACGCTGGAGTTCGCCAAATATCTGGCGAACAAAAATGTGAAGGTCTGGATCCGCTACGTTGTTGTCCCAGGCTGGTCTGACGATGACGATTCAGCGCATCGTCTCGGTGAATTTACCCGTGATATGGGCAACGTTGAGAAAATCGAGCTTCTCCCCTACCACGAGCTGGGCAAACACAAATGGGTGGCGATGGGTGAAGAGTATAAACTCGACGGTGTTAAACCACCGAAAAAAGAGACCATGGAACGCGTGAAAGGTATTCTTGAGCAATATGGTCATAAAGTAATGTTCTAATTTCCCCGTAAAGCGGCAACTTTATTGAGTTGCCGCTTTGTTATTCCGCGCTTCATTCTGCAGAACTAACCACAATGATTAGTCCGTATTCGCTTTACGAGCCAATAGCGGGAATATCAACCCCAACCCCACCAGCACAAATGGTGTAGCGATATTCAGCGCTAGCTGGAAGGTCCACTCTGCAGTGAAGGCTTCCATTTTCGGGAAGATCCCCGTCAAACAGGCAAAAGCAGTAAAGGCAAAACACCAAATCCCGACAGTCATCGCCAGAGACTTATTACGAATAAAGACATATTCCGGTTTATATTTCTGCGCCAGGCGAACTACTGCAATAAACGCCACGAACACCCACAAATAACGCAGTGGCATCACGACTGAGTTCAAATTGAGCAGCCATTTGTAGAGATTATTCATGTCACCAATACCCAGTGTTGGCAGCATAATCAGAATCGCCACCAGTACCAGGGTCAGTAGATAACCATTAACCGGTGTACCTGAATCATTGGTCCGGCACAATCTGGCAGGAATATATTTACTATCCGCATCACCTAATAACACTTTCAGAGGAGCATCGATGGAGAACACCAGAGCGGCGACTTGTCCCAGGGTATTTGCAATGGCGTAAATCACCATTAGGGTATTCCCCATGTTGTAATACTCGCCCAGCTTCTGAAAAGCGTAATACTGACCGTTAGTCATTAAGTCATCAGGAATATTACGCGAGTCAAACATCATCCCCATTGCGAGAGAGCCCAGAATGGCACAAACCGCAACCATCACCGCCAGGCATAGCATCCCTTTTGGAAATTCTTTTCCTGGGTTGCGCGTTTGATTAACGTAGGGAGAAATCTTCTCTGCACCGCCAACCGCGAAAACCAGCATTGAAATAGTGGTAATGTAGGTAAAATCGATATGGGGAATGAACGTTTCCCAGGTAATGTTCGTGGTCGCAATATGCACTTCAGTAATCGCAGGCGCGGTTACTGCCATCGCCACATACAGGAGCGACATGATAAACATCGCAATCCCTGCCACAGAACCGACGATTTTCAGCGATTTCATACCACGTGAAGCGATCCACATAAAGAAGACAAACAGCACCAGCGTTAACCCCTGTAACGCTACGACTGAATATTCTTTGATTAACGAACCGTCACCTTTCATCGCCCAGCCGAGCGCAATCAGAATGGCCTGTGGTTTTTGTGCCAGATAGGGTATATGCACCACCCAATAGGTCCACGCGGCAAGATAAGCCAATCCGGGGCCCATTGTGTGTTTAATCCAAGTACTGACTCCGCCTTTCCCATCTTTAAAAGTCGACCCCAACTGACCGACAATCAATGCATATGGTGTAAAATAGAGCGCAAATATAAACAGCCATGAAAAAACAACGACCAACCCCTGGTTGGCATAATTATTAACAACATTGCCAAATCCCCAAACCGTAATAAAAGACATCAGTGCAATGTTGTACCAGCGCAACTGTTTTTCCTGAACGTTCCCAGCCATAGACCGATCCTTCGCTATTTTTTTAATAGATATCTGTAAAACGAGGGATTATGCGCGGCTAATAAGAAGTACGAAAATAGCGGAACGAAAAATTATAACCTGCTGCACACTTTATTTTTCCATAAATGAAATTTGGTAAAAGCAAGTTGTATAGAGGAAACAAAAAAACAGAGTGCGATACAGCATGTTCACACTCTGCACTAATTCATTTACACATGAGCGACAGGTTTGGGTGTATGACCGGCGTTACGCAGCAGCATCAACAAGTAGATAAATGACACACTGGCAATCATAATAAATAACAGTTTATCGGAAAAATTCTGCATCAGTATGGCGGTAAAAGACGGACCAAGCAGACTACCGACTGTATAACTCAACAGTAAAGCCTGATTCATCGCCACCAGTTGATGATGTTCAACCTTCTCACAAGCCCAGGCCATCGCTACTGGATACAGCGTGAACCCCGCAGCACCAAGAATAAACAATGAAGGCGCCATCGCGGCCTGGCTTAACATTGCAATACTACCAAGAATGACAACAAAAACCTGAACGCGCAGTACCAGTAGACGACCAAATTTATCCGCCAGACGCCCAATAGGCCACTGCCCAAGGATTCCTGCGCTGACCAGTACAGCCATCCAGAAACCGATGCTGGCGTTATTGATCCCCTGATGGTTAAGATACAATGGCATCAGACCATACAGAGAACCCAGGACAATCCCGGAGATAATACAGCCATTGACCCCAAGCCGTGCCTGACGGAGTTTAAGCATTGATGTAATCGGCGTAGCCGGATGTTTTTCCGTTTGCTGATTCAGAATACGAGTAAACAACAACGGTAAGATGCCTGCCAGTATCAAACCCGTTGCCCACGGTAACACGGCCATCAGCTCAGTCGACACTTTGCTGACCAGTAACTGGCCTAAAAACGTCCCCACGTAATAAACCATCATATACGCAGCAAGCAGCCGCCCACGGTTACGGGACGTCCCACTGCACATCAGCGCGCTTTCAACCACGACCCAAATCATTGCGCAACCAACGCCTGCAACGAAACGCCAGGCAAGCCAGCTCCAGAAGCCAATCATAAGGCCAAGCCCGGCACATCCAGCCGCAAAAATAAACGACGCCAGATAGTAACTACGATTAAACCCAAATCGTTTAATGACATACCCTGTTAGCAGGGTACCAACGAGGTTACCTGTAAAATATGACGAGCTGACAACGCCGACCTGCCATGTGGGCAAGTGTTCCTGAGCGAGCCATAGAGGCACGAGCGTATTCAGCACCGCAATCGCCAAAGTCAACAAAAGCAGGCCAGACAGCAAGAGCATGACAGGCCGGGTATACGTGGACATGAATTAAAACCGTGAGGAAGTTCAAATTTCATGCGCATCATGCCACCAACCAAAACATTGTCAATGGGGGAAAATACGTACATAACGCAGCGGCTGTATTATCGATTTATATTACTCATTCATAACACTAATAACGAAAAGATAATCAGTCTCATCTAATTGTTTTTATTGATCTAACATAAAGTTCATATGGTTAGTTCAGTCGAAAAATTTCATGGTCACAGCAAACCTGAATTTCCCGTCTATGCTTTCTGGGCAACGCATCGCGTCTGAACGCTTTCAGGCGTACCACTGACTCTCAAAAGGAGAAGAGAATGACCAAACCGTATGTTCGTCTCGATAAAAATGATGCTGCTGTTTTGTTAGTTGATCACCAGGCTGGTTTGCTTTCCCTTGTGCGGGATATTGACCCCGACAAATTCAAAAATAACGTGCTGGCGCTGGGTGACTTAGCAAAATATTTCAATCTCCCCACCATTCTCACCACCAGTTTTGAAACCGGCCCTAACGGCCCATTAGTCCCCGAGCTGAAAGCACAGTTTCCAGATGCGCCTTATATTGCGCGTCCTGGAAATATTAACGCCTGGGATAACGAAGATTTTGTCAAAGCAGTTAAAGCGACAGGTAAAAAACAACTGATTATTGCAGGGGTGGTAACCGAGGTTTGCGTAGCATTCCCGGCGCTTTCGGCTATTGAAGAAGGGTTTGATGTCTTTGTGGTAACCGACGCTTCTGGAACCTTTAACGAGATTACCCGGCATTCAGCGTGGGATCGTATGTCACAAGCTGGCGCTCAATTGATGACATGGTTCGGCGTGGCTTGTGAACTGCACCGCGACTGGCGTAACGATATTGAGGGACTGGCAACGTTGTTCTCTAATCACATTCCTGATTATCGTAATTTGATGACCAGTTATGACACGTTAACGAAACAGAAATAAGAGATAACCGGGGCCGAAACCCCGGTTATTACACCTTAACTGGCAACAGCCATGCCAACGGTCATATGCAAACCGTAGAATACCCCGCGGCCGATTAATTCCCCTGCGAGAAGCAGGATGAATGATACGGAAAGCAGAGGCACCGCAGGCTGAAAGCCTTTCACCTGCGGTGCAATCCACAAGCACAGTGCCACGGCCAAAAGCACAATCCGCCAGGACATCAGCGCACCGTAGTCAGGCACCAGTGCGGCAGCCTGTTGCACTGAACTATGAATGGTCGCCAGTTCTGCGCCCTGCATTACTGACATCACGCCACTCACCACCAGTGCCAACACGGAAATTGCAGGCAGCAGACGCATAGCCCATCCATCGACACCAGCCAGGCTCAGCAACAGGTAACCCAGCAACGGGCCGCCCATAAACATGGTCAGGAAGAAGCCCATCGGCGTCCAGATACTGTACCAGGTCGGTACGGTATCGATGCTGTTATAGACACGCACCATCATCCAGACAAAGACCACGCCGAGAACCATCGTCACCACCAGCCAAAGCGTGCGTAATGCCGGTGACAATTTTTTCAGCATCGCCAACAACCAGCCGATGCCACCTACGGCAAAAAAGATCGAACCGCTGGCGATTTCGTTACTCAGTGCTGAAGCCCCTACCCGGTTAAGCGAGTTAAAGGCGCGCATTGGTGAGCCAAGATGGAGCATAGAGGCGATAAACCCAATGCCCATCAGAACCCATAAACCAAACATGCAGGCGATAACACGCTGCTGGGCTTCTGCTCGCAGGTCACCTTTGAGCAGTGCCAAAGCCAGAACGATAAAACCGCCCGCCACACATTGCCCGAAGACCGTGAAGATCATCAGCGGCCATTCATGCCATCCACTTCCCATCTCACACCTCCTTCGGGTTTGCCAGATAGCCAGTGGTATCCCCGGTTGGGCGGCTATTGGCGTTAGGTTTGATCACAATATTCGGTTTGGTGAAGTGCGCACGCGGCAACGGCGCAACAGCCGCCAGATCGCCGTGTTTTTTACGCAGCTCGTCGATAGGTCCGAAATCCAGCGCCCGTAGCGGGCAAGATTCGACGCAGATCGGTTTTTTACCTTCTGCGACGCGGTCATAGCAACCATCACATTTGGTCATATGACCTTTGGTTGCGTTGTACTGCGGTGCGCCATACGGGCAGGCCATATGGCAGTAACGACAGCCAATACACACATCTTCATCGACAACGACAAAACCATCTTCACGTTTATGCATCGCACCGCTTGGGCAGACTTTGGTACAAGCCGGATCTTCGCAGTGGTTGCATGAAATCGACAAATAGTAGGCAAATACGTTTTGATGCCAGACGCCGTTATCTTCCTGCCAGTCTCCACCAGCATATTCATAAATGCGGCGGAAACTAACTTCCGGCGTCAGATCTTTGTAGTCTTTACAGGCCAGCTCGCAGGTTTTGCAACCGGTGCAACGGCTGGAATCAATAAAAAATCCATACTGAGTTGTCATCGGTTACTCCTTACACCTTTTCAACCTGAACAAGGTTCGTATGTGATGGATTCCCCTTGGCAAGAGGAGACGGACGTTGAGTGGTCAGTACGTTAATACAACCGCCCTTATCGACACGTTTCGCATCCGGGTCATACCAGGCACCTTCGCCCAATGCGACCACGCCCGGCATCATTCGTGGCGTCACTTTCGCCTCAATATGGACTTCACCACGATCGTTAAAGATCCGCACCTTATCGCCGTTGCTGATACCACGTTTTTGCGCATCAAGTGGGTTGATCCACATTTCCTGACGGCAAGCTGCTTTCAGCACGTCTACGTTACCGTAAGTCGAGTGAACACGAGATTTGTAATGGAACCCCGTAAGCTGCAGCGGATACTGTTTGTTGAGCGGATCCTGATAACTTTCAAAGCCCGGTGTATAGATCGGTAGCGGATCGATCACATCGCCTTCCGGCAATTCCCAGGTGGCAGCAATGTCAGCCAACGCCTGTGAATAGATCTCAATTTTTCCCGATGGCGTGGTCAATGGATTAGCCTGCGGATCTTCACGGAAGGCTTTGTAAGCAACGTGATGCCCTTGCGGATCGCGCTTTTTAAAGATCCCCTGTTTGCGGAACTCTTCAAAGGTTGGCAGTTCCGGAATCGCTTCGCGCGACTGGGCATACAGGTGACGCATCCACTCTTCCTGGGTACGACCTTCTGTAAACTGTTGCTCGACGCCAAGACGTTTTGCCAGTTCGCTGGTCATCTCATAGATAGTCTTACATTCAAAGCGCGGTTTAATGACCTGGTCGTTGAAAATGACGTAAGACATATTCCCGCAGGAGGCATCCAGCGCAAAGTCCATCTGTTCGGAGGCAGTGCAGTCCGGCAGCAGGATGTCAGCATATTTCGCCGATGAGGTCATGTGGCAGTCGATAACCACAATCAGCTCACACTTCTTATCATCCTGGAGGATTTCATGGGTACGGTTGATTTCCGAATGCTGGTTAATCAGGCAGTTACCGGCATAGTTCCAGATCATCTTGATCGGAACATCCAGCTTATCTTTCCCGCGCACACCATCACGCAGTGCCGTCATTTCCGGGCCACGTTCAATGGCATCGGTCCACATAAACATGGAAATGCTGGTCTGAATCGGGTTTTCCAGAGTAGGCATCCGCACAAACGGTAAGCTGTATGAACCTTCTCGCGCACCGCTGTTACCACCGTTAATACCGACATTCCCGGTGAGGATTGCCAGCATCGAAATGGCACGCGTGGCCATTTCGCCATTGGCATGGCGCTGCGGCCCCCACCCTTGGCTGATAAATGCCGGTTTGGTGCTACCGATTTCACGAGCAAGTTTGATGATTTTATCTGCCGGGATACCGGTAATTTGCGAGGCCCATTCCGGTGTTTTGGCAACACCGTCTGGCCCGTCACCCAGAATATACGCTTTGTAGTGACCATTTTTCGGCGCGCTGGCAGGCAACGTTTTTTCGTCGTAGCCGACACAATATTTGTCGAGGAATTCTTGATCAACCAGGTTTTCGGTGATCATGACATACGCCAGACCGTTAACCAGTGCCGCATCTGTTCCCGGACGAATCGGGATCCATTCATCTTCGCGTCCGGCGCCCGTATCGGTATAGCGCGGATCGATAATGATCATACGTGCATTTGATTTTTGCCGCGCCTGCTCCAGGTAATAGGTCACCCCGCCGCCGCTCATACGCGTCTCGCCAGGGTTGTTACCAAACAGCACCACCAGTTTACTGTTTTCGATATCTGACGGACTGTTGCCATCGGCCCAGCCGCCATAGGTATAGTTCAAACCTTCGGCTATTTGCGCCGAGGAGTAGTCACCATAATGGTTCAGATAACCGCCGCAGCAGTTCATCAAACGCGCTACCAGAGTATTTCCCGGCGGCCAGGAACGGGTCATGGTGCCGCCCAGCGTACCGGTACCATAGTTCAGATAGATGGATTCGTTACCGTACTCTTTTATCAGGCGCTGCATATTCGTGGCGATGATATCGTAGGCTTCTTCCCAACTAATACGCTCAAACTTACCTTCACCACGAGCACCTACTCGTTTCATCGGATATTTCAGGCGGTCGGGATTGTAAACGCGGCGACGCATAGAACGCCCACGCAGGCACGCGCGCACCTGGTGCAGTCCTTCGTAATTGTCATCCCCGGTATTATCCGTTTCGACATATTTAATTTCGCCGTCCACTACATGCATACGCAGTGGACAGCGGCTGCCACAGTTAACAGTACAGGCGCTCCATATCACCTTTTCGTCTGAATTTGCCGGAGCGACACTATTAGCAGCGTGCGCAATCCGGCTAAAGGGTAATGTTAACGCGCTGCTGGCCATCGCCAGGCCGCCGATCGCTGTCGTTTTTACCAAACCACGGCGACTCACCTCAGCAGCCAATACCGCATCAGGAATTTTCGTTTTCATAATGGCTCACTCAAGCTTGCTTACGATTGATTCCAGTAACAAACCGTCTTATGTAATTATTTTCATAGCGGCACGCTATATAGGTTTGTATACATCGAATAATTTGAAAATCAACGGGATAGGTAGATTTTCACTCGAAAGTAGTATTGCGCTTAAGTGACGAGTAATTATTGTTTGGTATCAAAGGGAGATAAAAAAAGCGCCCGCAGGCGCTTTTTTAGATTCAGAATAGTTGGATATTAGCCGATATATTCCAGTCCGTTCATATACGGGCGCAGAACTTCTGGTACTTCAATACGACCATCAGCCTGCTGATAGTTTTCCATTACCGCAACCAGCGTACGACCAACAGCCAGACCAGAACCGTTCAGGGTATGAACCAGACGGGTTTTCTTGTCAGACTTACTGCGGCAACGTGCCTGCATACGACGCGCCTGGAAATCCCAGACGTTGGAGCAGGAAGAGATCTCGCGGTAGGTGTTCTGTGCCGGGATCCATACTTCCAGGTCGTAAGTTTTGCAAGCGCCAAAGCCCATGTCGCCAGTGCAAAGGATGATTTTGCGGTACGGCAGGCCCAGCAGTTGCAGGACTTTCTCCGCATGACCAGTCATCTCTTCAAGTGCCGCCATTGAATCTTCCGGACGCACGATCTGAACCATTTCAACTTTGTCGAACTGGTGCATACGAATCAGACCACGGGTATCACGACCATAAGAACCGGCTTCAGAACGGAAGCATGGGGTATGAGCGGTCATTTTGATCGGCAGATCATCTTCATCGATGATTTCACCGCGAACCAGGTTGGTCAGCGGAACTTCTGCAGTTGGGATCAGCGCGTAGTTACTGGTATCAGCTTCTTCTTCCAGCGGACGAGTATGGAACAGATCACCAGCAAACTTCGGCAACTGACCCGTACCGTACAGCGTATCCTGGTTAACCAGGTACGGGACATAGTTTTCGCTATAGCCATGCTGCTCGGTGTGCAGGTCCAGCATAAACTGCGACAGTGCGCGGTGCATGCGAGCGATCTGCCCTTTCATCACCACAAAGCGCGAACCTGTCAGCTTAACCGCTGCCGCAAAGTCGAGGCCGGAGTGCATTTCACCCAGCGTCACGTGGTCACGAACTTCGAAGTCAAATTCACGCGGGGTACCCCAGCGGCTGACTTCAACGTTGTCATTTTCATCTTTACCAACCGGCACTTCATCTGCAGGCAGGTTAGGGATTGTCAGCGCGATATCGCGAATTTCAGCCTGTAAAGCATCCAGCTCGGCTTTTGCTGCATCCAGCTCTTCGCCCAGTTTGTTCACTTCCAGACGTAAAGGCTCGATATCTTCCCCGCGCGCTTTCGCCTGGCCGATGGATTTCGATCGAGAGTTACGCTCTGCTTGCAGGTTTTCCGTTTTGACCTGCAATACTTTACGACGCTCTTCAAGAGCGCCCAGCTTATCTACATCCAGCTTAAAGCCCCGGCGTGCCAGTTTTTCAGCGACTGCGTCTGGCTCATTACGCAGCAGATTGGGATCGAGCATGCTTATCCTGTGCTTATCGAATTAAATGGGAGATGTGGCCACAGCCTGCGACCACAGGGATACAGTAACAACATTACCGCAACGATAACATTAACGGTAGCGTTTTATGGGGCTATTTTGATCCTGTTCAGCCAGCCAGGCGAGCTTTTCGCCAATCTTGCCTTCAAGGCCTCTGTTTGTCGGGAAATAATAGCGCGTTTGTGCTATTTCCGGCGGGAAGTAAACCTCACCGGCAGCATAAGCGTTTGCTTCATCGTGGGCGTAACGATATTCCTGCCCGTAGCCCATTTCCTTCATCAGTTTGGTTGGCGCATTACGCAGGTGTACCGGCACGTCATAATCCGGACGTTCACGGGCATCAGCTAACGCGGCTTTAAACGCGGTGTAGACAGCGTTACTTTTTGGCGCACAAGCGAGATAAACAATCGCCTGGGCAATGGCGCGTTCACCTTCTGCCGGACCTACGCGGGTAAAGCAATCCCAGGCCGCAATCGCCACCTGCATTGCCCGCGGATCGGCATTACCGATATCTTCTGAAGCAATCGCCAGGCAGCGACGTGCGACATATAACGGATCACCGCCCGCAGTAATAATCCGCGCATACCAGTAAAGCGCTGCATCGGGTGCGCTACCGCGTACCGATTTATGCAGCGCGGAAATCAGATCGTAAAAGCGATCACCTTTGTTATCAAAACGAGCGCTACGCTCACCAGCAATTTCGGTGAGTAACTCAGGCTTCAGGACACGTTTGCCGCTGTCATCGACTTCGGCCATATCCGCCATCATTTCCAGCGTATTTAACGCCCGGCGCGCGTCGCCATTCACCAGTTCAGCAATCGCGCGGCGTGTTTCATCTGGCAGAACAATATCCTGCCCACCGTAGCCGCGGGTTTTGTCTTCCATCGCCTGAGTCAGTACTTGCTCTATATCCTCGGTGGTCAGGGATTTGAGCAAATAGACACGAGCACGGGAAAGCAGCGCCGAATTAAGCTCAAACGACGGGTTTTCAGTGGTTGCGCCAATAAACGTGATGGTGCCATCTTCAATGTGCGGCAGAAACGCATCCTGTTGGCTTTTATTAAAGCGATGCACTTCATCGACAAACAAAATGGTACGGCGACCGGCATTGCGGTTTTGCCGCGCGCGCTCTATCGCTTCGCGAATTTCTTTCACGCCAGAAGTGACAGCAGAAATACGTTCCACATCAGCATTTGCATAGCGGGCGATCACTTCGGCAAGGGTAGTTTTACCAGTACCTGGCGGCCCCCAGAGGATCATGGAATGCAGATGTCCGGCTTCGATAGCGCGCGGCAACGGCTTCCCCGCAGCCAGCAAATGTTGCTGGCCAATATACTGTGCTAAATTTTCTGGCCGCATACGTGCGGCCAGAGGTTGAAAAGTATTATCCGAAAAATCGAGCGACAGATTGCTCACTCAGGTGCCTCTACTTACGTTGATCATCTACCGTTACGCCTTGCGGCGGGGTAAAGGTAAATTTCGCTGCATCCACAGCACCGTTTTGCTGGGATTTCAGCTGATAACTGCTGCGTTGATCGTCCTGTTCCACCGCGCTGAATTGATGGATGGTGCCATCACGGCCCACGTTAATAGTGAACTGCTTCAGATTGCCATTGCTGGCTTTCGGCGTGAGGACAAAGTCATCGCCGTTCTGTTTGATGTTGTACTGCTGCCAGTCGCTGGACTGGTTACGTGCGATCAGCATAAATGGCGTATTTCCGGTGGCATCTTTCAGCCAGGTCGCCGTAGCTTGCTCAACGAACGGGTTATAGAACCACAGTGTTTTACCGTCGGAAACCAGAATGCTTTCATCAGGTTGGGTCATATGCCAGTTGAACAAATTAGGGCGTTTGACCCACAAATCACCTTGGCCTTCCTGTACCGCAGCACCGCTGCCGTCAGTTACTTTTTGGGTGAAGCTGGCATGGAAGCTGCTGACTTTATCCAGGCGGCTTTTCAGATCGCTTGCGGCATCAGCCCAAACACTGGACGCCACTAAACTTGAGAGTAATGCACAGGTGATGGCAATTTTTTTCATCATTGTTCCTCAAATTACGTCACTCCCGATCGGGAGTTCCCTCTACTCTCTATTCCAGGCTAATAATCAGCTTGAGGAAAGAAGAAAATACTGAATTTTCAGTTGATAGAGTGCCGGATGCGACACTATCGCGTCTTATCCGGCCTACGATGCACTAATTAGTCAAACGGTGGCGGGGCCAGCACTTCACGATTACCGTTGTGTCCCTGCTCGCTGACGATCCCTTGCGCTTCCATCTGTTCAACAATGCGTGCTGCACGGTTGTAACCGATGCGGAACTGACGCTGAACACCAGAAATAGACGCTTTGCGTTTTTCAGTGACAAACGCCACCGCCTGATCGAACAGCGGATCCAGTTCTTCAGCACCGTCGAAACCACCAGCTCCGCCTTCGCTTTCGCTGTCGGAGGTGATGCCATCTACATACTGCGGACGACCACGCGCTTTCCAGTCCTGCACCACGGCATGAACTTCCTGATCGCGAACAAAAGCACCATGGACACGTACCGGCATGGTTGAGTTCGGCCCGGAGTAAAGCATATCCCCCATACCAAGCAGTGATTCCGCGCCAGCCTGATCAAGAATGGTACGTGAGTCGATCTTGCTGGATACAGTAAAGGCGATACGGGTTGGAATGTTCGCTTTAATCAGCCCCGTAATAACATCCACCGAAGGGCGCTGCGTTGCCAGCACGAGGTGAATACCTGCAGCACGGGCTTTTTGCGCCAGACGCGCAATCAACTCTTCCACTTTTTTACCTACCGTCATCATCAGGTCGGCAAATTCATCCACCAGCACTACAATGTACGGCTCTTTTTTCAGCACTGGATGCTGGGCATCCATACTGTCACCTGGCTTCCAGTACGGGTCTGGAATCGGACGCATCATTCGGTCCGCTTCAGCAATTTTTTCGTTATACCCCGCAAGATTACGCACTCCCAGGGCCGACATCAGCTTATAACGGCGTTCCATTTCATTTACGCACCAGCGCAGAGCGTTGGCAGCATCTTTCATGTCGGTAACGACTTCCGTTAACAGATGCGGGATGCCTTCATAAACCGAAAGCTCCAGCATTTTCGGGTCGATCATAATGAAACGAACATCTTCCGGCTGCGCTTTATAGAGCATGCTCAGGATCATGGCGTTTACTCCCACCGACTTACCGGAACCAGTGGTCCCCGCAACCAGCAGGTGAGGCATTTTAGCCAGATCGGCTACGACCGGATCGCCTGCGATATCTTTACCCAAAACAATCGTCAGCGGCGATGGGTTATCACGGAACTTCGCGTTATCCAGCACTTCGCGCAGATAAACGGTTTGTCGTTTTTTGTTCGGCAACTCCAGACCTACGTAAGGTTTGCCAGGAATGACTTCAACCACGCGCACCGCCACGGTCGACAATGAACGGGCAAGGTCACGTGACAGGTTAGAAATACGTGCTGCTTTTACGCCCGGCGCCAGGTTCAACTCAAAACGGGTGATTACAGGTCCTGGTGAATAATTGACCACATCAGCTTTAATGCGGAAATCGGCCAGCCGTGCTTCTACCAGACGCGCCATTTGCTCAAGCGCAAAGGTATCTACTGGCTCAACTTCGCTTGGCGGTGGTGTCAGCAAATCCAGCGAGGGTAGTGGCGTCGTTGGTTTATGCAACGGACGGCTATCACCGTTGCGCATTAACAACGGATGAAGCAGGGTATCCTGCGGCTGTGGCGCTACCGGTTGCTGCGGCTGCTGATATTGCGGCTGCGGCGCTACTGGCTGCTGCGGCTGTTGATACTGCGGCTGCGGCGCTACTGGCTGCTGCGGCTGTTGATACTGCGGCTGCGGCGCCACCGGTTGTTGCGGCTGCTGATATTGCTGCTGCGGCGCCACCGGTTGTTGCGGCTGCTGATACTGCTGCTGCGGCGCTACCGATTGCTGCGGTTCAACAATGGGCGTAAACAGTGGCTCGTGTGGTCCATCATCCACCAACGCTTTCATCGGTGAAAATTCAAAATCATTCAGCGAGAATGGATTTGCTCCCGCAGGTTGTTCACCTGAATAACGTTGCTGCTGAGTCTGGGCAAACTGACGAGCCAGTTCAGCCTCTGCCGCTGCATCTTCATCTTCAGGGTTAACTGGCGCATCATGCTGATACTGTTCACCATAGCGTTGCTGCTGTGCCTGGGCAAACTGACGTGCCAACTCATCTTGCTGCATCGCATCGATTTCATCATCGTTATACTGATCGCCAGAATCGTATTGATTGCGCTGCGCTTCGCGAGCTTTCTCTTCGGCGGCTCGTTGTGAAGGTAGTTTAATGCCATACGATGCCAGTTCACGACGAGTCGGAACACGAATACGCTTTGGTCGTGGCAACTGCGGGCCTATCCCCTCTTTCACTTGTGGTCGAGGTCCACCGCTATTTGCCAGGCTAAAAACAGGTGCAGCAACCGTTGCTGCGGCCCCCGTCGCCAGAGTCGCTTTCTTCACGCCCGATGCCAGCGGCGAAACACCAGCCACGGCTTCTACCGGAGGGACTGCGGCAGCAGTCGGCGATGACTGAACAGATTTAGCTGACTGAACAGGTCTAACAGGCTCAGGTTCTTTAACTGGTTCAGGAATAGGCTGATACCAGGCGGCGAGCTGCTCACGTTCGCGCGCACGCTTCTCTTCAACTTCTTCAAAGTAGTAAAGCGGCGGACGCGCAGGTTTTGTTTCTTCAACAACCGGTTCAGGTTCTACAACAGGCGGCTGTTCAACCGGTTGCGGCTGTTGACGCAACGTCTCCTGAACGGCTGGCTGCTGGTAGGTTTGCTCAGGCTGGTATGTAGACTGCGCCGCAAAAGTGGATTGTGTCCCCTCGGCTTGCCACCCGTTATCAGCCACTGGTTGTTCAGGCACTGGTGCATAATATGGTTGTTGAACAGGTTGTTCTGCAGCAGGCGCATAATATGGCTGCTGAACCGACTGTTCAGGCACTGGCGCATAATATGGTTGTTGAACAGGTTGTTCCGCAGCTGGCGCATAATATGGCTGCTGTGACTGCACAGGTTGTTGCGGATAACCTTCCGGCGCTGGAGCAATGACCGGCTCGCCCGTTTGCGGCCCTGGCGCAGGCTGCCAGGCAACAGCAGGTTGAGCAGGTGGAACATCAACCGACGCAACAGGCGGCGTCTGAGTAACAGGCCCAACCGGAGCAGCCCAGCTTTGCGTCGCCGTGGTAGCAGCAGCAACTGCAGCAACAGGTTCGGTAATTGGTGCACCGTTTAATAATGGATCGTATTCGTCATATTCTGGCTGCGTTGCACGGTTGCCCGAAAAGAGGACATCATCAGGATCAGCGGCTACGCCGCGCGCAGTGTAGGTAATGTCGTCTTCATCATCCATCCGCTTACCCGAGAACAATGCAGCGTCTGTTTGCCGCCCCATCGGATTGATGAATTTTTCCGCCAGACGTTTACGACGCGCTAACGCGCCACGAAGAATACGAGCACGGCGCGATTCATGCTGTTTGCCGTTTTTCTCGTCTTCATACTCTTCGTCGTCTTCATACTCTTCTTCATCAACCCAGGTATCATCGCGACGAGTGCGGTTACTGGCGAAAGTGAGGATGTTTAAAATCCAGCCCCCCAGTTTTTCGGCAATGGTCACCCAGGACCAGCCGGTAAACAGCGTCAGGCCAGCCGCCCAAACACAGAGCAGCGCAATGGTCCCACCACTGCTGTGCAACAGCGGCTGCAGCGTAGTGCTTAATAAACTACCGATTACACCACCGGAGGCAAAATACCAGATGTCGTCCGCGTTGATTGCCGCAAGGCCACAGGACGTAAGGATAAGCGCCAGCACGCCAATAATTCGTAGTGAAACGGCGAAATAGTCAACGTACTCATCGCTGGACTGATGACGCCAGGCAAACCAACAGCCGCCAACAATAATGACCGGGATGGTGTAAGCCATCACGCCAAAAATGAAGAACAGCGTATCTGCCAGCCACGCGCCAGGCGTCCCGCCTAAATTATGGATAGGCTCATGCCAGGCCGTTTGCGACCAGCTGGGGTCCGAAGGGTTAAAGCTTAATAAGGCTGCCATCAACCAGACGGCAAACAGGACAATAAGAATCAGCAACGCCTCCAGAAGTCGGCGCCCGCTGCTTAACTTTGTCAATGTGACTTCTTTGTCTTCAGTGTATTCCTGGCTCAAGAAAGGCTCTCCAGGTTACAGGCTTTTCCTGCCCGATGCTAAAACGGACAACAGCACCAGGTTACCCCAGTACTGTTGCTGTATGGATTAACAGGAGTGTAATCAAAATACGCTTATTTTGCACCTGTTCCGTGTTAGCGCGTCTTAATAACCAGACGATTACTCTGCTTGACTTCTTCCATAACAACATATGTCCGTGTGTCATTGACGCCAGGCAGACGCAGCAGGGTTTCCCCTAGCAGCTTACGATAAGCTGACATATCCGGCACGCGTGTTTTCAACAGGTAGTCGAAATCACCGGATACTAAATGACACTCCTGAATTTCTTCAAGTTTTTGCACAGCAGTATTGAATTGTTCAAACACATCCGGAGCGCCACGATTCAGAGTAATCTCAACGAATACCAGAAGTGATGCATCCAGATAATGCGGGTTCAACAGCGCCGTATAGCCCTGAATAAACCCTTGTCTTTCCAGCCGACGCACACGCTCAAGGCACGGCGTTGGGGAAAGTCCCACACGTTTAGAAAGCTCGACGTTAGAAATACGCCCATCCTTTTGCAACTCATTAAGAATGTTACGATCGATACGGTCGAGATCTTTGCCAGGGCGCTTCTTGCTATCTACCATTATTATTGTCTCTCTGTATTCCTTCCCTACTCCTGTCTGACCCTGAAGACATCACTGTTCAGAGTCGCTACCTGTCACGATAGACCGAAATCATTAAGATTCACGGCTCGCAATGCCTGGGTCTACGGTGAGAAGACCGTTGCCTTGAGGCAGCTATCGACATCACGAATGGCGTCTGTCCACGCCATGCGTAGATTTCACTAGCACGGTAAACATGGTATTTACATGCATGATTATGCGCACATAACAATACTGTTTTTTTCTTCCTCGAATGTTTTCGCAAAACACCAGGTGATTGTCAAAGCAAAACATCGTTTTTTAGTACAACATGCCAGTTATTCATTAACAGTGACGTTTAATCATCATTTAATCGGCTTATAAACCGGAAAAATTAAGTAGCAGACGTGATAATGACGGGAGAATTTGACACGATTATCGCTTTTGACGATTGCACAAATCGTTAACAAAATCGTCATACTCTTTTTTTACGTCTGTAAATTCCCTACAATCCTGCCCATTGTCTGCCAACAACTATGGGGATCTCATGGGCACGACCAAACACAGTAAACTGCTTATCCTGGGCTCAGGCCCGGCGGGATATACCGCTGCTGTCTACGCGGCACGCGCCAACCTGCAACCGGTGCTGATTACCGGCATGGAAAAAGGCGGCCAGCTGACGACGACCACTGAAGTAGAAAACTGGCCAGGAGATCCAAATGATCTGACCGGCCCGTTACTCATGGAACGCATGCATGAACATGCTACCAAGTTTGAAACTGAAATTATTTTTGACCACATTAATAAAGTGGATTTGCAGAATCGTCCGTTCCGCCTGACTGGCGATAATGGCGAATATACCTGCGATGCGCTGATTATTGCCACCGGGGCTTCTGCACGCTATCTCGGCCTGCCCTCTGAAGAAGCCTTTAAAGGCCGTGGGGTTTCTGCCTGTGCAACCTGCGATGGATTTTTCTATCGCAACCAAAAAGTGGCGGTTATCGGCGGCGGCAATACTGCGGTTGAAGAGGCGCTGTATCTGTCTAACATCGCTTCCGAAGTACATTTGATCCACCGCCGCGATGGTTTCCGTGCGGAAAAAATCCTCATTAAGCGTCTTATGGACAAAGTGGAGAACGGCAACATCATTCTGCACACCAACCGTACGCTGGAAGAAGTGATCGGCGATCAGATGGGCGTCACTGGCGTTCGTCTGCGCGATACGCAAAACAGCGATAATATCGAGTCTCTCGACGTTGCTGGTCTGTTTGTTGCTATCGGTCACAGTCCGAACACGGCTATTTTTGAAGGACAACTGGAACTGGAAAACGGCTACATCAAAGTGCAGTCGGGTATTCATGGTAATGCCACCCAGACCAGCATTCCGGGCGTCTTTGCCGCAGGTGACGTGATGGATCATATTTATCGCCAGGCCATTACTTCTGCCGGTACAGGCTGCATGGCAGCACTTGATGCGGAACGCTACCTCGACGGTTTAGCTGACGCAAAATAATTTTACAAATCAGTAACAAAAGTAAAGAAGGCGACACCATGCGACTATGGGTCGCCTTTATTTTTTCCCCGTTGTAACATTGCTCTGCAAATAATTCTGATAACTCACCTGCTAAGCGTGCAATGAATAAATCCCGTCAAAAAGAGTTAACCCACTGGTTAAAACAGCAAAGCGTCATCTCCCAACGTTGGCTGAATATTTCTCGTCTGCTGGGCTTTGTGAGCGGCATATTAATAATTGCCCAGGCCTGGTTTATGGCGCGAATTCTGCAACATATGATCATGGAGAACATCCCCCGAGAAGCCTTGCTGCTTCCCTTTACCTTGCTGGTGATGACCTTTGTGCTGCGTGCATGGGTGGTCTGGTTACGCGAACGGGTGGGCTATCACGCCGGGCAACATATTCGTTTTGCCATCCGCCGCCAGGTTCTTGACCGTTTGCAGCAGGCTGGGCCGGCCTGGATTCAGGGCAAACCTGCGGGGAGCTGGGCGACGCTGGTGCTCGAGCAAATTGACGATATGCATGATTACTACGCTCGCTACCTACCGCAAATGGCGCTGGCAGTCTCAGTGCCACTACTGATTGTCGTCGCAATTTTTCCTTCTAACTGGGCCGCGGCACTTATTTTACTCGGCACTGCACCGTTAATTCCGTTGTTTATGGCTTTAGTTGGGATGGGTGCTGCCGATGCTAACCGACGCAACTTTCTCGCGCTTGCTCGCTTAAGTGGGCATTTTCTCGATCGTCTGCGCGGCATGGAAACCCTGCGTATTTTTGGTCGTGGCGAGGCTGAAATTGAAAGTATCCGTTCGGCTTCGGAAGATTTTCGCCAACGGACCATGGAAGTATTACGCCTGGCGTTTTTATCCTCCGGTATTCTTGAATTCTTTACCTCGCTGTCGATTGCCCTGGTCGCGGTGTACTTTGGTTTCTCTTATCTTGGTGAGCTGGATTTCGGTCACTACAGCACGGGCGTGACGTTGGCTGCGGGCTTCCTTGCGTTGATCCTCGCCCCCGAGTTTTTCCAGCCGTTACGTGATCTCGGCACGTTTTATCATGCCAAAGCCCAGGCTGTTGGCGCGGCTGACAGCCTGAAAACATTTATGGAAACACCGCTCGCCCATCCACAGCGTGGTGACGTTGAGTTAACGTCTACCGAACCAGTGACCATTGAAGCCAAAGATCTGTTTATCACATCGCCTGAAGGTAAAACACTGGCTGGCCCGCTGAACTTTACACTACCTGCAGGCAAACGTGCGGTACTGGTGGGACGAAGCGGATCCGGGAAAAGTTCACTATTAAATGCGCTTTCCGGTTTTCTCTCTTATCAAGGCTCGCTGCAGATCAACGGCATTGAATTGCGGGATTTATCACCGGAATCATGGCGTAAACATCTCTCCTGGGTTGGGCAAAACCCACAATTACCCGCGGCAACAGTACGAGACAATGTGCTGCTGGCACGACCGGATGCCAGCGAGCAAGAGTTACAAATGGCCCTGGATAACGCCTGGGTCAGTGAGTTTCTGCCGCTCCTGCCGCAAGGCATCGATACTCCCGTGGGCGATCAGGCAGCCCGCCTTTCCGTAGGTCAGGCACAACGTGTGGCCGTAGCGCGTGCATTACTTCATCCCTGCTCACTGTTATTACTGGATGAACCTGCAGCCAGCCTCGATGCACATAGCGAGCAGCGTGTGATGCAGGCGCTAAACGCTGCCTCGCAGCGCCAGACAACGCTGATGGTCACCCACCAGTTAGAAGATCTCGCCGACTGGGATGTCATTTGGGTGATGCAGGATGGCCAAATTATCGAGCAAGGTTGTTACGCTGATTTAAGCGTGGCTAACGGTCCATTCGCCACGTTGCTGGCCCACCGTCAGGAGGAGATTTAAATGCGCGAGTTACTTCCTTATCTGGCTCTATATAAGCGTCATAAGTGGATGTTAAGCCTTGGTATTGTGCTGGCAATTGTCACACTGCTCGCCAGTATCGGCTTGTTGACGCTTTCTGGTTGGTTCCTCTCCGCTTCGGCAGTGGCGGGAGTTGCAGGACTGTACAGCTTTAACTACATGCTGCCTGCCGCAGGTGTACGTGGCGCGGCAATCACCCGCACTGCCGGGCGTTATTTTGAACGTCTGGTGAGTCACGACGCGACTTTCCGCGTGTTGCAGCATTTGCGCATTTACACCTTCAGCAAGCTGTTGCCTCTCTCCCCTGCCGGGCTGGCCCGCTATCGCCAGGGCGAATTGCTCAACCGCGTCGTCGCCGATGTTGATACGCTCGATCATCTTTACCTGCGCGTTATCTCGCCGCTGGTGGGCGCTTTTGTGGTGATTATGGTGGTGACAATCGGGTTAAGTTTCCTTGATTTCACCCTCGCCTTTACGCTGGGCGGCATTATGTTACTGACGCTTTTCCTGATGCCACCGCTGTTTTATCGTGCGGGGAAAAGCACCGGGCAAAACCTTACCCATCTTCGCGGTCAGTATCGCCAACAGTTAACCGCCTGGCTGCAAGGGCAAGCTGAACTGACCATTTTTGGTGCCAGCGATCGTTATCGTACGCAGTTAGAGAACACCGAAATTCAGTGGCTGGAAGCGCAACGTCGTCAGTCCGAACTGACTGCGCTCTCGCAGGCAATTATGCTGTTGATTGGCGCGCTGGCGGTGATTCTGATGCTATGGATGGCCTCCGGCGGCGTTGGCGGTAATAGCCAGCCAGGCGCGTTAATTGCGCTGTTTGTCTTCTGTGCATTGGCTGCATTCGAAGCCCTGGCCCCGGTGACAGGTGCATTTCAGCATCTGGGGCAAGTTATTGCTTCTGCCGTGCGTATCACTGACTTAACGGACCAAAAACCAGAAGTGACCTTCCCGGATACTCAGTCTGCCGTTCCTGAGCAGGTTTCCCTGACATTACGGGATGTTGCGTTCACTTATCCGGAACAATCCCAACAAGCGCTCAAAGGGATTTCTCTTCAGGCAAACGCCGGAGAACATATTGCGATTCTCGGGCGAACCGGATGCGGCAAATCAACGTTGTTACAACTGCTAACCCGCGCATGGGACCCACAACAGGGTGAGATTTTGCTTAACGGCAGCCCGATCTCTGACCTGAATGAATCGACATTGCGCCAGACCATCAGCGTTGTGCCACAGCGAGTGCATCTGTTTAGCGCCACACTGCGTGATAATCTGTTACTCGCCGCACCTGGCGCTACTGATGAGACTCTTGCTGAAATTCTCCGTCGCGTCGGTCTGGAGAAACTACTCGAAGACACAGGGCTCAACAGTTGGTTGGGAGAAGGCGGACGTCAGCTTTCCGGCGGCGAACTGCGTCGTCTGGCTATCGCCCGTGCGCTATTGCACGATGCGCCGTTAGTATTGCTGGATGAACCAACCGAAGGCTTAGATGCCACGACTGAAAGTCAGATCCTCGAATTACTGGCTGAAATGATGCGTGAGAAAACGCTATTGATGGTTACACATCGGCTGCGTGGACTTTCACATTTTCAGCAAATAATAGTGATGGACAACGGGCAAATTATTGAACAAGGTACCCATGCAGAACTGCTTGCCAGACAGGGGCGTTATTACCAGTTTAAGCAGGGTTTGTAAGCTATTATTGAACGATCCGACTTGCGTAGTGGAGTTTTGCAGTCATGCGCCTGGTTCAGCTTTCTCGCCATTCAATAGCCTTCCCTTCCCCGGAAGGCGCATTACGTGAGCCTAACGGTCTGCTGGCGCTGGGAGGCGATCTTAGCCCTGCTCGGCTACTCATGGCTTATCAGCGCGGTATTTTCCCGTGGTTTTCTCCTGGCGATCCTATTCTCTGGTGGTCGCCTGATCCACGTGCGGTTTTATGGCCAGAATCACTGCATATCAGCCGCAGCATGAAACGTTTTCATAAGCGCTCTCCCTATCGCGTCACGCTGAATTACGCTTTTGGTCAGGTCATTGAAGGCTGCGCCAGCGATCGCGAAGAAGGGACCTGGATTACGCGTGACGTCGTCGAAGCCTACCATCGTCTTCACGAGTTGGGCCATGCCCATTCCATAGAAGTGTGGCGTGAAGGCGAAATTGTCGGCGGCATGTACGGCGTGGCGCAGGGAACACTGTTTTGTGGCGAGTCGATGTTCAGCCGCATGGAGAATGCCTCGAAAACGGCGCTCCTGGTTTTTTGTGACGAATTTATCCGCCACGGCGGCAAGCTTATCGACTGCCAGGTATTAAATGACCATACGGCCTCGCTTGGTGCCTGCGAAATCCCTCGCCGGGATTACCTCAATTATCTCAATCAACTGCGCCCCGAACGGTTACCAAATAATTTCTGGGTACCACGGCGATTGTTTTCACCACAAGAATGAATGTTTTCGGCACATTTCTCCCCAGAGTGTTATAATTGCGGTCGCAGAGTTGGTTATGCTCATTACTCCGCTGCCGATAAGGAATTTTTCGCGTCAGGTAACGCCCACCGTTTATCTCACCGCTCCCTTATACGTTGCGCTTATAGTGCGGCTTAGCCGTGTGTTTTCGGAGTTATGTGCCAAACCTGTTTGTTGCGAATTAGCGCACAAATCTTTACTTATTTACAGAACTTCGGCATTATCTTGCCGGTTCAAATTACGGTAGTGATACCCCAGAGGATTAGATGGCCAAAGAAGACAATATTGAAATGCAAGGTACCGTTCTTGAAACGTTGCCTAATACCATGTTCCGCGTAGAGTTAGAAAACGGTCACGTGGTTACTGCACACATCTCCGGTAAAATGCGCAAAAACTACATCCGCATCCTGACGGGCGACAAAGTGACTGTTGAACTGACCCCGTACGACCTGAGCAAAGGCCGCATTGTCTTCCGTAGTCGCTGATTGTTTTACCGCCTGATGGGCGAAGAGAAAGAACGAGTAAAAGGTCGGTTTAACCGGCCTTTTTTGCGTTTGGGGTCAAGGGGAATAAATACTGGAGGATGGTGTGTTAAGTTTGAAAACTGCCTGTACGGCAGTGAACCACCACTACCCGCGCTTATGGCGAGCGAGAAATTTCTAAGCTGCCTGCATGGCAGTGAACATAAAGCCGTCAACGTTTTGGTAATCAACGGAATTTCTAAGCTGCCTACACGGCAGTGAACTACCACTACGTTACTATCCGGCTTGTTTATCGTTTCTAAGCTGCCTGTACGGCAGTGAACGCTTCCGCGCGTATTGTTGCCAGTTCTTCGACTTTCTAAGCTGCCTGTACGGCAGTGAACTGGATTGTTCGCCGAGGCTCTTTAACTACTGTGTTTCTAAGCTGCCTGTACGGCAGTGAACTCGCCCGCGTATCCGTAACCAGTTTAACGTCGTTTTCTAAGCTGCCTGTACGGCAGTGAACACTAAACAATACCCACAAGCACCCGCCGTAACTTTCTAAGCTGCCTGTACGGCAGTGAACTCACGTTGAAATGATGGCCCGATCCGGACATCTTTCTAAGCTGCCTGTACGGCAGTGAACATTTAGTGCTAACGGCTCGTGCGACCAGCTCCTTTCTAAGCTGCCTGTACGGCAGTGAACGACCCTTTCCTCCTTCTGGCCCCTGCTTCGGTATTTCTAAGCTGCCTGTACGGCAGTGAACAAGGATGCCGCGTTGTTCCGCGTGCGTTTGCGTTTCTAAGCTGCCTGTACGGCAGTGAACTGGAATAATAGCAGACTATCCGATTGATTTACTGTTAAAACTTACAAAATCGCAGATTCAAACCCTTTTTCCAGACTTCAAAATAGCAATAAACAAAATCAATGAGTTACATTTCAACCTAAAAAAAGGGTCGATTTGGTACTTCTTCAATCTCATATTTTATGCATAGCTTTTGATAAACAATTGAACAGAACACATACGGTCATAATCTCCGTCACGCAAACAGCGTGTTCATTGCGTAACCAAACGAATCAATCTCTATAAATTCTTCTTGACCGTTTTACTCCAACTCCCTATAGTAGCGCCCCGTTGCCACCCATGAGGTCAGCAGCAAAACAATTTGGTGAGGTGTCCGAGTGGCTGAAGGAGCACGCCTGGAAAGTGTGTATACGGCAACGTATCCGGGGTTCGAATCCCCGCCTCACCGCCATCTTCTAAGAAGAGCTCGTACGAAAGTACGGGCTTTTTTTTCGCATTAATGCGCCTTAAATAAAAAACACGTACTTCCTCTTCGAAAGTACGTGAAAATCAGTGGCTGATTACTATACCCACTAGTCGTAGGATACGGCAAATATGGCTTTGCTTTGGACTTCTCCAGGCTGTAGTGCTTCCTCCTTCACGCGGACATATTTCGCGGTAATCGGGAAGGTGTACTGATTCTCAATGGCCGCCATTTTAGTTAGTTTGTTCATCAGAGTATCGCCCAGTTTTAACGGTGTCGTTGCGTTACCATTATAAATCTGGAACCCAACCCCCTTAGCACCATTAAGCGATGTGTTTTTCAGAATGGTTCCACTATCATCCCATTCACCGCGCGCAACTTTAAAAGTCACTGGATTAGTCGTGACGTTATAAACACTGTCGCAATTTAAAACCAGATCTATAGAACCTGATTTTGTGTTATTGGCAGATTGCATCTCACTTATCGTTGTTTCTGGCATTCTTATTTCGTAAGTCGGTTGCGAGAAACTACAGGTTGTAGGTTTGTGTTTTGTTATATTAACATTTAAATTCTGTTGATAATCAGCATCAGTTGGTAACTTGTTGCCCCACCAACAAAGTAAATAAATGAAGGCATTACTATAGCAAAGTTTATCAAAGAAGTTATTTTCAAATGGAAAGACAACCGCAGGAGCATTCAAGATGAATGAATTTGAATATACTGTTTGAACATTCGCATTACCTTCAGGCGATTTTATATATGAAGCTGTTAATGCTATGCTTTTATTATTAATAGTATCGTTAACTGAATAAGTCTTCCTGCCTCCCGTATCAACAGGAAATCCATCTCCGACATCAAGATTAAACTTAATATAAATTGATTGATTGTTGTTTTGATTTTCTTTTATCTCTACAACATAATTATCCAATGTCTTAAGCACATTTACCTTATCTTGAGTCGAATCACATGTGAATTCCCCCGTCAGATTAGGAGAAAATGTAACCGTCCCATTTCCCGTTGTTAGGTCTAAATTTACGCCCTGTATGGCAGTAGAATTTCCGTTGATAGTACATTTAGCCTGCCCCCAAAATGGCAAAACCAGTAGAAACAAAAACCAATATTTCTTCATAAACAAATCCTTTAACGACAAATATAAACTTTATTCTCATCAATAACGTTATCAAAGGTAATAGTGCAGAATTGTTCCTGCTGTTTATTAACCGAGACGCGAATCGACGCGGGAACATCATTGGTGCGAATAAATATCCGGCTTCCCTGTCCTACTAAGCCCACATTATTGCCGCTTTCATCTTCAACCTCATAACCAAACGGCAACGGAGAGCCATCAGGGCGTTGGGAGATGAAATACCAGGGCTTGCGTTTATCAGTCTCAAACTGCGTCATCACTACCGCACCACGATAAGGAACGGTGTTTTTACGGTTACCCAGTAGCGCCACGTCGCTTTTACTGTCGGCAATATCCAACATCAACGTATTTTCACGATACGGCGTCAGGTTGTCATAAATAGCGTAGCCTCTGCTATCCGTGGTCAGGTAACGATATCCCTGCACCGCCGCTCCCTCCAGTCCCGGCGCTTTGACGATGGCGAACGTATCGGAAAGTCTGGGAGCCAGTGCCACCCCGTCCGACCACGCGACTAAACCGCCTTGAATATTACCGCTAACTTGTTGATATCTTTTCGACTGGCTATAGCTGCCACCAATAGTCGCCAATGGCGCACGCCAGGTCAGGTTTGCACCTGCTGTTGTTTCGCTGCCCTGGTGTTGATGGCTTAAGTTAGCCCCGTAGCTGAACTGATCGCGACTCCCCGCTACACCGCTGAGGCTGGTATTATTCGACCGATAGCCGTCTTTATCAAAAGTGGTCGAGTTAGAAACAAATAAATCTCGTCGTTTTTCAGTGATTCCATCGCCCCACGAGAAGGGAATTGAGAAATATAAGTTAATGCGTCTATTTTCGCGGTTATCTTCATCGTAGGTTTGGCTAACAGACAAGGTATAACTAAGGCGTTCCCAGGAGTTCGAGTAGCTGAGTTGATAATCTTTCCCTGTCCCGCTGCGTTCCCAATAATCCCGCCATTGACCGCTGACCGACAGATATCCCCAATTTTCTGGTAATGACTGGTTTATATTTACAGAAAAGCTGTTCTTACGACCAAAATCGTACTGATAATAGTCGGCGATATCATAAACTGAGTCATCTTCTCGATTATAGCTTTTCCTGTTATTTGCCCAGACGTGATCGTTAAAAGTACGATAATCCCGAGAAGAATAACGCCAGGCCGCCAGCGAAAATTGCGTTCCACTTTGAGAGAGATATTTGTTCCAGGCAATCTGATAACTTTGACCATTAAACACATCACCGTTATCTTGTTCACTGTGGGAATGGGTAAAATCAACCGATACAGCACCAATCGGTGTATTCCATCCCGTGCCGAGAACAAACGATGAGTAATTATCAGACAACTGCGTGCCAGCATAGAGAGTCAGCAAATTATTAAGGCCATACTGATAGCTTCCCTGAATAAAATCTGACTGATCGCTGGCTCCCTCGATACGACTACGTCCGGCAGCAAATTCATATTTCGAAACGCCCGGTTGCAACATATTTGGTACAGATGAATAAGGTACACGATAACGCGATACCGAACCGTCAGCTTCTTTAACGGTTACTTCCAGATCTGCACCACCACCAGCAAGTTGCAAATCATCAATGGCGAATGGACCTGGCGGAACCTCTTTCTGGTAAACCACAAAGCCATTTTGTTCAATAGTGACAAGTGCGTTACTTTGGGCAACACCACGCACCACAGGAGTAAAATTCTGTTTTGAGTTCGGCAACATCTGCATATCGCGCCAAAGGCGTACGCCGCGAAAACGCACGGAGTCAAAAACATCAGAACCGGTATACATTTCACCAGCGCGCAATGTGCCAAGAATTTGTGGAATTCCGCGCTCCAGATATAACGTGTTACTCTTCCATTTACCGCTGTTCTCGTCACTTTTCGTATAATTGGCATTTGAATGCAACTGCCAGCCCAGAAGATTCAAACCACTATTCAGATTTAAATAGCTACTTTTATTATCTCCTCCGTGCTTATAATTACTGTAATACTGACTGGCATAATAAGAAGTATACAATGCGTTAATCCCGCGATCCCATGCCTCAGGCGGGACATATCCGCGTTCATACTCAACGACATAGGCTTGGGGTACACTTAACTTCAGGTTAAAATGCCCAATATCATAGTCAACGCTGCCGCCCTGTACCGCTTCCCGAAGTGGTACACATTCTACGCTTTTATCGATATTAATTCCTTCAGTGAGGATACCTATTTGCTTTAACTGCTCCCAGGATAAACATGTTGCATCTGGATCGTCTTTAATATCGACATTATAATGTCCGCGCCACTGATTATTCAGGTAAACATCCATATCATAGATACCTGGCATCGGCTTATCACTATCAATATGATAGTCAGAAATTTTTTCCCCATTTAATCCGCCAATCATAAAATGGGTGTCAAATGTTTCATCTTCCGCCCATGCAGGCGAAGTAGCCAACACCGACAGGATAGCCAGCGTAATAGAGTTAAGTTTAGACATAATCAATCCCTGATCTATTTGACGGTTTTTACTTTTTCACTCAAATAGTTTCCATGATCATCAATCAGCGTAACATTGTACTGGCTAACAACGGAAGATGTGGTGACGGTCTGTTCTGACCAGGGTGCGAGCACCAGCGTTTCTTTATTTAATTTGGTATTGCCTTTCAGTTCAGGAATAGTTATCCAGTTCGCTGAATTATTTTTTACATTAATACCATTACTGACAGTTCTGATATTCAGTCGAGAAAAACTTCCTTTATCGACACCAGCTATACCTTCCGGACGATAAATAAATTTGATGCGGTTTTGCATCGCGAATTTAATCTGGTTTTTACCTTCATTTTTCTCACTATTAGGTGGAATGTCCAGGACATTGAGAAAGAACAAGCTTTCGCGATCTTTAGGTAGGGCATTCGCCAATTTTTTGATCTTGAGTTGTTGTCCCTCGCCACCTTTTATGTGAGTTACCGGTGGCGTCAACACGAACGGGACGTGAATTTTTTCTGGAGGCTGGCTTGTATCGCCATCATCAATCCATGACTGAACCAGGGCGCTACGATTACCTTCATTCATTAACTGAACAGTAATCTCTTTTTTCTGTTCTGGATAAATAACACGAGTGCCGTAGATATAGACACCCCCCCACGCAGGCGTGACCATGCCGGCCAGCAAGAAGGCTATAAATTTTTTCATGATAACAATCCTTGTTATTGAAAATCGGCGACCGAAGCCGCCGATAAACACGGTATCAATCTGTCACGACAGTCATTGTCAGTGCAGAGTTAACCGGGCCAGAAGTCACCGTATCACCTGATTGCGCGTATTTCGCACTGAAATTTAATGTATATTCATTAGATTTATCTAGTACTAACTCAATACTTTTATCACCTTCAATCTTTTGAGATTGCCCATCTGCACTCTCATAGTAGACAGCAAAACCAGCACCATTTGGGTTTGCCGCAGTATTAATGGTGATATCTTTAAGACTTGCATCAAACTGACTTCTGGAAAACGTAATTCTGGGAGTCTTGCCTGGTGAACATTTGACCGTCAGCGGTACAGTTGTTTTATTTGAATAACCTTCATAAATAAATCCGGCACTTTGATCTTTAAATTGATCTTCACCAATATCGTTCATAGCAATAGTAGCCTGGCTATTTCCGATAAATTGGCATGTAGTTCCAACTATATTACCGGTAATAACTAACTCACCCTGTTCACTCCCCTCCTCTGCAAAAGCCCCTGCACTCATAAAAAGAGAAGATAATACTGCAACTGCAATAATTGAACGTTTCATAGTCTATTCCTTAACTAATTTATTCCAGGTGATTAAGAGTCTTTGTCCTCTCGGAAATGAATTTCGCAAATTACATTTGCTATCGCAATGTAAACAAGTTGTTTTCGTGATTTAAATCAAATTATAAAAAATACATAACCAGCAAAAAATACCAATAAAAATATTTTCATTGTTTACTATTCGTCATTATTTGATGTCATTACAAGGTAGATTAATACGTATTATTAATTGAGGATTGCTTGTTTTAAATAAATATCCATATACTGATGGAAGTGTAGGGCATTGAATTCCTTATTCTATTTCCAGCCAGAAATCGGCTTTTCAATAGACAAAAAGACCTGACGGTAAGGCCAGGTCTTTTATACATTACAACTAACCAATCAAAACCAGGGAATAGTAGCGGTTGCGCTTAATCCATAACTACTGAATACCCCTTTAACCGGTTCTGTACGCAAATCCCCGTGTCGGATAAACAACTTGAACTGTTGCTGACTCGACAAACTCTTCATATTAAGAAAAGGTAAGTCGGTCCGCTGTTCAGCTTGCGTCGCCAGTCGCTCAATCGCCTGTTCTTCAGTAAGCCAGCCTTTTTTCACTGAACGCCTTAACAGACGCTGGGGGTTACTTTTAACCTGCACACGGCTTACTACTCGCCAGCCCTTTATTTCTGGAACGGGAGTGACAGGTGAACATTGGCAATAGTCCGTAAGTCCTTTACGCCACGCTGAGGCTTCAAGCGCCTGTAATGTCTGGGCGCTACCATGCAAGCGTAAACGCGCTCCTGGCATAACATTTACGTCCGGGAAACTCACGCCGATATCGCCTTGCCCTCTTGCACCTAATGCCCGATGCAGTTTGGCAAATAACGCCGCCATCAACATTTCGCTCGAAAATTCAGGATCTGGCAGAACGCGGATCTCAAGGTAGTGATCCATTGGCAGCTCCTTATTCCGATTTCTCACCAAAGACACCGCCACGAATCAGCACAGCCATCACGTAGTGCTGCTGATCAACGTCTGGTTTGACTCCTTTCGTCACCCAGTTGTCTAGCAAGGTGTAAAAATCGAGTTTTTCTTTCGGTTGGCGGCAAGCAACACCGCGGCTGGTTACTGAACCATAAGGCTCCACGGCGATAGCCCCCAACTCATCAACCTTCGGATGCCAGGTATCAATGGTGCGTAAAGCATTGCCAATCTTCTGAGAGTGGATACCGGCAATGCCAGCCACCTGGTATAACACGCGACTTTTGCTACTGTTGCTGTCGAGTACCAGCTCCTGCGACGGGAAAACTTCTTGCCCGGCACCAAGACGAACCTGCGCTTCAACGGTAAGCATTACCCACTCTTTTCCGCTTAATCCTTGTTCAATCGTTGCCGCCAGTTTCGTGACGCTACTCTGGCCCTGTTCAAATTGACGTAAAGAGAAGTCATGGCTGTTAAAAGTCCATGATTTGTCGTTAGCGGTGACTTTCACCTGAATTTGCTCGGCACCGATACGGTTACGCCACAGAAAACGACCATTTGCCAGATTCAGGGCATAGCGAAGAGCCAGCTCTTTAAAGCCATGTTCGCTGATATAACCTTCAATAACGTCGGAAAGCGCCTCCTGATAGGCCATATCATTACATACTGACGGTGTGGATAAATTACCCAGCACGCGCAGTGTAAACATCACTTTTAACGTATCCGCATCAACCGGAAGCGCTGCCACGTCTACCCGCTGCAAGTTGGCTTTTTGGATTTCTGCATTCAGCTTTAACTCATTACTGGAAATTGCATCTTTCAGGCGATTGGAGATGGTTCCGCGAACGGCTTTCTCCTGAATCTCAATAGGTTGCCATTCATTTCCTTGCCAGTTACCTGCGTACATCACCGCGTCAGAGGTTGCCAGTTTGCGCTCAAATGCCAGTACTGACACCGTTTTTACTGCTACAGGGGCCTTTGCCATAATTATGTCCTTATTCTGTATCGTCATCTTCATTAATCGTAGGGTCGTCAACGACTGGTATTGCCGAGCAATAGTAGCCAGTGTCCGTTGTACGGTAACGCCACATCAGCGGTTGCAAGTCAGTAATGCGATGTAATCCGCGCCATTCGCCGATGCCATATACCGCTTCGGCAAAGGCAAATGGCGTTGAGGTATCGCGCGCATTTTCAACTTCACCGGGTGCGTAAACAGGAGAAATGCGTTGGTAGCCACACATTAACGGTACCAGGAAACCAGGCATTGGCTTCGGCTGGTATACCCATTGTGCGCTGTTGTCTTCTGCCGGAGATTCGGCCTGATATTTAACGGCAACAAAATCAAGCCAGGCATCAAGCAACGATATATCGGGATGTTGTTGGTGATGTTCAGCCAGCCATTCACTGCGATCGTAAAGCGCATAGCCAGGCATTAAACGCCAGATGATTTTACGCAGTTGCTTTTCATCTTCAGGCGCATGAAAAAGCTGTGGTTCGCGCATGTCAACAATGCTGCCGCCCGCCAGTTTGTGGCTCTGGCAGAGCATTTTCAGATGGTCGCAAAGGGCTTTTCTGCCATATTCACCATTGGTAATTTCGCCATTACATTCAACCAGCAGAGAAACCGTCAGGTGCATACGGCCCTCTTCATTGAACGAGGCGGTTTTACCTTCTCTGGTTAATGGGTTACGGGTGAGAGCGAATTGAAAATCGCGCCCGGAGCTGTACGCCTGAATATGCTGTTCATGGCTTACTACCGCACAACCGTCAAAACTTACGCCAAATTCATCCACGACTTTTCGAGAAAGCGCATGAACATAACCGAGAAAATGGGTCATCGACGGGAATCCCCAGGTCAACCCGGAGACGGCGTTAGCGTTTTCGATGCGTACATGGGGTAACAAGAGCAGATAACTCATTTCAGCGCCTCCTGCAAAACGGCTTCCATTTCACGCATCCGTTGAGTAAACAGGGACTGACTGCGCCACTCCCTTTGCTCGACAGCACCGACATCGAAACGGGCTTTTTTCAGGCGATAGTTCAGCCAGCGCGCGAAATCATCGGCTACCGTCTCTTGCCAGTCGTTTTTCTCACGCTCCTGTTTGAAAGTCTCATCTGAGAGGCTTCGCCACGGGTCCAGCCAAAGTTGTTGGTGGCGAGGTAAGTCTGGTGATTGCGCGGACCATCCCTGCCATTTTTCTTGCTGAAATGAAGACACCTGCATGAACAGCAGATCAATCAACTCATCAATATATTTCGCCCGCGCAGTTCGGATATGAACATTATTTATGTCAACCTTCAGCAGGTAAGTCATTCGGGCGATGATGCCTGAAGCCGCCCGATTGAAATCGCCGCGTAGGGAAAAAATACTGCGCATGTTTTGTGGCGCGCGATCCAGCGTCGCCCAGGTTGGCGGCATTGATGGCAACAGCCAGACTCGGCCACCCCGCACACTATTGAGCAAAGAAATATTCTGTGGTTTTGTGCCGCCAAAATGCATTTCGGCAAGATTAGGAAACCAGATATCTGGCTGGGAGTGCCATTTTCCTGCTTTGCGGGCATCGCGAATGGCTTTCGATTCCTCACTAAAGCGCACGGCGGTTAGCTTTTCATACATCACCTGCGCCAGCGAACTGGAAAACAGCGGGCAGAGCAGATGATAGCCATCATCGACAGGGAAATAGATTTGTTTTGCCAGTTTATGGCTGGCAGGCCGTCCAGTTGTCCATGCCTGGCTAAACCCAGCTACCCACTGCTCCAGTTGCGCTTTATCCTCTGCAAACGTACTTAATGCCTGATAATCACCACGCTTCAGGCTGGCAAGCAGTGAATCTCCGTTCACATCGGTTTGTAGCAACTTTGCGACGTCAAGTGCGGCGGCGTTACCAATCGCGTCAGTAGCGATATTTGCCAACGATGCCGTGTTTAAATAGCTTTCGTTAGCGGAGGTTTCCAGATAAAAGCTACTGGCTTTAGAATCACCATGACTGAATTTAGCGCCATGAGTGACTAATTTGATTTGCCCGGCACGTTTCGCCGCATCCGTTAACCAGTTACGTGGCAAGTAGCGTGCTTCAAGTTCCTGTCGCTCCAGAGCGATAACGCTGGCGTCCTCGCCCTGTTCCAACCGCTTTGCTACTTCTTTTTCAAAGGCTTCGATTTTGGGTTGCCTTCGCGAAGCGATGTAGTCAGTTATAAAATCCACTAAATTATTGTTCAAAAGATTCCCTCCTTATTTTTTCACAGGTTGCGAAACACACCTAACCAGGGGTGATAACGCCAGTCATTGACCGCATCTTCTTCACTGGCCGGCACTCTCACTTCCGCAAACTTTTCCCCAACGTTTGCTATCTCACAACTTTGCTTATCAGCTAAATTCAACAAAACGTGTTGGTAATCCATCACGCCCCAGCAAGCGACGCCGCTGGCGCATCTCACCTCTTCTCGCCTGAAATTTCCTTGCGCTTTACGCTCGTTGTCGCCCGTACGGGAATAGAAACGCGCTTCGCTTTCTTCATCATCCATATGCAGAAAAAACACCGCCTCCGGCAAAGGGGAATAACGAAATGGCGTCTGGCGCTGCATCCAGCCGTTCCAGCTTAGCGGTGCACGCCACCATTGCGCCGCCACCACATGTTTGCTTTTACTGCTCATCAATTCGGCGGATAAACGACTATGTTCAAGCTCCGCCAGTTTGTTGTCATTATTGGCAGACAGGATCCGCGGCAAGGCGTTAATCGTCCGGTAGTCCGCGATCGGAATCAGCTCGCAAATATCGTGACTATTCAGCAAGTGTTCTTTTGTTTCGAAACCTGGTTTACAAAATGCGGGGGCTTTTTTCTGCAATGATTTGATATTGCTACGCAAAATAACCAGATTCTCACTGGTCGGCACATTTCTACGGTGGCGCTGAATACGTCCGGCAAATTGAATAATCGAACGCATGGAGCTTGGTTCAATAATTCCCCAGTCCGCATCCCAGTCACGCCCCACTTCTATAACCGATATCCCCAACACCACAAACAGATGGTGCGATTCCGGACGGTTATGTAAGGCATCTGCGATATCTTCGTTGTTCCAGAAATCGAGTTCGTTATGACGAGTAAACGCGCGATCCAGTCGCTTCTCAATATCTGAACGCACCGCCAGCGGATGTCGGGAGTGGTAAACACAGTAATGAATGCAGACATCTTCTGGTGAAGGAATGGCAATCAGGGCTTTGGTCACCGCAACCAGTGGATTGATATTCGCGAAGCGCACCAGGCCCAGCGAAACGGTTTTACCGCTTTCGTGTAGCTGGCGATGCGCCTGATGCAACTTCAGCATTTGCGTATGCACCGTCTGGGCCACACTTTCGGTAACGTCTTGTATCGCGCTTGATGCAGATGAAATTGAAGCAACACGCCCGAAATGCAGTCGCTCTTTTTCAGCCAGCATTACCGCTCGCCGCGCAACAAATTTTGCATGTGCATCACGAAACCCAGGCCCGTCGCAAATTTGCGTTGCATCAGCATCTTTTTCATCAAACCAGGCACAGCAGATATTGACGGGCCTGCCGTTGGTACCACAAGACGTCTGCCACATTTTACGCCCGGCGAGATAAGCCGCGAACAACGCCTGAATCAGCCCTGGAGGTAGCGTCGCCGAGGAAAGTAATACCCGTGTTCCCAGCATCCCGGCCCAGTTCATCAAACGACATACCGCATGAAGATCGGCAATATCAAAGTCATCAGGTTCGTCGAGCACTAAATCGCTGGTTAACAGGCGCAACATCGACGGAAGCTGTTTCCCGCCACGCACACCCTCGGTCGCGGAAATAAGATGATCAATCGTCGCGACCAGAATCGGTGCGCTAACTAACTCCTTAAGTTTGCTGTCATCCTTCAACCATTTTTCCAGCGCCCCGGTATGCAGGCTGCCTTCGTACTTAACGAACTGTTGCTCCTCTGTTGGCGGCTCTTGCGAAGCACTTCCGTAATCATTGTCTATTTTTTCCTGCTGCCACAGTTGCTTAACTGCCGCCGAACCAATCAGTACCGCCAGCTCATCCTCACCCAGTCCAAGCCGACTGCGCAGAGCATCGCCGGTTTGCAAAGTCAGCGTGCGCAATCCCAGCGCAACGGTAAATCGGCACCCTTCTCGCTCGTCGGCAAGTGCATACATAATGCGGGCGTTCGCAAAGGTTTTACCACACCCCGTCGAGGCCATATTGACGCCGAAAAATCCCTCTTCCCGACTTCGTTCACGTAGCGCTCGCGCCACATCCCAGGCTTTATCTTGCCAGCGATATTTCACATCTGTGACCCGCTGGCTAAAACCTTTATGTCGGGCAATTGCCGGAAGCGATGCCCGTGTGTGCATCAGTTGCCGCCCAAGCAGATACGCATGATGCGCGACGCCCACAAGGTGCTCGTCTACCCGTTGTTTGAGCGTGCCGCTTTGGCGATCGCTATTTGCCCAGACGATATATTCCGGGTCCTGCCATTTTTGCTGCGCGTCATTAGATGAATAGTAGTGATCGGCAAGCATCAGGCAAAAACGCGCCATATGTAAGGGGAACAACTGTTCCATCTGCCCGTATGTCTTTAAACCGAGCGCGTTGCTTGCCCGGCGAGAAATCTGACGCGCTTTTTCCCGCCAGCTCGCGCTTTGAAGCGGCGTTCCTGATGGAAACTGCCAGACGTGCTCAAAATCCTGTTGCGTCCAGTCATTCTTGCGGTGGTTAACGGCATTCCAGTCAGCATTCAGTTGCTTCTCCAGCCAACTTTCACAACCTTTGCATGATTGTTCCGGCTGTGGAGAAAGATTCTCCGGCATTCGATGATGGGAAAGGATCAGCCAACCTACCGTCCTGGCTAGCGGTTGCAGCGAACTGAATGGACTATTTGAAAAATGAGGCGTGTCTTTTTGCAGACGTTCAAGAATCGCAACTTCATCATCTGCCGTTAATTCCCCGAGTTTCTCCAGCCACACATCGTCCGGCTGTTCACCAACAAACGCCTGGAAAAGCCGCAATGAGATCCATTCATGTCGGTAAGGTTGATAACTTCGTGCGCTCTTATGGGTCAGGCTTTGCTGAAAGCTGCGCCCTGCTTTACCAAAATCATGAAACAACCCGGCGATAGCCGCCAGCAGCGCAATGCTCTCTGCGCATTGCCAGCGATTTTCTTCCTTGTTCACCAGGCTGGTTTGGGTTGTTCGATTCGTGGGAACGCGTCCCTGTGCATTAAAACGACGAATATTACCCACAATCCACATCAACTCCATTTGCCCGTTCTTTTTCAGCCAGTGACATGCCACTGCGGTATTTCGCCTGGCAGTTTTGCGCAGTAAACGGCGGAGTGTATTAACGCCTTCCAGAGTAATCACCGTTTGCCATGCGGCATCACCGGTGCGTTCAGCAAACTGATCAATAATACGGCAGCTTTCCACGCGGGCGTTTTTTGTACAGCGCGAGATAATCAGAACATTCATTAATCAGCCTTAGCCAGTGCCTGGGCCGTATCTTGCAAAGAGGTGATCATGACATCCAGCGCATCTGCTTGTTGAAAGATATTGATGCAGCGTTGACGAAACTCCTGAGCATCTTCTCCCGCCATTGCGGCAATAAATGCTTGTGGCATAACCAGGGCATCTTTAATCAGATCGGCAAGGTCAAAAACGAGGCCGCCGCGACGTGTTTTACCGTGCATTACTGCTAAACCATGCGGGATCCCGGTTACCCACGCCGCCACTGCCGCCAGCCCATAAGCCAGATAATTACCCTGATCGAGAAAGCGGTTGGCCATATCAATCCCACCGCCCCGTTTTGCGCGAGTAAAGTCGCCATAGCCCACGGTTTGGCTCACCATTTTGTAGAGTGCTTTGGTCAATTTGGCCTCTACGAGCATAAGCTGCGTATGGTTTTCTGCCGCGTCTATTTCTTCACGAGTACGATTTAGTAGGGTCTGCAGTGCATTAGCATCAGGCTGAAAGGCGTGTTCACGCTGCATTTTCGCGCTGGTCCAGTGCTTATCGATATGTGTCAGGCGGATTAACTGAAAACGTTTCGCGGCGGCAAGTCGTTTATCTTCAGCAAACCAAAAAGAAACCCACTGCTGAAGATATTCAGTAGGACGATATTCGCTTTGCGGACTGAGCCAGGAGACATCAACATCAACTTCATTTGCCGAATACAGCGGCGTGCCATTCGTACCACAAAAGCCCACCATCACCCCGGCATGGGCAAATTCACGCATCGCCGCCTGAGTAACGGATGTTCCCATCCCCAACATCAATGCCGTGGTATTCGCAATGGGGATATTCCAGTAGTACGACTCCTTACCTTCACTGGTAACATATTCCACTCGCCCACCATTCACCTGCACCCGGCATTTTTCCAGATAATAAATATTGGCGCGTTTAGAGTGGAGAATGGTTTTGAGGTCAGATGGAGTAAGGTAATTGGAAGACATAAACACATCCTGTGATTATTTTTATTTGAAGGAGTTAGGATTAGTACAGCATTGATTTCTGTGTGATAAATTGATTTCTATCGCAATTATCACAATTGTTATTGCGTGTTGCAGCTAATGGTTCGGAGTTGAGAACGCCATAACGCAGCTAAATTTCTGCCATCATCGTATTTGTGAAACTGCCTGTACGGCAGTGAACGATGCATCTGACCCCGATTACATTGCTCAACATTTCTAAGCTGCCTGTACGGCAGTGAACAATATCTCAGGAGGGTGTAACTCAATGGGCCATTTCTAAGCTGCCTGTACGGCAGTGAACGCTCATTCAGCGTAAAGCAGAGCAAGCCAGGCTTTCTAAGCTGCCTGTACGGCAGTGAACTCACTCCAGAAGCAGGGTTACAGTGCCAGCGCTTTCTAAGCTGCCTGTACGGCAGTGAACAATGCTGGCAAAAGTGCGCGTGGACGCCATCTTTTCTAAGCTGCCTGTACGGCAGTGAACTCAAATACTACACGTTTAGCCCGTTGTTAATAAAGCAAAACCATCTCATTTTCCTGCTGCCACCCTTTTTTTATCCTTACCTTCCAGCAGCACTAATTATCAACAACTTACCATCATCATCAAAAAAAGGGTCTGAACTTCCTCCACCCCATAAACAAAAAGTCCGTAACCCCTGACGAGATTACGGACTTCATCAACTTACCTAACAATCTGATTAATGCGCGGCTTCCGGTTTATGCTTTTGTGCACTCTGGAACCCGTAGGTCAGCTCATTTTTCTCTTTATCCAGCGCGACAGTCACCTGGCCACCATCTACCAGCGAGCCAAACAGCAGTTCGTTAGCGAGCGGTTTTTTCAGGTTGTCCTGGATGACACGCGCCATCGGACGTGCGCCCATTGCCCGGTCGTAACCTTTCTCGGCCAGCCAGTTACGCGCTTCCTGGCTCACTTCCAGAGAAACACCTTTCTGATCCAACTGAACCTGCAACTCGACGATAAACTTATCAACCACCTGGTGGATCACGTCTGTAGAGAGATGATCGAACCAGATAATGTTGTCGAGACGGTTACGGAACTCCGGCGTAAAGATCTTCTTGATCTCTTCCATCGCATCGGTGCTGTTATCCTGCTGGATAAGACCAATGGATTTACGCTCGGTTTCACGCACCCCGGCGTTGGTGGTCATCACCAGTACCACGTTACGGAAATCGGCCTTGCGCCCGTTGTTATCGGTCAGCGTGCCGTTGTCCATCACCTGCAACAGAATGTTGAATACGTCCGGATGCGCTTTCTCGATTTCGTCCAGCAGCAGCACCGCATGCGGATGCTTGATGACCGCATCGGTCAGCAGACCGCCCTGATCAAAACCAACGTATCCTGGAGGCGCACCAATCAGACGGCTGACGGTATGGCGTTCCATATACTCGGACATATCAAAGCGCAGAAGCTCAATACCCAGTGCTTTCGAAAGCTGTACCGTCACCTCGGTTTTCCCGACCCCGGTTGGACCAGCAAACAGGAATGAACCAACTGGTTTATGTTCGTGACCTAAACCCGCACGCGCCATCTTGATGGCCTCGGTAAGCGCTTCAATGGCTTTATCCTGACCGAAGACCAGCATTTTCAGGCGATCGCCAAGGTTTTTCAGCGTATCGCGGTCACTCTGAGAAACGCTCTTCTCAGGGATACGTGCAATACGGGCTACCACGGACTCGATATCCGCCACATTCACCGTTTTCTTGCGCTTGCTTACCGGCATCAAACGTGCGCGAGCGCCCGCTTCGTCGATAACGTCAATCGCTTTGTCCGGCAGATGACGATCGTTAATGTATTTCACCGCCAGCTCCACCGCCGCACGCACCGCTTTCGCGGTATAACGCACATCGTGGTGCGCTTCGTACTTCGGTTTCAGGCCATTGATGATTTGCACAGTTTCTTCGATCGACGGTTCAGTAATATCGATTTTCTGGAAGCGACGCGCCAGAGCACGGTCTTTCTCGAAAATGTTGCTGAACTCCTGATAGGTCGTCGATCCAATCACGCGAATTTTACCGCTGGAGAGCAACGGTTTGATCAGGTTGGCTGCATCTACCTGCCCGCCAGACGCTGCGCCCGCGCCAATGATGGTATGGATCTCATCGATAAACAGGATGCTGTTAGTATCCTGTTCCAGCTGCTTGAGCAACGCTTTAAAACGTTTTTCAAAGTCGCCGCGATATTTGGTGCCTGCTAACAGGGAGCCGATATCGAGAGAGTAAATCGTACAGTCAGCCATGATTTCCGGCACATCGCCCTGAACAATTCGCCAGGCAAGACCTTCAGCAATCGCCGTTTTACCGACGCCAGACTCCCCAACCAGCAGCGGGTTGTTTTTACGGCGGCGGCAGAGAACCTGAATGGCGCGCTCCAGTTCCTTCTCACGACCAATCAGCGGGTCAATTCCGCCCACGCGTGCAAGCTGGTTCAGGTTAGTCGTGAAATTCTCCATACGGTCCTCCCCACCAGCTTGTTCTTCACTGCCCGGCTGGTTTCCTGGTTCAGAAGACTGAGATGGCTCGTCTTTACGCGTGCCATGAGAAATAAAGTTCACCACATCAAGACGGCTGACTTCATGTTTGCGCAACAGATACGCCGCCTGCGACTCCTGTTCGCTAAAGATAGCGACCAGAACATTCGCACCGGTAACCTCACTGCGACCGGAGGACTGAACATGGAAGACTGCACGCTGCAATACACGCTGAAAACTCAAGGTCGGCTGCGTGTCGCGCTCCTCTTCACTGGCGGGCAGAACAGGTGTGGTTTGTTCAATAAAGGCTTCCAGTTCCTGACGGAGCGCAACCAGGTCCACGGAACACGCTTCCAGCGCCTCCCGGGCCGATGGGTTACTGAGCAATGCCAGTAACAAGTGCTCGACGGTCATAAACTCATGACGGTGCTCGCGCGCTCTGGCGAAAGCCATGTTTAAACTGAGTTCCAGTTCTTGATTGAGCATAGGCACCTCCCCCAATTTTTATACCTGCATTCAGGCTTTTTCCAGCGTACACAGCAATGGATGCTCGTTCTCCCTTGCGTACTTGTTCACCATCGCCACTTTGGTTTCTGCAACCTCAGCGGTAAAGACTCCGCAAATGGCCTTCCCCTGGTAGTGAACAGCAAGCATCAATTGCGTTGCACGTTCTACATCATAAGAAAAGAATTTTTGTAACACGTCAATAACAAACTCCATTGGAGTGTAATCATCATTGACTAATATCACTTTATACATAGATGGCGGTTTTAGCGCGTCGCGAACTTTTTCTTCCGCCAGTTGATCAAAGTCCAGCCAGTCGTTCGTTTTACCCATTGTCAGTTATCATCTTCGGTTACGGTTACCGGCAGAACGCTCTGCCGCTGACAAGAGCATATTTGCCTGACCAATCTACTCCACATGATAGATAATTATCATCTATCGTTGGTATAAGCGACATCAGTGACATTACTGTCAATAGCGTTAACTGCTTCAAATTTTTGATGCATACCTACCCCCTGGCCCCTGTCAAACGCTTGACGACTCGCCCCATTTCTCTAAATTGTATTTCAAGAGTTGGCGAGGTTTTGAACTGCCCCCTCTCTGACCCCGGTTTATTCCATCTTACTTGTATAAGATTTGCGAAGGATGTCGAAGCATGGAAAAGGGTACTGTTAAGTGGTTCAACAATGCCAAAGGGTTCGGTTTCATCTGCCCTGAAGGCGGTGGCGAAGATATTTTCGCTCATTATTCCACCATCCAGATGGATGGTTACAGAACGCTAAAAGCTGGACAACCCGTTCAGTTTGATGTCCACCAAGGGCCAAAAGGCAATCACGCCAGTGTTATTGTGCCCGTCGAAGTAGAAGTAGCAGTCGCATAGCTCTTCTGTCTCATTGTGTACATCCTAAAGGCAAAATGCCAGCCCGATCGGCTGGCATTTTTATCTCAAAAATCACTCTCTCGCCAAAGCATCCACTGGATCCAGCCGTGCCGCATTTCGTGCAGGTAGCCAGCCAAATAAAATGCCCGTAACGGTTGAGCATAAAAACGCCAGCAGCAACGCCAGTGGAGAAAAGCCTATCTCCCAGCCGGGTAAAAAAATCTGTAGGGTGAAGGCAATTAACAGCGACAGCATTATCCCCATCGCGCCGCCCACCAGGCAAACCAGCACGGCTTCAATCAGAAATTGTTGCAGAACATCGCTGGCACGCGCGCCAACAGCCATGCGAATACCAATTTCCCGCGTCCGCTCCGTTACTGACACCAGCATAATATTCATAACGCCAATGCCGCCTACCACCAGCGAAATCACCGCCACCAGAGTCAGAAACAGTTGTAAAGTACGTGTGGTTTTTTCGACTGTTTTCAAGACGCCGTCCATGTTCCAGGTAAAGAAGTCTTTTTTGCCGTGGCGCAGCGACAACAAACGGGTGAGTTGTTGTTCCGCTTCGGTGCTGTCATAGCCTTCTTTTACTCTTACAGTGATGGAGTTCAGCCACGACTGGCCCATAACCCGCCCGGACATGGTGCTGTAAGGCAACCAGACGCGCAGCACTTTACTGCTACCAAACATCGACTGTTTTTCTTCCGCCACGCCGATGACTCTCGCAGGCATATTACCAACCAGAATGACCTCACCAACCACATCGGCCTTATGCGGGAAAAGCTGGCGGCGGGTATTACTGTCGAGAACCACCACCTGTGCGCGGCCGTTCAGTTGCTCCTGATTAAAGGTATTCCCTTCGCTGAAGGTCATGCCGTAGACATTGAAATAATCGCCGCTCACACCGTTGGCGCTGGCGGCAACATCAACATTGTTATAACGCAGGCGCAGGTTTTGCGAGACGGCGGGTGTGGCTGAGGCGACCCACGGTTGTTTTTGGATGGCGATTAAGTCGTCGTACTTTAGCGCCTGTTGATATTGCGGATCGTCATCGCCAAAATCTTTCCCGGGATAGACATCAATAGTATTCGTACCAATAGAACGAATATCCGCCAGCACCATTTGTTTGGCGGCGTCGCCCACCACGACGATAGAAACCACCGACGCAATACCAATAATAATCCCCAGCATGGTCAGTAAGGTGCGCATTTTATTCGCTGCCAGCGCCCGCCACGCCATCGTCAGCGCCTCATTAAAACCACTGACAAACTGCCGCCAGCCAGACGCCGTTTTGACTACAGGATCCGTCCCGCCAGCAGCATTCACCTTTTCAATGGCGGGAGGATTACGCACAATTTCGCCGTCACGAATTTCGATTACCCGCTCCGCCTGAGCCGCAACCTGTGGATCGTGGGTAACGATAATCACCGTGTGCCCGCGATCGCGCAACTGATGCAATATCGCCATCACCTCTTCACCAGAATGGCTGTCCAGTGCGCCGGTAGGTTCATCGGCGAGGATCACCTGCCCACCGTTCATTAACGCACGAGCAATACTGACACGCTGCTGCTGGCCACCGGAAAGCTGGGCGGGGTAATAATCTAGCCGTTCTTCCAGTCCCAGTCGTTGCAGCAACTCCTGAGCGCGCAGCAATCGCTGTTTACGCTCAAGTCCGGCATAGACGGCGGGTACTTCAACGTTCTGCTCGGCGGTTAAATGCGAAAGCAAATGGTAACGCTGGAAAATAAAGCCGAAATGCTCGCGACGAAGCTGCGCCAGCGCATCGGCGTCCAGCGTGGCAACATCCTGGCCGGCAACGCGATAGGTTCCACTGGTCGCTTTATCCAGACAGCCGAGAATATTCATCAGGGTCGATTTACCAGAGCCCGAAGCACCGACAATTGCCACCATCTCACCTGCATAAATATCCAGGCTGATGCCCTTTAGCACCTCAACCTGCTCGTCTCCAGCAGGATAGCTACGGCGAATATCCTTTAGTTCGAGCAAGGGCGTCATTGTGCAGCTCCTGGTTTGGCCTCACCAATCACCACTTCATCACCCGCTTCCAGACCTTTGACAATCTCAACATCGGTGTCGTTGCGCGCGCCAATCGTCACTTCGCGCTCGCGTATTTCGCCATTACGCAGCAGTTTGATTTTATAACGGTTATCGCCAACCGAATCCCCCAGTGCCGACAACGGAATGGTGAGTACATTTTTCACATCAGTGAGTTGAATGTGGACCTGCGCAGTCATATCCAGGCGCAGTAAACCATTGGGGTTTGGCACTTCAAAACGGGCGTAGTAGAAAATGGCGTCGTTGACCTTTTCTGGCGTCGGCAGCACATCTTTAATCTGCCCCTCGTAGCGCGTCAGCGGATCGCCAAGCACGGTGAACCAGGCTTTTTGACCGGGTTTCAGATGAATGACATCCGCTTCCGACACTTGCGCTTTTACCAGCATGGTACTCATATCTGCCAGCGTCAGAATGTTTGGCGCTTGTTGTGCGGCAATCACCGTCTGCCCTTGCAGAGTGGTGATTTGCGTAACTTCCCCAGCCATCGGGGCAACGATGCGGGTGTAATCGAGATTCGTTTTCGCCGTGTCGAGTGACGCCTGATTCCGTTTGATTTGCGCGTCGATAGTCCCTATTTGCGCCTGTTTAACTGCCATCTCCGTCGCTGCGGTGTCAAGATCCTGTTGCGAAACCGCCTGCGTTTGCGCCAGTCGTTGCTGGCGTGAGTATGTCACCCGTGCCAGTTTCAGTTCTGCTTCTGCCTGTTGCCTTTGCGCACGCAGCTCCATCAGTGTCGCTTCCACTTCCTTGATCTGGTTTTCAGCCTGTTCAGGATCAATAACCCCTAAAAGCTGGTCTTTTTTTACTTTATCGCCAATCGCCACCGACAGCGTTTTCAACTGACCGCTGACCTGCGCGCCCACATCAACCTTACGCAGCGCGTCCAGCTTTCCAGTCGCCAGCACGCTTTGCTGCAAATCACCGGGGCGGACAATCAATGTCTGATAAGTCGGCACGGGCGCGTTGAGTGTTCTCCACAACGCAATCAGCGCAGCGATGACTATCACCAGCGCAATAGCGTAACGCTTCTTAAGGTTTTTTCGCTTTTTCATAAATACTCTGAATGCTCCATATGCGCGTACGGGGCTGCCAACTTCAACGAAACATCAACAAAAACCGAAAATTTACGTTAGTAATTATACGATTGATGTTTGGTTAAGATGCCCGATGGTGAAATCGGTGTTACGTATAATCATTGATTTTATGAATATGTCTCAGATCACTGAACGAGCATTTACACCATCTGAATCTCTTAGCAGCATGTCTCTTTTCCTTAATCTGGCAGGGGGTCAGTGGCGGCCGGGTAAATTCTGGCATCGCCGTCGGTTTCGCCAGAAATTTTTGCTGCGCTCTTTGATTATGCCGCGTTTAAGCGTTGAGTGGATGAACGAACTCTCCCACTGGCCTAATCTCAGAACGCTGTTAACGCGTCAGCCGCGCCTGCCGGTTCGCCTGCATCGCCCTTACCTTGCCGTGAATATGACCCGTAAGCAATTGCTGGAGGCGTTACGTTACCATTATGCATTGCTGCGCGCGTGCATGTCGGCGGAAGAGTTCAGCTTATATTTGAACACCCCGGGACTGCAACTTGCGAAGCTGGAAGGAAAAAACGGCGAGCAGTTCACGCTTGAACTGACCATGATGATCTCAATGGATAAGGAAGGTGACAGCACAATTCTGTTCCGCAACAGCGAAGGTATTCCTCTGGCGGAGATCACATTTACACTGTGTGAGTATCAGGGGAAAAGGACGTTATTTATAGGCGGGCTGCAAGGTGCGAAATGGGAAATTCCACACCAACAGATCCAGAATGCGACGAAAGCCTGCCACGGGCTATTTCCCAAACGACTCGTGATGGAGGCGGTCTGCCTCTTCGCCCAACGCTTACAGGTCGAACAAATTATTGCTGTCAGCAATGAAACACATATTTACCGCAGCCTGCGTTATCGCGATAAGGAAGGAAAAATCCATGCTGACTATAACACGTTCTGGGAATCGGTTGGTGGCGAATGCGATGCCGAGCGGCATTATCGGCTTCCCGATCGAATAGCGCGAAAAGAGATTGCGGATATCGCCAGCAAAAAGCGGGCTGAATACCGTCGACGCTACGAGATGCTTGACGCTATTCAGCCGCAGATGGCAAGGATGTTTTGTGGTTAATCAGCCCGACCGCGCGCCAGCCACAGCACGCGTGAGAACATTTTTTTCAGCAGCGTCGGTACGGAATCCACACCACGACGTCCGGCCTCCATTGCCACTTCAATGGCAAGGTCGGGCTTGGAAGAGCGATGGATCGCTTTTGAAATAATTTTGCGCAAATTCATCGGCACGTTTTCCGGGATCTGCGCCACGCGATGGAACACGTCGGAAAACCCCTGGCGATACATAAAATGTTCCATATCCAGCGCCGGTAACGTTGTCAAATGTTCACGTTCAGCTTCGCGATCGTTATTCAGCAGGCTGCGCACCGTTGCGGCATATTTCTTCCCGGCTTCATCGCCATCGACCAGCACATGCCACTCAATCCCCATCCGCCGGGCAAATTTCACCAGTGGTTTTAGCCCGGACTGGGCAAACTCAATGACCTTAATCCCTTCGGCATCGAAATGGTGTCCACACTGGCGCGCCAGTTCGTTGATAACCCAGGTTTCTGTTTCCCCTTCCACCAGCAACCAGCAGCGAGCAAACAGCGATGACGGACGATTAAAACGAATGTGAAAAGAGATGCGGCGGCTGTCTTCGGTGCTCAAGCCACTTGGCCCCAGACGCCAGGCGGCAACACGAGAAGATTCACGCACCAGGCGGCAAACATGTTCCACTGGAGTTAACGAAAGCAGCTCGCCAGAGTTGGTAGTAGCAATACGTTGTAAAGGCAAAAGATTCAACAGATGCCAGGCAACGGAAAGCATAATCGGATGCAGGCGGGTTTCTGGATCTTCAATTAGCAATAACGGACGCGCGTCTTTATCCAGTCGCAATGTCCCTTTTGCCTGCAATAAAGTGGCAAACAGGCCGAGTAAAATGACCCGATACGAACGCCCCCCTGGTCTGTCAATCATCCGGTTGATGATATCGAGGTAACGCCAGCTCCGTTGCTCATTGCTGGCTCGCCGACGCATTAAGCGATATCTCGCCTGCCCGGCCCCTTGCTCCGAGAAATAATGCTCAAGCAGTTGCACCATTGCCGAAAGCCCCTGGCGAATCTGCCCATCGGAGAGATTTTGCGGGTGTGAGGATAACTCGCGGGCGAGAAAATCCAACTGGCGCGCGGTGACTTCCACATTGGGTACATTTGGTACAGTTCCATTGCGAATGCGGCGCATAAAACGGGCGTCGCGCAAACGCAGAACCGGCATTAAACGCACCAGATGACGCGCCTGATCGTTAATATCTTCGACATCAATCGGATGACCGTCTTTATCAAGAAAGCTGCGTAACGTCATCACGCTACCGTCTTCCGCACTTTCCCCTTCCAGGCGATAAAAAATGCGGTGATAACCATCAGTACAGGGCGTCCAGCATGCTTCAAGCGGGCGATAACGGCGTACACGATGCCGTCCAGGCAGCGATTCGCGAAAGGTCAGAATGATATGCAGATGGTGTTCCCGACCATTAATATCACCTGGCGGAAACCAGAAATCATCACGTTCAAAATGGTAGAGATCTGACTCTGGTGATAACAGCAGGGTTAAGGCGTCCAGCAAGCTGGATTTACCCCACGCGTTCTCCCCAATCAGGACGTTGTTTTGCTCCAGCATCAATGACAATCGGTTGATACCGCGAAAGCCCACAATTTCAACGCGCTCAAGAATCATATCCCCTCCAGAAATATGTTACTCATCCTTTACTCTGGCAGTATAACGGGAAAGGCCGAGACAATACGTGACGACATCACAATTAAGCATGGCAAATGTCTGAAAAATGAGCGAATAATTGTGTTATACGTCTTCATGTTGTCTCTCATTAAAAAACAATAAAATCAAATAATTAACCTTGTAAATTATTTTTATTACCTCCAAAGGCTTATTTCAGCCGTTTGCACTACACTGTCAATCAGGCAAATGACTATATGGGGGAACTTACTGTTGCCCTAAATCAAAATTACTGGATTTATTTATCTGGCGAATGGCTCGACTTCGTTTTTAAAATACCGATGCATTATTTCTGTCGTCATTTTTTACGACGACCCTATAAAACGACCATATTTTTCACAGGGTCAATTTTTAATTGAGGTGGATATGTTCAGAAAATTAGCAGCTGAATGTTTTGGTACTTTCTGGCTTGTATTTGGTGGCTGCGGTAGCGCCGTGCTGGCGGCAGCGTTCCCGGAATTAGGCATTGGCTTTGCCGGTGTCGCGCTGGCGTTTGGTTTGACTGTACTGACGATGGCCTTCGCTGTCGGTCATATCTCCGGTGGCCACTTTAACCCGGCGGTCACTATTGGTTTATGGGCTGGTGGCCGTTTCCCGGCAAAAGAAGTCGTTGGTTACGTGGTAGCCCAGGTTGTCGGTGGTATTGTTGCGGCGGCACTGCTGTATTTAATCGCCAGCGGTAAAGCTGGGTTTGACGCAGCGGCCAGCGGCTTTGCTTCTAACGGTTATGGCGAGCATTCACCGGGCGGCTATTCCATGCTTTCTGCACTGGTGGTTGAACTGGTATTGAGTGCCGGTTTCTTGCTGGTGATCCACGGTGCAACCGACAAATACGCGCCGGCAGGCTTTGCGCCGATCGCGATTGGTCTGGCGTTAACCTTGATTCACTTAATCAGTATTCCGGTGACTAACACTTCCGTTAACCCGGCGCGCAGCACCGCAGTTGCCATCTTCCAGGGCGGCTGGGCGTTAGAACAGCTGTGGTTCTTCTGGGTAGTGCCAATTGTCGGCGGTATTATCGGTGGTCTGATTTACCGGACCCTGCTGGAAAAGCGTGATTAATTAACGCAGAAGGCCTGGCGCAATGTCAGGCCTTTTTTTTTAAGATGTTGTTATATGTTGGTTTATCATCTTGTTGCGCTCCTTTCATGAGCTAAGCCACATATTGCCACTGACGCAAGGAGCGCGCAGGGGGCGGCCAATCGCCGCCGCCCCCTGCACCCCCGGGCTCTGGCGAACAAAATCGCCGCTGCGCGGTGCCCTCGACTTATCCCTTACGGCTACCGGGTCGGGCGCGAGGTAACATCCCTGTAAAACGCGCCCTCAGCCCACATCCATGTGGGCTGCCCCGGCCTTCAGGGTACGCCTCGGCGATTTTGACGCCACCAACACCGGTGCGGTTTGTAATTAAAGAGAAAGAATATCTTTAAATGAAAACGAATACCCTACCGATCCTTATGAATAACATTTCCTTTTAATTGCAACTTTACTCGTCCTTCCGCTTTCAGTAGTGTGTCATCGCGCATTTCGACTTCTTCTTTGCAAGGACTGGGTTTTCATGTTTTCTGGGCTGTTAATCATTCTGGTTCCCCTGATTGTGGGTTACCTCATTCCGCTTCGCCAAAAAGCTGCGTTAAAACGCATTAATCAGCTATTAAGCTGGATGGTTTATCTCATTCTCTTTTTTATGGGTATCAGTCTGGCGTTTCTCGATAATCTCGCCAGTAACCTGTTGGCGATTCTGCATTATTCTGCTGTCAGTATTACCATTATTTTACTGTGCAATATTGTCGCCTTGCTGTGGCTGGAACGCGGTTTGCCGTGGCGCAATAGCCACCAGCAAGAGAAATTGCCGTCGCGTATTGCGATGGCACTGGAATCGCTGAAACTGTGTGGCGTCGTGGTGATTGGTTTTGCTATTGGCCTTAGCGGATTAGGTTTTTTACAGCACGCGACCGAAGCCAGCGAATACACCTTAATTCTGCTACTTTTCCTCGTCGGTATTCAGTTGCGCAATAATGGCATGACCTTAAAGCAGATTGTCCTTAATCGCCGGGGAATGATTGTCGCCGTGGTGGTGGTTGCCAGTTCTTTAATTGGCGGTTTAATTAACGCCTTTATTCTTGATCTCCCCATCAATACCGCACTGGCAATGGCCTCCGGTTTCGGCTGGTATTCTCTTTCCGGTATTTTGTTGACCGAATCTTTTGGTCCGGTAATCGGGAGCGCGGCCTTCTTCAATGATTTAGCGCGTGAGTTGATCGCCATTATGTTGATCCCTGGCCTGATTCGCCGTAGCCGCTCTACTGCACTGGGCTTATGCGGTGCCACATCAATGGATTTCACCCTGCCCGTTCTTCAGCGTACAGGTGGGCTGGATATGGTCCCGGCAGCAATTGTTCACGGTTTTATTCTCAGCCTGTTAGTGCCGATCCTCATCGCCTTTTTCTCCGCATAATACCTCTCCGGCGGTAGATCCCTGCCGCCAAAATTGCGCTAAATCAATCTCCCTTAAAGTTGCATGAAAAATCCCTTTTATCCCCGCGTTAAGCGTCTTAACCTTAAACATGTATATTAAATATAACTTTAAAAGGTGTGATCATGTTTTGTGTGCAATGTGAACAAACTATCCGTACTCCGGCAGGAAACGGCTGCTCATACGCGCAGGGGATGTGTGGTAAAACGGCGGAAACCTCTGACCTTCAGGATTTACTCATCGCGGCGCTGCAAGGGCTTTCTGCCTGGGCTGTAAAAGCGCGTGAATACGGCATTATCAACCACGATGTAGACAGCTTCGCGCCTCGGGCATTTTTCTCAACCCTGACCAACGTTAACTTCGATTCTCCGCGTATTGTCGGCTACGCTCGTGAAGCGATTGCCCTGCGCGAGGCGCTGAAAGCGCAATGCCTGGCAGTAGATGCTAACGCCCGCGTCGATAACCCGATGGCTGACCTGCAACTGGTGAGCGACGATCTCGGCGAACTGCAACGTCAGGCAGCAGAATTTACCCCTAACAAAGATAAAGCGGCGATTGGCGAAAACATTCTCGGCCTGCGTCTGCTGTGCCTGTATGGCCTGAAAGGTGCGGCGGCCTATATGGAACACGCCCACGTTCTCGGTCAATACGACAACGATATTTATGCCCAGTACCATAAAATCATGGCGTGGCTGGGGACCTGGCCTGCCGATATGAACGCGCTTCTTGAGTGTTCAATGGAAATCGGCCAGATGAACTTCAAAGTGATGAGCATTCTGGATGCAGGCGAAACCGGTAAATACGGTCACCCGACGCCAACCCAGGTCAACGTCAAAGCGACGGCGGGCAAATGTATCCTGATTTCCGGTCACGATCTCAAAGATCTCTACAACCTGCTGGAACAGACCGAAGGTACGGGCGTTAATGTCTACACCCACGGCGAAATGCTGCCTGCCCACGGCTACCCGGAGCTGCGTAAATTCAAGCATCTAGTCGGTAACTACGGCAGCGGCTGGCAGAATCAGCAAGTGGAGTTCGCTCGTTTCCCTGGCCCCATCGTGATGACCTCGAACTGCATCATCGACCCAACCGTAGGCGCTTATGACGATCGTATCTGGACCCGCAGCATTGTTGGCTGGCCGGGTGTGCGTCATCTGGATGGCGAAGATTTTTCTGCGGTCATCGCCCAGGCGCAACAAATGGCGGGCTTCCCGTACAGCGAAATTCCGCACCTGATCACCGTGGGCTTTGGCCGCCAGACGCTGCTTGGCGCAGCGGATACGCTGATTGATCTGGTGAGCCGTGAAAAACTGCGTCATATCTTCCTGCTTGGTGGCTGTGACGGCGCACGCGGCGAGCGCCACTACTTCACCGATTTCGCCACCAGCGTGCCGGATGACTGCCTGATCCTGACCCTCGCCTGTGGTAAATATCGCTTTAACAAACTTGAGTTTGGCGATATCGAAGGTCTGCCGCGTCTGGTAGATGCAGGTCAATGTAACGATGCTTACTCAGCGATTATTCTGGCTGTCACTCTGGCAGAAAAACTGGGCTGCGGTGTCAACGATCTGCCGCTGTCGCTGGTGCTCTCCTGGTTTGAACAGAAAGCGATTGTCATTCTGCTGACGCTGCTTTCTCTGGGTGTGAAAAATATCGTCACCGGCCCGACTGCACCTGGTTTCCTGACACCAGATCTGCTGGCGGTGCTGAACGAGAAATTCGGCCTGCGTTCTATCACCACTGTTGAAGAAGACATGAAGCAACTGTTGAGCGCGTAAGGAGTTTGTCGATGACGATGCCAACGAATCAATGCCCGTGGCGGATGCAGGTTCATCACATTACGCAAGAAACGCCGGATGTGTGGACGATTTCCCTGATTTGCCACGATTACTACCCATATCGCGCCGGGCAATATGCGCTGGTCAGCGTGCGTAACTCAGCAGAAACGCTGCGTGCTTACACCATTTCCTCCACGCCAGGCGTGAGTGAATATATCACCCTGACCGTGCGGCGGATTGATGACGGTGTCGGCTCCCAGTGGCTGACCCGCGATGTAAAACGCGGTGACTATCTCTGGCTTTCGGACGCGATGGGGGAATTTACCTGCGACGATAAAGCAGAAGATAAATTCCTGTTACTGGCGGCAGGCTGCGGCGTTACGCCAATTATGTCGATGCGTCGCTGGCTGGCGAAGAACCGTCCGCAGGCCGATGTGCAGGTGATCTACAACATGCGTACGCCGCAGGATGTTATTTTCGCCGATGAGTGGCGTCATTATCCGGTAACACTGGTGGCGGAAAATAACGTTACCGAGGGGTTCGTTGCCGGACGCCTGACTCGTGAACTGCTGGCAAGCGTTCCTGATTTAGCCTCACGTACCGTGATGACTTGTGGTCCGGCACCGTATATGGATTGGGTGGAACAGGAAGTGAAGGCGCTCGGCGTGACGCGTTTCTTTAAAGAGAAATTCTTTACGCCAGTGGCGGAAGCGGCAACCAGCGGTCTGAAATTCACCAAACTGCAACCGGCGCAAGAATTTTACGCTCCGGTTGGCGCCACGCTGCTGGAGGCGCTGGAAAGCAATAAAGTTCCGGTTGTCGCCGCCTGCCGCGCGGGTGTTTGCGGCTGCTGTAAGACAAAAGTGGTTTCCGGTGAATATACGGTGAGCAGCACAATGACGCTGACCGACGCCGAAATCGCTGAAGGTTACGTACTGGCCTGCTCCTGCCATCCGCAGGGGGATTTGGTTCTCGCGTAATCACCTTATGCCCGATGATATTCCTGTCATCGGGCTGTTTAACCGTTAGTGCCTCCTTTTTCTCCCATCCCTTCCCCCTCCGTCAGATGAACTAAACTTGTTACCGTTATCACATTCAGGAGACGGAAAACCATGAAACAAACGGTTGCAGCTTATATCGCCAAAACACTCGAATCAGCAGGCGTAAAACGCATCTGGGGAGTCACGGGCGACTCTCTGAACGGTCTTAGTGACAGTCTTAATCGCATGGGCACTATCGAGTGGATGCCTACCCGCCATGAAGAAGTGGCTGCCTTTGCCGCTGGCGCTGAAGCACAACTTTCAGGAGAACTGGCGGTCTGTGCCGGATCGTGCGGCCCCGGCAACCTGCACTTAATCAACGGCCTGTTCGATTGCCACCGTAATCACGTTCCGGTACTGGCGATTGCCGCCCATATCCCTTCCAGCGAAATTGGCAGCGGCTATTTCCAGGAAACCCACCCGCAAGAGTTATTCCGCGAATGTAGCCACTATTGCGAGCTGGTTTCCAGCCCGGAGCAGATCCCACAAGTGCTGGCGATTGCCATGCGCAAAGCGGTGCTAAACCGTGGCGTTTCCGTTGTCGTGTTACCGGGCGACGTGGCGTTAAAACCTGCGCCAGAAGGGGCAACCACGCACTGGTATCATGCACCACAGCCAGTCATAACACCGGAAGAAGAAGAGTTACGCAAACTGGCGCAACTGCTGCGTTACTCCAGCAATATCGCCCTGATGTGTGGTAGCGGCTGCGCGGGGGCGCATAAAGAGTTAGTTGAGTTTGCCGGGAAAATTAAAGCACCTATTATTCATGCCCTGCGCGGTAAAGAACATGTCGAATACGATAATCCGTATGATGTCGGAATGACCGGGTTAATCGGCTTCTCGTCAGGTTTTCACACTATGATGAACGCCGACACCTTAGTACTGCTCGGCACTCAGTTCCCCTACCGCGCCTTCTACCCGACCGATGCCAAAATTATTCAGATTGATATCAACCCAGCCAGCATCGGCGCGCATAGCAAGGTAGATATGGCGCTGGTCGGCGATATCAAATCAACCCTGCGCGCATTGCTGCCACTGGTGGAAGAAAAAACCGATCGCAAGTTTCTGGATAAAGCGCTGGAAGATTACCGCGACGCCCGCAAAGGGCTGGATGATTTAGCAAAACCGAGCGAGAAAGCCATTCACCCGCAATATCTGGCGCAGCAAATTAGTCACTTTGCCGCCGATGACGCCATCTTTACCTGTGACGTTGGCACACCTACGGTATGGGCGGCACGTTATCTGAAAATGAACGGCAAGCGTCGCTTGTTAGGTTCGTTTAACCACGGTTCGATGGCTAACGCCATGCCGCAGGCGCTGGGCGCGCAGGCAAGCGAGCCAGAACGCCAGGTGGTCGCCATGTGCGGCGATGGCGGTTTTAGCATGTTGATGGGCGATTTCCTCTCGGTAGTGCAGATGAAGCTGCCGGTGAAAATTATCGTCTTTAACAACAGCGTACTGGGCTTTGTGGCGATGGAGATGAAAGCTGGTGGTTATTTGACTGACGGCACCGAACTACACGACACCAACTTTGCCCGCATTGCCGAAGCGTGCGGCATTACGGGTATTCGCGTGGAAAAAGCCTCTGAAGTCGATGAAGCCCTGCAACGCGCTTTCTCCATCGACGGTCCGGTGCTGGTGGATGTGGTGGTTGCCAAAGAAGAATTAGCCATTCCACCGCAGATCAAACTCGAACAGGCAAAAGGTTTTAGTCTGTATATGCTGCGCGCAATCATCAGTGGACGCGGCGATGAAGTAATCGAACTGGCGAAAACGAACTGGCTAAGGTAAAAAGGGTGGCATTTCCCGTCATAATAAGGACATGCCATGATTGATTTACGCAGTGATACCGTTACCCGACCGAGCCGCGCCATGCTCGAAGCGATGATGGCCGCCCCGGTTGGGGACGACGTTTACGGAGACGACCCTACCGTTAATGCTCTGCAGGACTATGCAGCAGAGCTTTCCGGTAAAGAAGCCGCCATTTTTCTGCCTACCGGCACTCAGGCCAACCTGGTCGCTCTGCTCAGTCACTGCGAACGCGGCGAAGAGTATATTGTCGGTCAGGCCGCACATAACTATCTGTTTGAAGCCGGTGGCGCAGCAGTGCTGGGCAGTATTCAACCGCAACCCATCGATGCTGACGCCAACGGCACGTTACCGCTGGATAAAGTGGCGATGAAAATCAAACCCGACGATATTCACTTCGCCCGCACCAAATTGCTCAGTCTCGAAAACACCCACAACGGCAAAGTGCTGCCGCGTGAATACCTGAAAGAAGCATGGGAATTTACCCGTGAGCGCAATCTGGCGCTGCATGTTGACGGTGCGCGCATCTTTAACGCCATCGTGGCTTATGGCTGCGAACTAAAAGAGATCACGCAATATTGTGATTCGTTCACCATTTGTCTGTCGAAAGGTCTTGGTACGCCAGTCGGTTCGTTACTGGTCGGTAACCGTGATTACATTAAACGTGCCATCCGCTGGCGGAAAATGACTGGCGGCGGGATGCGCCAGTCCGGGATCCTGGCAGCCGCCGGGATGTATGCGCTGAAAAATAACGTCGCACGCTTGCAGGAAGACCACGACAACGCCGCCTGGATGGCGGAACAGCTGCGTGAAGCAGGCGCGGATGTGATGCGTCAGGACACCAATATGCTGTTTGTTCGCGTCGGGGAAGAAAATGCTGCCGCGTTAGGCGAATACATGAAAGCGAGAAACGTGCTGATTAACGCCTCGCCGATTGTCCGCCTGGTGACCCATCTTGACGTCTCGCGTGAACAACTGGCGGAAGTTGCCGCTCACTGGCGTGCGTTCCTGGCGCGTTAAGGAGAGAGACGTGCCGCAACGCATTTTAGTTCTCGGTGCCAGTGGCTACATTGGTCAGCATCTGGTGCGCACACTCAGCCAGCAAGGGCATCAGATCCTGGCGGCGGCGCGTCATGTCGACAGGCTTGCAAAGCTGCAACTGGCAAACGTCAGTTGCCATAAAGTCGATCTCAGCTGGCCGGATAATCTTCCGGCCCTGTTGCAGGATATCGATACGGTCTATTTTCTGGTGCATAGCATGGGCGAAGGCGGCGATTTTATCGCTCAGGAGCGCCAGGTGGCTCTCAACGTCCGCGATGCGCTACGCGAAGTGCCAGTTAAACAATTAATCTTTCTCAGTTCGTTGCAGGCTCCGCCACATGAGCAGTCGGACCATCTGCGCGCCCGTCAGGCTACGGCGGACATTCTTCGTGAAGCGGGTGTCCCGGTGACCGAACTGCGGGCCGGAATTATTGTTGGTGCAGGTTCTGCGGCGTTTGAAGTGATGCGCGATATGGTTTACAACCTGCCAGTGTTAACACCGCCACGCTGGGTCCGTTCACGCACCACGCCTATTGCGCTGGAAAACCTGCTGCACTATCTGGTGGCACTGTTAGATCATCCGGCCTGCGAACATCGGGTCTTCGAAGCCGCCGGGCCAGAGGTGCTCAGTTATCAACAACAATTTGAACATTTTATGACCGTGAGTGGTAAGCGCCGCTGGTTGATCCCCATCCCCTTTCCCACCCGCTGGATTTCGGTGTGGTTTCTCAATGTGATTACTTCCGTACCGCCCACCACCGCCAAAGCGTTGATTCAGGGGCTGAAACACGATCTGCTGGCAGATGACACCGCGTTACGTGCACTCATTCCACAACCGCTGATCGCTTTCGATGATGCGGTACGTCGCACATTGAAAGAGGAAGAAAAACTGGTCAACTCCAGCGACTGGGGATATGACGCGCAGGCTTTTGCTCGCTGGCGACCAGAATACGGTTACTTCGCTAAACAAGCCGGTTTTACGGTTAAAACGTCCGCCAGCCTTCAGGCGCTATGGCGGGTAGTCAATCAAATCGGCGGTAAAGAACGTTATTTCTTTGGCAATATTTTGTGGCAGACCCGTGCGCTGATGGACCGCGCAATCGGTCATAAACTGGCGAAAGGTCGCCCTGAGCGAGAATATTTGCAGACGGGCGATGCGGTAGATAGCTGGAAAGTGATTGTCGTTGAAGCGGAAAAACAACTTACGTTGTTATTTGGTATGAAAGCACCGGGACTGGGGCGGCTTTGTTTTACGCTGGAAGATAAAGGCGACTACCGCACCATAGACGTTCGCGCTTTCTGGCATCCGCACGGCATGCCAGGCTTGTTTTACTGGCTTTTCATGATCCCTGCACATCTGTTTATTTTTCGCGGCATGGCAAAACGAATCGCCAGACTTGCAGAACAAATCACAGATTAATCGAAAAAAACCTGCGTGATTCTTTCATGTTTCCCATTGCATCAAGGGGGAAATCACGAAAGAATGCGCACGTCGACTTATCAACAACAGTGGAATGATATGAAGGTACTGGTTACCGGCGCTACCAGCGGCTTAGGTCGAAACGCGGTTGAATTTTTATGCCAGAAAGGCATCAGCGTGAGAGCGACCGGTCGCAACGAAGCGATGGGCAAATTGCTGGAAAAACTGGGCGCAGAGTTTGTCCGGGCGGATCTGACCGAACTTGTCTCATCGCAGGCTAAAGTGATGCTCGCAGGCATTGATACGCTGTGGCACTGCTCCAGCTTTACTTCGCCGTGGGGAACGCAGCAGGCTTTCGACCTGGCCAACGTTCGCGCTACGCGTCGCCTGGGCGAATGGGCTGTTGCCTGGGGAGTGCGTAACTTTATTCATATCTCTTCCCCCTCCCTGTACTTCGATTATCACCATCATCGCGATATTAAAGAAGATTTTCGCCCTCACCGCTTCGCTAACGAGTTTGCCCGCAGCAAAGCTGCCAGCGAAGAAGTGATTAATATGCTTTCGCAGGCGAATCCACAAACGCGCTTTACTATTCTGCGCCCACAGAGTCTGTTCGGACCGCACGATAAAGTGTTCATCCCCCGCCTGGCGCATATGATGCACCACTACGGCAGCATTCTGTTACCGCACGGCGGCAGTGCGCTGGTCGATATGACCTACTACGAAAATGCCGTACATGCCATGTGGCTGGCGAGCCAGGAAAACTGCGACAAACTGCCGTCCGGCAGGGCATACAACATTACCAATGGTGAGCATCGTACACTGCGCAGCATCGTGCAGAAGCTCATCGACGAACTGAATATTGATTGCCGTATTCGTTCAATTCCCTACCCGATGCTGGATATGATCGCCCGCAGCATGGAGCGTTTAGGCCGCAAGTCAGCGAAAGAGCCGCCGCTAACCCACTACGGCGTCTCTAAGTTGAATTTTGACTTTACGCTGGATATTACGCGTGCACAGGAAGAGTTAGGTTATCAGCCTGTCATCACGCTGGATGAAGGGATCGAGAAAACTGCCGCCTGGTTACGCGACCACGGAAAACTGCCGCGCTAATCCTGACCGTATTTCTCCAGCAACGCTTGTGCAATTGCCAGAGTTTCTGCATCCGCTTCGCCGTTATATAACGTCGGGCGGAAATGCATCTGGAACGCCATAATCACTCGTTGCTGTTCGCCAGGCGTCATTTCTGGTTTCACGTCATAGCCGTAACGGGCCAACAGTTCCAGCAATGAGGCGGTATCTACCGGTGTGTGCGGCGCGCGCCCGGCAAGATAAAAGTTCACCCGCTGCGCATCAGGCCAGGCACCAATCCCCTCTTGTGCCAGTTGCTGCCACGGAAATAATGGTCCGGGATCATCTTTGCGCTGCGGCGCAATATCTGCATGAGCCACCACATTTTCCGGTTTGATGTGATAGCGGGCGATAATATCCTTCGCCAGTGGAATAAGCGCCTGAATTTGTGTCGGTTCAAACGGGGCAAAATATTTCACTCCCGCTGATGTTTTCCAGCCACGATTTTCCAGCTCAATGCCAATAGAGGTGTCGTTAAGGCGCGTTGCCCCGCGCCAGGCGCTAATCCCCGCATGCCAGGCCAGTTCCTGTTCCGGTACCAGTTGCCAGATACGCGGCTTGCCATTGTAAAGTGGTGGCTCGGCAGGAACCAGATAATGCGAACTTACGTGCTTATCGGTCAGTGTCGCCAGTGACGTATCAAAGTCCTCTGCGGTGTAGTGGATCACCAGCACTTTAATGCGCGGATACGCCGCCTGCGCCTGGCGTCGGGTATCAAGCTGGTATCCCTCTTTCTCGACAATGCCTTTTTCACCTGCACACCCAGCCAGGAACAAAGCGGCGGCAACCAGCCAGAAGACTCTGCTCATCGACGCGTTTTCACCGCCGTTCCGCTGACGCTAACCATCAGCATACTGCCGTTTTGCCCGACCGTTTCGTAGTCGATATCAATGCCGACCACGGCGTCAGCCCCCAGCGCTCGCGCCTGCTCACCAAGTTCCTCAAAGGCTATCTCCCGCGCTTTACGCAGTTCTTTTTCATACGCACCGGAACGTCCGCCAACGATATCGCGGATACCGGCAAAGAAATCGCGAAAAATGTTAGCGCCTAAAATCGCTTCGCCGGTCACCACGCCGCAATATTCAACGATGGTCTGGCCTTCAAGTGTTGGGGTTGTGGAAAATTGCATGATCGATCTCCTTGTTTGCTAAGCCTTCGATCTTCAAAGCATTATCGGACTGATACGCTATTATTGAAAGGATATCATTATTATCGTAGAACGCTTTTAAGGTGTTCGCTTATAAGGAAATCATTATGCGCTACAGCAAATTGACTATGCTTATCCCTTGCGCACTGTTACTCAGTGCTTGTACCACCGTCACGCCTGCCTATAAAGATAATGGCCCCCGTACGGGATCTTGCGTTCAGGGCGGACCTGACAGCGTGGCCCAGCAGTTTTATGATTACCGCATTTCGCACCGCAGTAACGACATTACCGCTCTGCGTCCATATTTAAGTGACAAACTGGCAACTCTACTGAGCAATGCCAGCCGCGATAACAGCCATCGCGAATTATTAAGCAGCGATCCGTTCTCCAGTCGCACCACTTTGCCTGACAGTGCACAAGTTGCCAGCGCCTCGACCATCCCAAATCGCGATGCGCGCAATATTCCGCTGCGGGTGAATCTGAAACAAGGCGACCAGAGCTGGCAGGATGAAGTGTTGATGATTCAGGAAGGACAGTGTTGGGTGATCGACGATGTGCGCTATTTAGGTGGCAGCGTACACGCACCTGCCGGCACTCTGCGCCAGTCCGTTGAGAACCGCTAAAACCTTGATCAAACGATAACCCCCATAAATTGTCTGGCATTCTGTGAAGAATGCCGACATTTATGCTCGCCGCCCTTCGCCGCCGTTATTTTGTGCTATGTTTATTGAATAATGCGCTTTGCTTTTAACTTTTAAAGCAGAAATATTGCATAATTATTCTGTCAAAGGTACTATCTTCGACTTCAATAGCTATCCGACTGCCAGTATACGAGTGTCAATGAGTATTCAATTAAACGGCATTAATTGCTTCTACGGCGCGCATCAGGCGCTGTTCGATATCACGCTGGATTGCCCGCAAGGCGAAACGCTGGTGTTACTTGGCCCCAGCGGCGCGGGGAAAAGCTCGCTGCTGCGTGTACTCAATCTGCTAGAGATGCCGCGCTCCGGTACGCTCAACATCGCAGGCAACCATTTCGATTTCACTAAAACACCATCTGACAAAGCGATCCGCGAGCTGCGTCGTAACGTCGGGATGGTGTTTCAGCAATACAACCTATGGCCGCATCTGACGGTACAGCAAAACCTGATTGAAGCGCCCTGCCGCGTGCTGGGGTTGAGTAAAGATCAGGCGCTGTCCCGTGCAGAAAAACTGCTGGAACGTCTGCGTCTCAAACCTTATAGCGATCGTTACCCGCTGCACCTGTCTGGTGGTCAGCAACAACGTGTCGCTATCGCCCGCGCGCTGATGATGGAACCGCAGGTACTGCTGTTTGATGAACCGACCGCCGCGCTGGATCCGGAAATTACCGCACAAATCGTCAGCATTATTCGTGAGCTGGCGGAAACGAATATTACCCAGGTGATCGTCACCCACGAAGTTGAAGTGGCGCGTAAAACTGCCAGCCGTGTGGTGTATATGGAAAACGGTCACATCGTAGAACAAGGCGACGCGAGCTGCTTTACCGAGCCGCAAACCGAAGCATTTAAAAACTATCTCTCTCACTAAGATTCGGGATAACAACAATGAAAAAAGTTCTGATTGCCGCGCTAATTGCAGGTTTTAGTCTTTCCGCCACAGCTGCTGAAACCATTCGTTTTGCTACCGAAGCCTCTTATCCTCCGTTTGAATCGATGGATGCGAATAACCAGATTGTCGGTTTTGACGTCGACCTGGCACAGGCGCTGTGTAAAGAGATTGATGCAACCTGCACTTTCTCTAACCAGGCGTTTGACAGCCTGATCCCAAGCCTGAAATTCCGTCGCGTAGAAGCAGTGATGGCGGGCATGGATATCACTCCGGAGCGTGAAAAGCAGGTGCTGTTTACCACCCCGTACTATGACAACTCCGCACTGTTTGTGGGTCAGCAGGGTAAATACACCAGCGTTGATCAGCTGAAAGGCAAAAAAGTCGGCGTTCAGAACGGGACGACGCACCAGAAGTTCATTATGGATAAGCATCCGGAAATCACTACCGTGCCGTATGACAGCTACCAGAATGCGAAACTGGATCTGCAAAACGGTCGTATCGACGGCGTATTCGGTGACACCGCTGTGGTCACCGAATGGCTGAAAGATAACCCGAAACTGGCGGCAGTGGGCGACAAAGTGACCGACAAAGATTACTTCGGTACTGGCCTCGGCATCGCGGTACGTCAGGGCAACACTGAGCTGCAGCAGAAACTCAACACTGCGCTGGAAAAAGTGAAGAAAGATGGCACTTACGAAACCATCTACAACAAATGGTTCCAGAAGTAATTCCTGATGAATGAATTTTTCCCTTTAGCAAGCGCCGCCGGGATGACCGTCGGCCTTGCCGTTTGTGCATTGATTGTCGGGCTGGCGCTGGCGATGTTCTTTGCGGTGTGGGAGTCGGCAAAATGGCGTCCTGTCGCGTGGGCAGGTTCAGCGCTAGTGACGGTTCTGCGCGGCCTGCCAGAAATTCTGGTGGTGCTGTTTATCTATTTTGGCTCCTCACAGCTGCTGCTGACGCTTTCGGATGGCTTCACCATCAATCTTGGGATCGTACAGATCCCGGTGCAGATGGACATCGAGAACTTCGACGTGAGCCCGTTCCTTTGTGGTGTCATCGCTCTGTCGCTGCTGTATGCCGCCTATGCCTCGCAAACGCTGCGCGGTGCATTAAAAGCGGTGCCAGTTGGCCAGTGGGAATCGGGTCAGGCGCTGGGGCTGTCGAAATCGGCTATCTTTTTCCGTCTGGTGATGCCGCAGATGTGGCGTCATGCGTTGCCTGGCCTCGGTAACCAGTGGCTGGTGCTGCTGAAAGATACCGCGCTGGTCAGTTTGATTAGTGTGAATGATTTAATGCTACAAACCAAAAGCATCGCTACCCGTACCCAGGAACCATTTACCTGGTACATTGTGGCGGCGGCGATTTACCTGGTGATTACTCTATTGAGTCAGTACATTCTCAAACGCATTGACCTGCGCGCGACACGTTTTGAGCGGAGGCCCAGCTAATGTTTGAGTATTTACCCGAACTGATGAAAGGGCTGCACACCAGCCTGACGCTAACCGTTGCCTCGCTGATTGTAGCGCTGATTCTGGCGTTAATTTTTACCATCATTCTGACGCTGAAAACGCCAGTGCTGGTATGGCTGGTGCGGGGTTATATCACGCTGTTTACCGGTACGCCGCTGTTGGTGCAGATCTTCCTGATTTATTACGGGCCGGGCCAGTTCCCGACGTTGCAGGAATATCCTGCACTGTGGCATTTACTGTCAGAACCGTGGTTATGTGCGCTGATTGCGTTATCGCTGAACAGTGCGGCGTATACCACGCAACTGTTTTACGGTGCCATTCGCGCGATCCCGGAAGGTCAATGGCAATCCTGTAGCGCTCTGGGAATGAGCAAAAAAGACACGCTGGCGATCCTGCTGCCGTATGCCTTTAAACGCTCGCTCTCTTCTTATTCCAACGAAGTGGTGCTGGTGTTCAAAAGTACCTCTCTGGCTTACACCATTACGCTGATGGAAGTGATGGGTTACAGCCAGTTGTTGTACGGGCGCACCTACGATGTGATGGTATTTGGCGCGGCGGGGATTATTTACCTGATCGTTAACGGCCTGCTGACGCTGATGATGCGCCTGATCGAGCGTAAAGCGCTGGCGTTTGAGCGACGGAATTAATGTAGCTGCGTACGGTTTTGTAGGTCTGATAAGACGCGCCAGCGTCGCATCAGACACCTGCACAGAACCCACATACTGCATAAATCCTTATAATAAAGACGGACAACCCACTAAGTTGTCCGTCTTTTTTATTCCAATTAAATTATTTAATCATATTTATTGCATATAAATTCACTTAATGGCATTGTTATCCCATGCCGCAGACACGGCCAAAAATCATAAGATTGACAGACGGGAGTTCCATCATGAAAAAGTTAGTTCTTGCCGCTTTACTTGCATCCTGTGCGTTCGGCGCTTCTGCCGCGGAGAAAATCAATTTTGGCGTATCAGCGACCTATCCTCCGTTCGAGTCGATGGATGCCAATAACCAGATTGTCGGCTTTGATATCGACCTGGCAAAAGCCTTGTGCAAACAAATGCAGGCAGAATGTACTTTTACTAATCACGCGTTCGACAGCCTGATCCCGTCGCTGAAATTCAGAAAATATGACGCCGTTATCTCCGGTATGGATATCACGCCGGAGCGTAGCAAGCAGGTATCGTTTACCACGCCCTACTATGAAAACTCAGCCGTCGTAATTGCCAAAAAAGATACCTACAAAACGTTTGCCGATCTGAAAGGCAAACGTATTGGGATGGAAAACGGCACCACGCACCAGAAATATATTCAGGATCAGCACCCAGAAGTGAAAACTGTCTCCTATGACAGTTATCAGAATGCCTTTATCGATCTGAAAAATGGCCGTATTGATGGCGTATTTGGTGACACCGCAGTGGTAAACGAATGGCTGAAAACCAATCCGCAACTGGGCGTTGCTACTGAAAAAGTGACCGATCCGCAATACTTCGGCACCGGCCTGGGTATCGCTGTACGTCCGGATAACAAAGCTCTGCTGGAAAAACTGAATAACGCGCTGGCAGCAATTAAAGCTGACGGCACGTATCAGAAAATCAATGACCAGTGGTTCCCACAGTAATTGAGACTGATGACAAAAGTAAGATTGCCTGATGCGCTGCGCTTATCCGGCCCACATCAACTCTGCAATGTATTGATTTAGCATGATTTTGTAGGCCGGATAAGGCGTTCACGCCGCATCCGGCATGAACAAAGCGCACCTGATCAGCAATCTGAAGCCGCAGCCGCGGCTTTTTTATTGTTTCACCAGCAGCGTCAGCACTTCATAGTGCGCGGTGTGCGGGAACATATCAAAAAGCTGTACCCGTTCAATGCGATAACCAGGCAGTTCGCGGATATCTTTCGCCATCGTTTGAGCGTTACAGCTGGAATAGATAATAAAACGCGGTGCCATCGTTGCGAGATAATCACACAGCGGTTTACCAATGCCGCGGCGCGGCGGGTTAACCAGCACCAGCTCCGGCACCTCCCCCTGAGTGGTGGCAAACTGAGTGGAGTCCAGCGCCTGAAATTGCAGACGCGTTAAGCCCAGTTCAGCGGCTGACTGCTTCGCACAGGCAATGGCCTCTGGCGCAATTTCGATCCCGGTTAACTGCATTTCAGGCGTCGCGCAGTGTAAACCAAAGCCCCCCACGCCACAGAACAGATCCCACATATGTTTGACCGGCAGCTGCCGTACCCAGTCGCGCGCGGTGGCATACAGCTGGCTGGCGACCGCCGGATTCGTCTGGAAGAAACTTTGCGGGCGGATCCACAGCGGCACATCGTTAAAACGCTCTGCCAGCGACTGTTGTTCCGTCAGGTAGATCTCCGTCTCCCCTTCCATAATCGCCATATGTACCGGCTGAATATTGACGGTAATGACTTTCAGCTGCGGCAATTGTGCCTGTAACCACGGCAGCGCCTTACGCAGTTGCGCCAGCTTGGTATCAGAACGCAGTACAAAGCGCAGCATCATGCCGCCATCACTCTGACTTTCAGTCAGCAGAATGTATTTCAGTTCGCCACGTTTACGCGCCACGTTGTAAGGCGTTAACCCCGCACGGGCGATAAACGGTTTTAGCGCCGCAAAAACGGGCGCAAATGAGGCAGGATAAAGCGGGCAATCGCAAAGATCTTCCGGCGTGCCGTCACGATGCAGCATTCCGAGCAGTGGTTTTTCAACGCTGCCACTCACCACCATTTTGGCTTTATTACGAAACCCTTGTTCCGGGCCTGGCACCGGCGCGCACCATTCCTCAACCGGAAAATCGGCCAGCAGATTCTTAAGATCGGCGGTTTTAGCGGAGAGTTGCTGTGGAATCGGCTGCGTTATCCACTGACAGGAACGACAGCGACCCGCGTCGTAAAGTGCGCACTGCATACATTGACCTTCACATCATCAGGGGCGACGATTATACACATTATTGCAACTGGAAGAACCGCCGACTGGTCGAGGGAACGAACAGCAGCATCAGGATGAGCATATCCGGCAACTTCTGCAGCATCAGGCTATGGAAGATTTCACGTTTTGATTCACCGGGAATGCTGAACAACTCCGGATAACCATAACCCAGCGAAGCAGCCCACAAATAACTGGCGGCCATGATTTGTGTCAGCAAATACAGCCAGCGCGCCCAGCGACGCCCTTTCACCAGCGAAAATGCACACCAGATCTCAATAAAAACCAGCGCCAGACTGCTTAAAAAGACCAGCGTTAAACTCCAGGTTTGTACGCTGCGATGAATGAACTCGCCAATACCGCGCACACCTAATGTATTGAAAATCATCAACACGTCGAGGCCACGGATCATAATAATGGCGAGCGCCGCCACCTGCACCAGCGCAGGCACATTCAGGCGAGCATGTGATGAAGATGTTTTCTTAAAAAATCCCAACGGTTCGTCTTCCATGAAAACAATGCCGCGACATGCGCGGCATTATGTAGCCAGGTTGGCAAATTTTAGTGTCTTCAGCCACGTCTTGCACGCTGGATATCGCGTATCCGCTGCTTTTCTGCGCGAGCCATCAGATACCAGGCGATAAATCCGACAATTCCGACCGCACCGAGAATTAACGTTGCAAGTGCGTTAATTTCTGGATTCACCCCCATCCGCACGCTGGAGAAGACCAGCATCGGTAACGTGGTAGCTCCCGGCCCGGAAACAAAGCTGGCAATCACCAGATCATCAAGCGACAAAGTAAAAGCCAGTAACCAGCCAGAAATGATCGCGGGCATGATCATCGGTAGCGTAATGACGAAAAACACTTTCAGCGGCATCGCACCGAGATCCATCGCCGCTTCTTCTATCGAGCGATCAAGTTCCCGCAGGCGCGACGAAATAACGACTGCCACATAAGCCGTACAGAAAGTGACATGCGCCAGCCAGATGGTAAGCATGCCGCGGTCCGCAGGCCAGCCAATGGCATGAGCAAGCGCGACGAATAACAACAACAGCGACAAGCCCGTGATCACATCTGGCATTACCAGCGGCGCGGTGATCATAAAGGCAAAACCATTTGATCCGCGAAACCTGCCAAAACGCACCAGCACCACCGCCGCAATCGTCCCGAGGATCGCCGCCGCCGTCGCCGCACAGGCCGCAATTGTCAGGCTTAAACCAACCGCACTCATCATTGCGTCATCGCGCAATAACTCACCGTACCAACGCGTTGACCAGCCCGCCCACACCGTCACCAGCTTCGAGCTGTTAAATGAATAGATAACCAGCATCAGCATTGGCGCATAAAGAAAGGTGAAGCCCAGCAGCAAAATCGCAATCCGCCAGGGCGAACGAACGACCGGTAAATTATTCATCCGTGTTCTCCCACACTTTTTTGCTGATACTTGTGGAACCACATAATAGGCACGATTAGCAGCAACAACATGATAATCGCCACTGCCGAGGCGACTGGCCAGTCACGGTTATTGAAGAACTCCTGCCACAGCACGCGCCCGATCATGATGCTATCCGGACCGCCGAGCAGTTCCGGGATCACAAACTCGCCCACGGCCGGGATAAACACCAGCATCGACCCGGCAATAATCCCACCTTTAGTCAGCGGCACGATCACAGTAAAGAACGTTTTCAGCGGTCGTGCACCGAGATCCAGCGCCGCTTCCACCAGCGAATAATCAATACGAATCAACGCGGTGTAGATCGGCAGCACCATAAACGGCACATAGGCGTAAACAATGCCAATATAGACCGCCAGGTTGGTATGCAGAATGGTCAGCGGTTGATCGATAACGCCCAGCCACAGCAGAAAATTATTCAGCACACCATTGTTTTTTAATATTCCCATCCAGGCATAAACGCGGATCAGAAACGAGGTCCACGACGGCAGGATCACCAGCAGCAATAAGATATTGCGGGTCGAGGGTTTACTGTGCGCCACCGCCCACGCCAGCGGGTAGCCGATCAGTAAACAGCAAAATGTCGAAATCGCCGCCACCTGTAACGACTGGAGATAAGCATCGAAATAGAGCGGATCGTCGGTCAGTTGCAGGAAATTACCGAAATTAAGGGTGATGGACAGTTGCCCGTCAGCCCACTCCATCAGTTCGGTATAAGGTGGAATGGCGCGCGCCATCTCCGCCAGGCTTATTTTAAAGACAATCAGAAATGGCAGCAGGAATAGCAAAATTAACCAGATATACGGCAGCGCAATCACCAGTTTGCGCCCGTGCTTCATCTGCCACTGCGTAAGCCACTGTTTTAACCCGCCCGGCTGGACAGGAGGTTCAAGTGTACTCATCTTTGCTCCTTAAACCGTCAGCACCACACAACTGTCCACTTCCCAACATAAACGAACTTCATCACCCCAGGTCGGTAGCCCTTTGCGGTGACGATGCGCGTTTTGTAGCTGGGCGCTAATCATCTGCCCGCTTTTCAGACGAACGTGATACACCGAAAGATCGCCGAGATAGGCAATGTGTATCACCTCCCCCACCGCGAAGTTACAACCATTGGCGGGCGGCTCCTCGCAAAGCATGATTTTTTCCGGTCGCAGCGCCACATGTACCGGCACGTTATCGACCACTGACGCCAGCGGATCGACTTTCAGCGGATGGACCAGCCCCGGTGAATCGAGCAACAGGCCGTCTTCCTGACGCTCTTTTAGTAGCCCTTCAAAGACGTTGACTGAACCAATAAACTCGGCGCTGTAGCGGGTAGTCGGATGCTCGTAAATCTCTTCCGGCTCGCCAATCTGAACAAATTTCCCGCGATTCATAATGGCGATACGCCCCGCCATAGTCATCGCCTCTTCCTGATCGTGAGTAACCATTACGCAGGTCACGCCGACACGCTCCAGAATATCCACCACTTCAAGCTGCATCCGGTCACGCAATTTTTTATCCAGCGCGCCCATCGGCTCATCGAGCAGTAATAGTTTCGGGCGCTTGGCAAGGCTTCGGGCCAGGGCCACACGCTGGCGTTGGCCACCGGAAAGCTGGTGTAGTTTGCGTTTGGCGAACTCCTGCATATGTACCAGTCCGAGCATCTCGTTGACCCGGCTGGCAATTTCCGCTTTTGGCAATTTGTCCTGCTTCAGGCCAAAGGCGATGTTCTGTTCCACGGTCATATGGGGAAACAACGCGTAAGACTGAAACATCATATTGATGGGCCGCAGATAAGGAGGAACCCGTGACAGGTCGACGCCATCAAGCATAATCTGCCCGGCAGAAGGTTGTTCAAAACCTGCCAGCATACGTAGCAGCGTGGATTTACCACAGCCGGATGCGCCCAGCAGTGCAAAGATTTCGCCTTTATAAATGGTCAGACTGACATCATCGACCGCATGTTGACCATCGTAGGATTTGGTCAAATTACGGATTTCTAATAGTGGTGTCAGCGACTTACGACTTTTCGCCTGCGGGCGAGGGATAGCGTCATTCACGGCTGCTCTCCGGCATTGAATGTGTGCAAGCGCACCATGATGGTGCGAATTGCCGGCGGGTGTGGTGCACCCGTCCGGCATCTACAACAGCAGATTATTTTCCGCTCTTCACTTTGGTCCAGGCGCGAGTGCGCACTCGATCTATTTTTGGATCCTGCACTTGTAGTGTGAACATTTTGGCGCGAACGTCCGCAGGCGGGTAAATTCCTGGGTTATCACGGACTTCCGCACTCACCAGCGGCGTGGCTGCTTTATTGGCGTTAGCATAGAACACATGGTCGGAGATATGCGCTACGACATCCGGACGCAGCAGGTAATTCAGGAACTGATACGCTTCGTCTTTATTTTTGGCATCCGCAGGCATGGCGAATACATCAAAGAATGCCATCGCCCCTTCTTTCGGAATCGAGAAAGAAACATTCACACCGTTTTTCGCTTCTTTCGCGCGGTTAGACGCCTGCCACACATCGCCCGCCCAGCCAATAGCGACGCAAATATCGCCGTTTGCCAGATCGTTAATGTATTGAGATGAATGGAAATAACGAATATTTGGACGCAGCTTTAACAGCAGATCGGTTGCCGGGCCAGTATAATCATCCGCTTTGGTGCTGTTGGGATCTTTGCCGAGATAATTCAGCACGGTGGCAAACACTTCTTCCGGCGCATCGAGGAACGAGACTCCGCAGCTTTTCAGTTTTTCCAGATTTTCAGGTTTGAGGATCAAGTCCCAGCTATCGACGGGCGCGTTTTCGCCCAGTACCGCTTTGACTTTATCGACGTTGTAGCCAATTCCTGTGGTCGCCCACATATACGGCATGGCAAATTTATTGTCGGGATCGTGTTTTGCCACCAGCTTCAGCAGTTCTGGATCGAGATTCTTCCATTCTGGCAATTTGCTTTTATCCAACGGTTGGAATACACCAGCAGTCAGCTGGCGTTCAAGAAAACTGGCTGATGGAACGACAAGATCAAAGCCGGTGCTCCCCGCCATTAACTTGCCTTCCAATACTTCGTTGGAATCGAAAACATCGTAGACGACTTTTATACCCGTCTCTTTTTCAAAATTTGCCACTGTATCTGGAGCGATATAATCAGACCAGTTATAGATGTGGAGTGTTTTTTGTTCAGCCGCGAGCGTGCCGACAGAGACGGCCATCAGAGCACCTGCAACCAGACCCGATAGCCATTTTTTATTTAAGGCGGTCATATCTCTTTCCTTCTGAAAGTTCGTTAACAAACGAACAAAAGTTGTCACACTGAAAGATATGCAATAAATGTGCATATTTTTTATCGGCGCGGCGCAAGAAAAGAGAACTCTCTCCCGGCCAGCATTGCTCGCTATATAAAAGCCTTGCAAGAATAACTTTAGCCAGGGTTTGAAACTATAGCTGTAATTAAAAAACAGTATTTAACAAATTTTTATGCGCATTTGCTCTATGTGATAAAGCAAATTCGGCACAAGACAAGTGAAAAAATCTTTAATGGAAGGTTAAATTTAGCAGGAAATATTATAATGCGCAGTCACTGCGGCAGCGACTGCGTGCTCAAAAAGAGTTATCAATGAAGGAAATAGTTTTCGGTAACGTTATTTTGCCCTTCATCGTCAGTCGGCAACAGCAGTTGATGGGCATTGGCTTCAAGGATGACCATCGAAATCTGCTCTTCACTCTGGCGTACGAACCATGCAAACTGTTCATAGGTTACGCCCTGCATAACGGATAAAGACTGGCAAACCACCAGCTTTGGCAGATTATCATCCTGCATATCAAGAAATGCTTTCACAGTCAGTGAACTGGCATTGATGGCCGACAAATCCGCCGCCAGCGGCAACACGGCTGAAGGTCTGACTTCCGCCATGGCAGAAAACAGGATCGTGTTATCAATCAGGTCGATTTTGGCATCAAAGACACCGTCGAAATTCTGCATATGCGGCAGATGTAGCGCCTGACAGTTATCACATTCAAAAAAACTCATCCCCAGGTCATCGAGCCATTGACGCAACGTATCCAGACCAGGAACGACCAGCGATGTCATAATTTTGTACAACCTCTTCCGATAAAAAGACTGGCACAGCTTACGCAAAAAGCGCAGGCAAAACCATGATCAGTCACGTTATTGCGACTAACCACCGGTTTTTAAGCAATATTCTGCCGTGGCGTGGCGCTCAATCCAACGGATCATTTTACCCGCGATGTCGATACCGGTGGTTTTCTCTATTCCTTCCAGACCGGGCGACGCATTCACCTCCATCACTAACGGTCCGCGATTTGCACGCAGAATATCCACACCAGCAACATCCAGAGCCATCGTTCGCGCGGCTTTTATGGCAATTTCACGCTCCTGCGGGGTAATACTGGCAATGCTTGCCGCACCTCCGCGATGCAAATTGGAGCGAAAATCGCCCTCTTTCGCCTGCCGTTCAATTGCCGCGACCACTTCATCGCCAACGACCAGACAACGGATATCACGGCCTTTTGCTTCTTTTATATATTCCTGCACCAGAATATGCGCATTAAGACCGCGAAAAGCGTCAATTACGCTTTCTGCTGCCTGACGCGTCTCCGCAAGCACCACTCCAATCCCCTGCGTGCCTTCGACCAACTTGACCACCAGCGGCGCACCACCGACCATCTCGATTAAGTCGCTGGTATCATCCGGCGAATGCGCCATACCTGTTACAGGCAGGTCAATGCCCTGTCGCGCTAACAGTTGCATGGAACGCAATTTGTCACGTGCACGGGCAATCGCAACCGATTCATTCAACGGATAGCTCCCCAGCATTTCGAACTGGCGTAGCGCCGCCGTCCCATAAAAGGTAATGGCGGTGCCAATGCGTGGGATCACCGCGTCAAAATGGGGTAGCTTGCGGCCTTTATAATGAATAGAAGACGCCGCAGGATTAATGTTCATATAGCAAGAAAGCGGATCGAGAATTTCAACCAGGTGACCACGCTGTATAGCGGCTTCACGCAGCCGCTTGCACGAATAGAGCGTTCCATCCCGGGACAATATGGCAATTTTCACCCTGCACCTCTCTGTCAGACCTGGTCAAAAGCCCGCGTATAATACATCGGCGTTACGGTTTTAGCGCGTCGCCCAACCTTGTTTATGCAAATAATCGAGAATAAAAGGACGGCTTTCTTTAATGATTGTCCGACGAATATGGTCGCTCCAGGTATCCCGACGATTATTGCTGCCACGGGTGAGATAATATTCCGCCAGTTGCTCGTCATACTGCGCCAGAGCGTCTTTATCCAGCGGTTGATAGCTGTTTTCATGCACTACAATAGAGGCGGGTAAACGCGGCTTGAGATCCGGGTTATCCGCAGGCCAACCAAGACACAGACCAAACAACGGCAGAACATGCTTTGGTAACTTCAGCAGTTCTGTCACAGCTTCGATATTATTGCGCAGTCCACCAATATATACTCCGCCCAACCCCAACGATTCCGCTGCAGTTAACGCATTTTGCGCCATCATCGCCGTATCAACGACACCGAGCAACAGTTGTTCCGCCAGGCCAAGTTGTGCATCCGGACAGATCTGTAAATGACGGTTAAAGTCGGCACAGAACACCCAGAACTCCGCCGCTTGCGCCACATGTTTTTGCCCCCCGGTCAGCGTTACCAGTTCTTCACGCAGCGTTCTATCGGTAATGCGAATAATGCTACTGCATTGCAAAAAACTGGAACTGGAAGTCGCTCGGGCGCTGTTGATAATCGCCTCACGCTGCGCCTCAGAAATGGGGTCATCAGTGAAATGGCGAATGGAGCGATGGCCACAAATAAGTTCAATGGTTGGCGTCATTATCTTTTTCTCTTTCTGAACGTGAAGATTCCAGTGGGCGGTTCATCAATTGTGGGGCAAGCCGTTTTGCCACCTGAAGAATAACCACCACCGCAGCGGGAAGCATGAGCAAAACACCGAGAAAAATCATCAGAATTTGTATCTCTGGCGTCGAAAACGGCACCGGAAGCGAAAGGTAATGGTTTAACGACAGCAGCGCCGTCACCAGTAACATCATGCCGATGAATTCCAGTATCAACACGCTTTTAGGTAATTTACCGATCGCGCGCATAAGCTTCCCTCTGCAAAGTGAATTGCTATTTTAAAACCTTTCGTTGCGTTGTGCTTAACAGTTATAGCTTTAAGCAATCAATGCAACAGGTTAAACCTACTTTCAGCGAATAAATTTTGGCGTAATCATGGCGGACATAAACAGATGAGGAGAGAAACAATGCAAACCGTTATTTTTGGTCGTCCGGGTTGCCCTTACTGCGTGCGTGCTAAAGAGTTGGCAGACAAACTGAGTAATGAACGCGATGACTTTGAATATCAGTATGTTGATATTCGTGCAGAAGGGATTAGCAAAGAAGATTTACAACAGAAAGCGGGTAAACCAGTAGAAACCGTACCGCAGATTTTTGTCGATCAGCAACACATCGGCGGCTATACCGATTTTGCTGCCTGGGTGAAAGAGAATCTTGAAGCCTGATTGCCGGATAAGCCCTCTCTGTTTGAGGGCTTTATTGATTTTTTCTGTGCTGTGACTTGAACAAACTACTAATAAACAAGAAACACAACGCCCCCAACGCACACCAGAATACGGCGCTCAATAACCATGCCAGCTCTTGCCAGAATGAGCGTGTTGGTGAAAAAAACAGACGCATAATTAACATAGAACACGGTGCCGCCAGCATTGCGCCAAACAGCGGTTTAAGGACTTCTCTACGCTGCGAAAAAAAGCTGGCAACCGCTCCAGGAAGAATGAAAAACAGCAAGCCGATTTCAGGATGCCCGGCAGCCCGAAAAGCGCCTTTCATTTGCGTCGCCAGGAACAGGCACACTACAATGAAGAGGACAAAACAGCAGATTGCCCCCGCCCAACGTTGTTTATGTTTCACTCGCTCCTCCTGACACTGCCTCTATCGAACACATTTTCGCCACTATGGCGTTCAGTAAGATAAAGCCGCTTCGCATTCCATGCTAATATAGGCCAACGCAATTTTTATAGCCGTTGGTACTTAATGTGATTACACTAGTAAAATATATTGTTTCTTTACTATTGCTTATGTGCGCTGAATGAATCCGCGCCCTGATTTCAGGTAAAAACATTATCTTAAATTACCATTTCTTTCAACAGCTTACTCGTAAACAAGAAGTTAGTCTCCGTGAATATAAACGTCGCCGAATTGTTAAATGGGAATTACATTCTGTTATTATTTGTAGTCCTTGCGCTTGGACTATGTCTAGGAAAATTACGACTTGGTTCAATCCAACTGGGTAATTCCATTGGCGTTTTAGTCGTATCGTTACTATTAGGGCAACAACATTTCAGCATTAACACCGACGCGCTTAATCTTGGCTTTATGTTGTTTATTTTCTGCGTCGGGGTCGAAGCCGGACCCAACTTTTTTTCCATTTTTTTCCGCGATGGGAAAAATTACCTAATGTTAGCTCTGGTGATGGTTAGCAGTGCGCTGGCGATCGCCTTAGGGTTGGGTAAGCTGTTTGGCTGGGATATCGGTCTGACGGCCGGTATGTTGGCTGGCTCCATGACATCGACACCGGTTCTGGTCGGTGCTGGCGACACATTACGCCATTCCGGTATGGAAAGCGGACAGCTCTCCACAGCACTGGATAATCTAAGCCTTGGGTATGCGTTAACTTATTTAATTGGCCTGGTGAGTTTAATTGTCGGTGCTCGTTATTTACCGAAGTTGCAACACCAGGATTTACAGACCAGCGCCCAACAAATCGCTCGCGAACGTGGCCTGGACACCGATGCCAGCCGAAAAGTTTATTTGCCGGTGATCCGCGCCTACCGTGTCGGCCCGGAGCTGGTGGCCTGGACCGACGGCAAAAATCTGCGTGAATTGGGTATTTATCGTCAAACTGGTTGCTACATTGAACGTATTCGTCGTAACGGGATTCTGGCAAATCCGGATGGCGACGCCGTGCTGCAAATGGGCGATGAGATAGCGTTAGTGGGATATCCAGACGCTCACGCCCGCCTCGATCCCAGCTTCCGTAACGGTAAAGAAGTTTTTGATCGTGACCTTCTCGACATGCGTATCGTCACTGAAGAGGTCGTCGTCAAAAACCATAACGCGGTAGGTAAACGTCTGGCACAACTGAAGTTGACCGATCACGGTTGCTTCCTTAACCGCGTCATCCGCAGCCAGATTGAGATGCCAATTGATGACAACGTTGTGCTTAATAAAGGTGATGTTTTACAGGTGAGCGGCGATGCCCGTCGCGTGAAAACCATTGCTGACCGCATCGGCTTTATCTCGATTCACAGCCAGGTCACAGACCTGCTGGCATTCTGCGCGTTCTTTGTTATTGGCCTGATGATCGGGATGATCACCTTCCAGTTCAGTACATTTAGCTTCGGCATGGGTAACGCTGCTGGCTTGTTATTCGCCGGCATTATGTTGGGCTTTATGCGCGCTAACCACCCGACCTTCGGTTACATTCCGCAGGGGGCGTTAAGCATGGTGAAAGAGTTCGGCTTGATGGTGTTTATGGCAGGCGTTGGTTTAAGCGCCGGTAGCGGCATTAATAACGGCCTGGGCGCGATCGGTGGTCAGATGTTAATTGCCGGATTGATTGTCAGTCTGGTGCCGGTGGTTATCTGCTTCCTGTTCGGCGCTTATGTACTGCGTATGAACCGCGCACTCCTGTTCGGCGCGATGATGGGCGCGCGTACTTGTGCTCCGGCAATGGAGATCATCAGCGACACCGCACGCAGTAACATCCCAGCCTTAGGTTATGCGGGTACTTATGCAATAGCTAACGTACTGCTAACGCTGGCCGGGACAATCATTGTCATGGTATGGCCAGGACTCGGATAAAACTGAAGTTGCCCTGAAAATGAAATTTTTTTGTACAATCGGCGAACTTTTCTTTGGGGCATCAGTCTTAATTAGTGCCACTGCTTTTCTTTGATGTCCCCATTTTGTGGAGCCCATCAACCCCGCCATTTCGGTTCAAGGTTGATGGGTTTTTTGTTGCCTGAAATTTATCTCCTGCCCCGCCACTCGTGCCACCATCCGTAAAATCTCCTCGCGCGATAGCGGCTTACGGTCAGTGACAAAATGCAGCGTCATCCCTTCAATAAAAGCATCCAGAGCCCGGGCCGTTCCAGGTTCAAACCATTGTTCGAGTGTTTGCTGACTGCGCTGCATCCAGTTTTGCATCACTGTTTTTAATAACGGTTTTCGACTGGCCAGCGCGTAGAGTTGATACATCAGTTCCATGTTGTCCGGCGTTGCAACCTGCGAGCTGTAGATCATTTCAGTGATGGCCTGGCAGGCACTGAGGGCATCGCTGACATCGAGGAAAAATGCCTGATATTGCCGTGACATAGTCTGCGTAAAGCTACTGAACGCCTCCAGTAATAGCTCATCAATTCCTGAAAAATAGTAGGTCATCGACCCTAACGGTACCCCAGCAAGGGTAGCTATTTTACGGTGCGTCACGGCATGTATTCCGTAAAGTTTCACCGCCTCGAGAGTGGCCTGGATGATTTTTTCTCGCCGTTGTGGATCGTTAGCGCGACGCATGTCATTTCCTCTCTCTGCAATTGTGTACAAATGTACACAACCTTGCTAAGGTTGTCTTCTCTCTTCTTTTTTTGACGTGATCTATGACAGTAAATTCTTCACGTAATGCATTGAAACGCCGTACCTGGGCGCTGTTTATGTTCTTCTTTTTGCCGGGCCTTCTAATGGCTTCCTGGGCAACCAGAACGCCCGCTATCCGCGACATTCTTTCTGTCTCTATCGCCGAAATGGGCGGAGTGCTCTTTGGTCTGTCGATCGGTTCGATGAGCGGTATTCTCTGCTCGGCGTGGTTAGTAAAACGCTTTGGGACGCGTAATGTCATCCTGGTCACGATGTCCTGCGCATTGATCGGGATGATGATATTAAGCCTGGCGCTCTGGCTGACATCTCCTGTGCTCTTTGCCGTTGGTCTTGGCGTTTTTGGAGCCAGTTTTGGTTCCGCAGAAGTGGCGATAAACGTTGAAGGTGCTGCCGTTGAGCGAGAAATGAATAAAACGGTTTTGCCGATGATGCATGGCTTCTACAGTCTCGGTACGCTGGCGGGGGCTGGTGTAGGGATGGCGCTGACGGCCTTTGGAGTTCCGGCAACTGTTCACATTTTGCTGGCGGCGCTGGTGGGCATCGCGCCTATTTATATCGCTATTCAGGCAATCCCTGACGGTACGGGAAAAAATGCTGCCGATGGCACGCAGCATAGTGAAAAAGGGGTTCCTTTTTATCGCGATATTCAGTTGCTATTAATTGGTGTCGTGGTGCTGGCAATGGCTTTTGCAGAAGGTTCTGCCAACGACTGGTTACCCTTATTAATGGTTGATGGTCACGGTTTTAGCCCTACTTCCGGCTCGCTGATTTATGCCGGTTTTACCCTGGGGATGACCGTTGGACGTTTTACCGGCGGCTGGTTTATTGATCGCTACAGCCGCGTTGCCGTGGTACGTGCCAGTGCACTAATGGGTGCGTTGGGTATCGGGCTAATTATTTTTGTTGATAGCGCCTGGGTCGCCGGAGTGTCTGTTGTACTTTGGGGACTGGGTGCCTCGCTGGGCTTCCCGCTGACCATTTCAGCCGCCAGTGATACCGGCCCCGATGCGCCAACCCGTGTCAGCGTAGTGGCCACGACCGGTTATCTGGCTTTCCTCGTCGGGCCGCCGCTGCTGGGCTATCTCGGCGAACATTATGGATTACGTAGTGCAATGCTGGTTGTACTGGCGCTGGTTATTCTCGCGGCTATCGTCGCAAAAGCCGTCGCCAAACCCGATACAAAAACGCAGACTGCGATGGAGAATAGTTGATGGGCATTAAATTAATTGCGGTAGACATGGACGGTACTTTCTTAAGCGATCAAAAAACCTATAACCGCGAGCGGTTTATGGCCCAATATCAGCAGATGAAAGCACAAGGTATTCGCTTTGTGGTTGCCAGCGGGAATCAATATTATCAGTTGATCTCATTCTTCCCCGAAATTGCCGATGAAATTGCTTTTGTGGCGGAAAATGGCGGCTGGGTAGTGAGCGAAGGCAAAGATATTTTTAATGGTGAGCTATCGAAAGATGCTTTTGCCACTGTCGTGGCGCATTTGCTGACGCGCCCGGAAGTGGAAATTATTGCCTGCGGCAAAAATAGCGCCTATACCCTCAAAAAATATGACGATGCCATGAAAACTGTGGCGGAAATGTATTATCACCGTCTGGAATACGTCGATAACTTTGACAACTTAGAAGATATCTTCTTCAAGTTTGGCCTGAATCTTTCCGATGAACTGATTCCACAAGTGCAGAAAGCATTACATGAAGCCATCGGCGATATTATGGTGCCAGTGCATACCGGCAACGGCAGCATCGATTTAATCATCCCCGGCGTGCATAAAGCCAATGGCCTGCGTCAACTCCAGAAATTATGGGGAATAGACGACAGCGAAGTCGTGGTCTTTGGTGATGGCGGTAATGATATTGAGATGCTGCGTCAGGCAGGGTACAGCTTCGCAATGGAAAATGCCGGCAGCGCGGTTGTTGCAGCGGCGAAATATCGTGCAGGTTCCAATAACCGTGAAGGCGTACTGGACGTGATTGATAAAGTTCTTAAACACGAAGCGCCATTTAATCAATAAAACGGCAGCACGCCCGGCAACACAACGCCTGAATGAAGGCTGCATAATTCGCAGAAATTAACCCACCGAATTATTTCAGGCGAAATGATTATGAAGAATTATGTTTTGCTGGGCGCGTTTCTCATGAGCTTTGCCGGTGCAACGATGGCGCAAAGCGTTACCGTCGATGTGCCGAGTGGATACAAAGTGGTAGTGGTCCCTGATTCTGTCAGCGTTCCACAAGCAGTCAGTGTCGCTACTGTGCCGCAAACCGTCTATGTGGCTCCGACTCCTGCTCCAGCTTACCGTCCACATCCGTATGTTCGTCACCTTGCCAGCGTTGGCGAAGGGATGGTTATCGAACATCAGATCGATGACCATCACCATTAATTCGAAAATGCCTGATTGCGTTGTGCAATCAGGCATTTTTTTACCCTTCGTGTGAATTTCCTACCTGTTTATCTTTTAAAAAGATAAACATCAGCAGCAGCCACAAAATTCCGTTGGCAAGGTTGAAGAGATTAAACAGACCGTTGCCGCCGTTCAGGTACGCGTGTTTACTGATCTCAATACCGACAGTGAAAATCAGCATTTGCAACATCCCCATCGCCGCCGAGACAGTACCTTTACTCATATCGCTGGCAAACAGGGTTAATCGCACCAGTCCCGCATTCGCCAGACCAATACCAAAAGCATAAATACTTAACCCTGCGGTCATCCACAAATACGCATGCGATGAGATGACCGTTGCCGCAGCGGCGACCAACAGACCAATCATAATCGGCCAACCGCCCATAATGATCAGCGAACGTACGGTGCGACGCGAGGTCAGTCGCGCCAGCAGTAGGTTCCCCGCAATTAATGCGCCGAAAATGGGAACTTGCAGCAAACCATATTCATAGCTGCTCAACTGCTCGCCGGTTATGATAATAATCGGCGACTGGGCAATCCACGCCAGCAACGGCAGACTAACAAACCCCAGTGCCAGCGCCCCCGCAACAAAGCGACCATTCTTCAGCACCAGCTTGTAGTCACGCCCGAGCTCTTTCAGCGACAGTTTCTCGCCTATACGCGTGGCGGTTTCTGGCATGGCACGTTGCAGGCCGAAGAAGGAGATCGTTGCCAATGCGGCAAATAATACAAACATCCCTTCCCAGGGCAGCACATGGATCCACGCCGCGCCCACCAACGGGCCGAGTAGCGGAGCAATCAGCGCCACGTTCGCCATCAGCGCGGTGATCTTGATACAAACCGCCTCTTCGAAGGATTCCTGAATTGCGGCGTAACCTACAGCGCCAATGAAACAGAGGCTTATGCCCTGCAAGAAGCGCAACAGCGTGAATTGTTCAATGTTTTGCGCCAGTAATATCGCCAGACAAGTGATGATAAACCACACTACGCCCGCCAGCATCACCGGACGGCGACCAATACGATCCGACAATGGCCCCAGCAGCCACTGTAAAAACATCCCACCCGCAAGGTACGCGGTCATCGAGGTAGGAACCCAATCAATGCCCGCCTGGTACTGTTCCACCACGGCCAACATACCGGGCTGAATCATATCGTTACCGATATAGGTTGAGAATTCGTAGAGCACCAGACAGAGAGGGAAAAGTAATGCCTGACGTCCAAGTCTGGCACCATTAGCTAATCTATTTTGCATGCAATTTCTTCGCCAATAATAATCGCGCAAAGTTTAATAAAAGCGCGGCTAACGAGAAAGCAATTTTTGCCCCTTAAGCACATTCTTACATTAATCGGCGATTAGACTCTCTTTTTTAAGCTTTATTTAACTACCGCGCGTTACCATTACTTCACATAATACGGGCCGCTTATGAGAAATAAGACGATGCCGCTTTACCCTGTTTAACATGCACCTTATTCTCACCGCCTTGCCTGACGGCTCCCCATTAAACACCTTATGAGTCTGGAAGTTATGCTGGAAAATCTCAATTACTCATTATTCTCTCTAATTAATGCCACGCCAGATTCTTCTCCGTGGATGATCTCGTTGGCGATTTTTATTGCCAAAGATTTGATTACTGTGGTGCCGCTACTGGCCGGGGTACTTTGGCTGTGGGGACGTACGGCGCAACGGCAGATAGTGATAAAAATAGCGATCGCACTGGCTGTAAGTCTGTTTGTTTCCTGGGGGATGGGTCATTTATTTCCGCATGACCGCCCGTTTGTCGAGAATATCGGCTATAACTTCCTGCACCATGCGGCGGATGACTCTTTCCCAAGCGATCACGGCACAGTGATCTTCACCTTCGCTCTGGCATTTTTAATCTGGCATCGTTTGTGGTCCGGATCGCTTCTCATGGTGCTGGCCGTAATTATTGCCTGGTCGCGGGTCTACCTTGGCGTCCACTGGCCACTGGATATGCTTGGTGGATTGTTGGCGGGAATGATTGGTTGCCTTAGCGCGCAGATTATCTGGCAAGCTGCGGGGGCGATGCTCTACCAGCGACTGCAATCGTGGTATCGCTTCTGTTTCGCCTTACCGATCCGTAAAGGCTGGGTACGTGGCTGATTTCGGATAAAACGTGTAATATCAGGCGGCTCGCTTCAATAACTATTCAGAGGGAATATGGAAACACGTCGCGAAGAGCGCATCGGGCAATTACTCCAGGAATTAAAACGCAGCGATAAGTTACATCTGAAGGACGCCGCCGCCCTACTTGGGGTTTCAGAGATGACGATTCGTCGCGACCTGAATAACAATAGCGCCCCCGTCGTATTACTCGGCGGCTATATCGTTCTCGAACCACGCAGCGCCAGCCATTACCTGCTAAGCGACCAAAAATCCCGTCTGGTGGAAGAAAAACGCCGCGCTGCGAAACTAGCCGCGACGTTGGTAGAACCCGGTCAGACCCTCTTTTTTGACTGCGGCACCACTACGCCCTGGATTATTGAAGCGATTGATAATGAAATCCCTTTCACCGCCGTTTGTTATTCACTAAATACCTTTCTGGCGCTGCAAGAGAAACCACATTGCCGGGCGTTTCTTAGTGGTGGAGAATTTCACGCCAGCAACGCCATCTTCAAACCTATCGATTTTCAACAAACGCTGAATAATTTTTGTCCGGATATCGCTTTTTATTCCGCTGCGGGTGTACATATCAAAAAAGGCGCAACCTGTTTTAATCTTGAAGAGTTGCCGGTAAAACACTGGGCTATGTCGATGGCGCAAAAGCATGTGCTGGTTGTCGACCACAGTAAGTTTGGTAAAGTACGTCCGGCGCGCATGGGCGACCTGAAACGCTTTGATATCGTAGTAAGCGATCGTAGTCCGGAAGATGAGTATGTGAAGTACGCGCAAACGCAGCGTATTAAGTTAATGTATTAATTAAGCATCGCCGGATGACGTCAACGCGTCATCCGGTCATCTCAAGATTAAGAGAACCAGCTACCAAACCACTGATGGAATTTCATCATCACAAAATCCCACATCCGACCAAAGAATCCACCCTCTTCCACATTCTCCATTACGATCAGCGGACGCTGTTCAATAGATTTACCATTAAGCTGGAAATCAATGGTTCCGACGACCTGGCCTTTTTTCAGCGGTGCGGTGAGCTGCGGTTCGGTTAATGTATAACTGGCTTTCAGGTTTTTCAGTTGTCCACGCGGAATAGTCACCGATCCGCCTTCGCCAGCACCGAGATTCACTTCACTCTTATCGCCAAACCAGACTCGCTGGGTCACAAAGGTGGCATCAGGCTTAATTGGTGTCACGGTTTCAAAGAAACGGAAGCCCCAGGTGAGCAACTTTTCGGACTCATTAAAACGGATACGATCGGTTTTCGCTCCCAGTACCACAGAGATCAAACGCATGTCGCCCTGGGTCGCGGAGGCCACCAGGTTGTAACCGGCTCCTGCCGTAGTACCGGTCTTCATGCCATCGACATTGACATTACTACTCCACAGCAGACGGTTACGGTTAGGCTGGCGAATCTTGTTGAAGGTAAATTCCTTCTCTTTATGAATGGCGTACTCTTCCGGTACATCGTGGATTAACGCTTTGCCCAGCAAGGCCATATCGCGTGCGGTACTAAACTGCCCCGGTGCGTCGAGGCCGTGCACCGTCTGGAAGGTGGTGTTGGTCAGGCCCAATTTTTTAGCATAACCATTCATCAAGCCAATAAATGACTCCTGACTGCCCGCGACGTAATCTGCCAGCGCAATACAGGCGTCATTACCGGACTGAATAATCACGCCTTTGTTTAAATCGGCCACCGAAACCTGATCACCCGGTTTGAGGAACATCACCGATGAACCGCGCAGCGCCGGATTCCCCGTCGCCCAGGCATCTTTACCGACCGTCACCATATCGGTGAGTTTAATCTTATCGGCCTTGAGCGCCTGCCCAACCACATAGCTGGTCATGATTTTGGTCAGACTGGCTGGGTCCAGTTTCTCATCCGCATTACCTTCAGCCAGCACTTTTCCGCTGGCGTAATCCATTAAAATCCATGCACGCGCATCCACGCTCGGCGCGTCAACGGTTTGTTCCGCCGCGAATGCCATTGGGGCAAAAAGGAATAAAAATGCAGAACCCGCTGCAAGACCACGAAGGAGAGAGGAGTATTGCGTCATAAATGCCACCCGAGTATCCATTCAAAAAAAATACGTTATATCGCCGTATGATAAGTTCGGTGATTAATAACGCACACACAAACTTAAAGAAACCGTAAGTTGGTAAAGTTTTTAAAGTTTATGCAATATCCTGCCGCTTCGCTGCTTCTGGCGTCATTTTTTTACCAACTGTTGCTTAAAAGTTAACTTTACTCCACCATCAGAGTCCTGTTCAGCCTGTGGCTGCCTGTGTAAAAAGGGGTGAGTATGATTACGCTGTGGGGTCGGAATAATTCAACCAACGTAAAAAAAGTGTTGCTGACGCTCGAAGAACTGGATCTGCCTTATGAGCAAATTCTCGCGGGCCGTGAGTTTGGAGTAAACCATGACGCCGACTTTCTGGCGATGAATCCCAACGGGCTGGTGCCGCTGTTGCGCGACGACGAAAGTGATTTAATTCTCTGGGAATCGAACGCCATTGTCCGCTACCTGGCAGCACAGTACGGGCAAAACCGCTTGTGGATCGACTCGCCAGCACGTCGTGCAGAAGCGGAAAAATGGATGGACTGGGCAAACCAGACGCTCAGTAATGCCCATCGCGGGATCCTGATGGGATTGGTCAGAACACCGCCTGAAGAGCGCGACCAGGCCGCCATTGATGCCAGTTGCAAGGAATGCGACGCTCTGTTTGCCCTTCTTGATGCGGAACTGGCAAAAGTGAAATGGTTCTCTGGTGATAAATTTGGCGTGGGTGATATCGCTATTGCACCGTTTATCTACAATTTGTTTAACGTCGGTCTGACCTGGACACCGCGTCCAAATCTGGAGCGCTGGTATCAACAGCTCACTGAACGCCCCGCAGTGCGTAAAGTGGTGATGATCCCCGTTAGCTAATTATTACGTGGACTTACTTTCAGTAATTCGCCATTGGACTCGTCGGTCAATACGTACAAATAACCGTCGGGCCCAGTGCGAACATCACGAATTCGCTGCCCTCTGTCCGTTAATATGCGGCCATCTTCCGTTACCTGATTGCCTTTGACGCTCATCACGATGACATCTTTGTCTTTTAACGCGCCAATAAATAATTTTTGCTGCCACTGGGGAAATTTGTCGCTGTTATTGAAGGCCATACCGCTCACGGCGGGCGAATCTTTCCAGTAGAAAATCGGTTGTTCGGTACCGGCAACGATTTCCCCTTTCGCTTCCGGTATTTTAAGTCCCGAGTAATTGATGCCCCAGGATGCCAGCGGCCAGCCGTAATTTTTGCCTTTTTCCGGGATATTAATTTCATCACCACCGCGCGGACCATGCTCATTCAGCCACAGCGCATTGCTCCACGGATTCATAGCCATCCCTTGCGGATTACGAATGCCGTAAGACCAGATCTCAGCGCGCGCACCGGATTCCTTTGCAAAAGGATTATCATCCGGGATCTCGCCCTGGTCGGTCAGACGTACCAGTTTGCCCTGTAATTTATCCAGATCCTGCGCCGTCGGGCGCTGATTGTTTTCCCCCAGACCAATAAACAAATAACCTTTGCCGTCAAACACCAACCGTCCACCAAAATGGTTACCGGTAGAAAGCTTAGGCATCTGACGAAAAACGGTGCGGAAATCCGTTATTTTTGTCAGATCATCGCTCAAACGGCCATAACCTACGGCAGTACCGGCTTTGTCATCATCTCCCTGTTCTGAATAACTTAACCAGATGCGGCGAGACTGGGCAAAATCAGGCGCTAAAGCTACATCCAACAAGCCTCCCTGCCCGTGCGCCCAGACTTCCGGCACACCAGCCAGCGGCGCAGATAATCCTTTTCCTTCTTGCCAGTGGCGTAACTCGCCACCACGCAGCGTGATTAACATACCGTGATTATCGGGTAAAAAGGCCAGCGCCCAGGGATGGTCGAGTTTGTCTTGCAATACTTCGACATTTACCGTTGCAGGTGCCGCCCAGAGAGCGGAAGAAACACAGAAAAGGGTCACAAGGAAAAGAGATTGTCGATGCATAACGCCTCCGGATTGACTCTGGCTTAAAGCGTAGTCAGTGGAGGAGATGACAAATTCATTTTTACAAAAACTTAAACATGAAGGGGGAGATGCTTTCTCCCCCTTAGTTTTCAGGCCTGCTCAAGCATGGTGTGCTTTTCAAGGCTCTGGATACTCAGCGTTAAGCTCATCAGACAATTTTCAAGCTTATCGGCGTTGACGGTAATAAAATTTGGGCAATCATGATGCCCGCTCATCAAACATACTGCGGCTGTCGCTAATGCTTCTTCAGCGTGATGAAGAGCACCCCACTCTTCCTGATCCAGATGAAGATTCAACCGCAGCGATTTATCGTGCAATTCGCGATGCAGTTTAAAAAAGTTATCTCGTAGATGATTGCTTTCGCTGACGGACATGTATCCTTTGGCCTTCCTCAGATGCACGTACGCAGCGAGGTCAACTTGTGCGTCTTTCAACCGGTTCAGCAGGTCGCTTCGCTGTCTGTCAACGAACATACTTCGATCCTCCTCTTTTCAACCTTGTTGCAATTAAATAGTATGGCTATTTTTTGAGCAAAACGCTGTCAAGGATCAATACTTCACATCTTATTAATATTAATTTACATTATTTCTCTTTCCAGTACCTCACATCCCCACGGTGCCAGTTCTAATTGTTGTGAACAAGCCTTGCCCGTTTCCGCCACTCGCCACGCTCCAGGAAGCACAACATTTTGTACATGAGCAGTGTAATTTTGTACAAAAACCCATTCCTGATCGCCGTCTGTCCGACGCGTTGCAATAACGCCAGCAGGAAGTTCAGTAGCAAGTGCTTTTGGGAGATGAAGTGTGTTGATCAACATCGCGGCAAACGCTTGATGAAATGACGCATCATTACGCGAAGCCACATAGAAAGCACGACCTTGTCCGACGTGATTTACCGTTAACGCAGGTGTACCCGCATAAAAATCCTCACCATAGCGCGCCAGAACCTGAGCACCTTCGGCGTGAATAACCGCACATAATTCCCGTGCCTGCCATTGCCCCTGCAGTCCATACGCATTCGGCTCGCAGATAACGTCGTTATGCTGATAATCATTAAGACTATCAATCTCTTCAGCCCATACGCCCATCAGGTCACGCAACGGGCCAGGGAACCCACCCAGGTGACATAAATCGGTTTCATTGACAATCCCGGACCAGTAAGTGGTGACAAAATTGCCACCAGCTTCGACATAGGCACGAGCACGAGCAGCAAATCCATCGCGAACCATATAGAGCATTGGGGCGATAACTAACTGATAACCCGTAAGATCACAATCAGCATTGATAATATCGACCGCCACGCCCTGCTCCCAGAAAGGTCGGTAATGCTCCACTACCGTTTGTTCGTAGTGGATACCGCAATTGCGCGGCCCGGCAGCATCATTGACCGCCCAGCGGTTCTCCCAGTCGAAAATAATGGCAACTTTTGCCTGCGTTTTCGTCCCAACCAATTGTTTAAGATGAGCCAGCCGTTGCCCCAGTTGTATGACTTCGCGCCCGGTACGCGTCTCCAGATGGCCGACGTGATCAACCACCGCGCCATGAAACTTCTCCACGGCACCACGACTCTTACGCCACTGAAAATAGTGCACGCCGTCTGCGCCGTGAGCGACGGCCTGTAAGGAAGAAAGAATATTCATTCCCGGCTTTTTCAATTTGCTGGTTGGCTGCCAGCTTGTCTGACTGGGCGTGGATTCCATCAGAATAAACGGTTTATTTTTCAAGGTACGCATCAGGTCGTGATACATCGCTGTTTTACAGGCTACGGCGCGTTCATCTTCCTGTTTGTGCCACATGGGGTAGCTATCCCAACTCACAAAATCAACCACTTCGGCTAATGTCCAGTAGTTGTAGTCATTGAAATACCACATAAAATTGGTCGTCGCAGGTAAATCGGGGCGTTCAGCTTTTAACGGCGCGATTTCCATTTGATAGAACTCTTTTACCTGCGATGTGACAAAGCGCCGCCAGTCAAGATTCAAACCGTGGTTGGACATTTCACCTATTGGGGAAGGAGATTCAATTTGTGACCAGTCAGTGTATGTATGGCTCCAGAAGCCAGTCCACCATGCCTGATTAAGCGCCTCAAGAGTGGCGTAACGCGTCTGCAACCAACGGCGAAACGCCTGCTGGCATCCATTACAATGACACTCTCCGCCATACTCATTACTGATATGCCATCCCAGAACCGCCGGATGATTGGCGTATCGCTGCGCCAGATTACGGTTAATTTGCGTCACTTTATCTTTATACACTGGCGAAGAAAGGCAGTGATTATGGCGACCACCGTGAAGCATTTTCTCGCGTGAGGCGCTAACTCTCAGAACCTCCGGATAACGAGCAGCAAGCCAGGCGGGTTTGGCTCCGCTTGGTGTTGCGAGGAAGACAGAGATCCCACCAGCATGAAGTTTATCCAGCACCTCATCCAGCCAGTCAAAGCGATACTCACCCTCTGTGGGTTCCAGTATTGACCAGCTAAAAATGCCCACCGACATGGTGTTACAACCAGCCTGTTGCATCATGGCGATATCTTTCTCCAGAATCCCAGGGACATGTAACCATTGCTCCGGATTGTAATCAGCTCCATGAAGTAACCATGGGGCTCTGGGGATGATCGGTGGGTACTTGTCCATGCTGACTCCTGAATTGTTTTAAACAGACAAAAAATGTTATTCGTTCACAATACTGTCATCTAGTAATTTATTGCTTCGTTATGCAAGGAATGTCCGGTAGGAATGTGATCAAGTACGCGTTTTTCCCTTCAAACAGGTTCGTCGGTTCAGCTTACCGGCACTGAGACAGGTGAGCGTGATACGTATGACATTCACTGCGGTATACTGTGACAAATCTTTTAGCCGGGGCGAATATGAAAACCAAAGCTGCAACCCTTGCCGATGTTGCTCGTCATGCCAATGTTTCTTATCAGACAGTGTCGAGGGTGCTTAACAATTCAGCGAACGTGTCTGCTAAAACACGTCAAAAAATTGAACAAGCCATTGCCGAACTTAAGTACGTTCCAAATCGCGTAGCTCAACAGTTGGTAGGGAAAGAGAGCAAAACAGTCGGGCTGGTTACAACTTCACTTGCCCTGCATGCCCCCTCGCAAATTGCGGCAGCAGTGAAAAAATATGCCGGAGAACAGGGATATCAGGTACTGATATCCATGATTGACGATGTTGATATTAAAGGTATTCAGGCTGCAATTAATGAATTAAAAGCACAACGGGTAACAAAGATTATTATCAACGCACCACTGGAAACGGCATTGGCTGAAACACTGGTTACTGAAAACAGCGATGTATTGTGTCTGTTTCTCGACGTGGACCCTTATAGCCCGGTATTTAACGTCACCTTTAATCCCGCAGAAGGTGCACGCGCCAGCGTGAAACATCTTTACGATTTGGGGCATCGTCAATTTTGCTTGATCTCTGGCCCTGAAAATTCAGTACCCGCGCGGCTACGACTCAATACCTGGCGCGATACCCTCGCTTCACTCCAACTGACGCCGCTGGCCATTCATTACGGTCATTGGGACGCTCAAAGCGGCTATCTGGCGACGTTACAGATGCTACGTGAAACACCACAGGCGACCGCTCTTCTGATCGCCAATGATCAGATGGCATTGGGGGCATTAAGCGCCTTACATCAACAAAAACGTAAAATCCCGCAAGATATTTCTGTCATAGGCTATGACGACACCTATGAGAGTGCGTTTTTTGAACCTTCGCTAACGACCGTCGCAATCGACTTTGATTTACAAGGGAAAATTGCCGTTCAACAAATTTTACAGCCGGACGATGAACACGCGATGCTCCGCTCTTCTACCATCCTTCCCAGTCGCCTGGTCGTGCGTAACTCTGCTGGTCCCCTGCACTCACCACAGACTGATCTGATGAATATTGCTGAACACCTTCGCACACTGGCAGATGAGCTAACAAGAAAGGCATAAAAGTAATACGTTCTCATAAAAAGATTTAGTGATCTGTTTCGCTAAATCTTTTTTATTATCAGCAATAATTGTGATGTAAATCTCAAACATTCATTTAACACATTGCCTAATCATCGCGGTCAGGGTCAGAGTAAAAATGAAATTGTTAACGTATGACATTTCCGGAGATGCATACCAAAACAATAACCAGTAAGCACAGCTAATGCCTGTGCCAACGGTAAATGACCCAACGCCAGTGATTGAGGATATGGCTATGTTATTGCCCGGTAAACGTAATTATATTTTGCTCAGTATTTTCGATTTTCTGTACCTCTTCGCCTGGTCGGCAACGATGGCATTTTTTGTCATATGGACGACACAGCATCTGGAAATTACCGCCACTCGCACAGGATTGCTTTATTCCGTTAATGCTTTCATTGCGTTATTAATGCAGCCGTTCTTCGGTTTTATCTCCGATAAATTTGGTCTTAAGAAACAACTCATCTGGATCCTCGTCGCATTATTACTTCCCGTAGGCCCATTCTTTATTTATGTGTATGCCCCGCTTCTGGTTCATAACTTCTGGCTGGGCGCTGTTTTGGGTGGTGTTTACCTGGGGATCATTTTTAATTCTGGCTGTGGCGTTCTGGATTCCTGGATAGATAAAGTTTCGCGCCGTTATCATTTTGAATATGGTCGCGTAAGAATGTGGGGCTCTCTGGGATGGGCTGCCGCCGCGTGGATTGTGGGTAAATACATTGATACCAGCCCTAATCTCTCTTTCTGGCTGGCAAGCTGTGCCATTGTGATCGCCGCAATCTGTTTTATGTTTACCAAAATTGAACTGACCGAGGCGGAAATTGAAAAAACCAATTCGCTGAAAGCTATCCATGCGCTTGAACTGGCGAAAAATAGTCAGTTCTGGTTTTTATTGATGTTCACTCTGTTCGTAACGCAAATTTATGACACCTACGATCAACAATTCGCACAATATTTTTCGCTGCAATTTCCGACGCCAGAAGAAGGCAATCGCTGGTACGGAATTCTGGCTTCTGTCCAGGTCTGTGGAGAAACCTTATTTCTCTGTCTGATGCCGTGGTTTGTTAACCGCACTGGCGCCAAATGGGCATTAGTGATTGCCGGAACCATTATGTCGCTACGCATTGCCGGTTCAGCTATCCAACTGGGACCTGTGTGGATTGCGGCCGTTAAAATGATGCACGCCATCGAAAAACCACTGATCCTGGTGTCTGTGTTTAAATTTATCGCGGCTAACTTTGATCATAAACTCTCTTCGACGGTATACCTGCTGGTGCTTTTTGTGGCATCCATCGCCACGGCAATCTATTCACCCATTGCCGGCTATCTATATGACACCATTGGCTTTGCTGAAACCTATCTCATCCTGGGGGCGATTGCCGGTTGCTTCACGATTATTTCGGTCTTTACGCTGCGGGACAAATCCAGCAGCCAGCCTGCGGAGGCGCTAACTGAAAACCCAGTAGCATGACAATCATTTGCGCCCCGATATTTGGGGCGTTTTCCTCACCTGTTGACCAGATTACGATACAAATTTTATCCAGAACTCTGTAGAATCCCTGCCCTGACCTTTCCTGTAACTGAATATTTTTTAAGCTATGAGCAAAGTAACTCCCCAGCCGAAAATCGGCTTTGTTTCCCTTGGCTGCCCGAAAAACCTTGTCGATTCAGAGCGCATTCTGACCGAACTGCGTACTGAAGGTTATGACGTTGTACCGAGCTATGACGACGCGGATATGGTGATCGTTAACACCTGCGGCTTTATTGACAGCGCGGTGCAAGAATCTCTGGAAGCCATTGGCGAAGCGTTGAATGAAAACGGCAAGGTGATTGTGACTGGTTGTCTGGGGGCAAAAGAAGATCAGATCCGCGAAGTCCACCCGAAAGTGCTGGAAATCACCGGGCCTCATAGCTACGAGCAGGTTCTGGAGCACGTTCATCATTACGTGCCAAAACCGAAACACAATCCGTTCCTGAGCCTGGTGCCGGAACAGGGTGTTAAGTTGACCCCACGTCATTATGCCTATCTGAAGATTTCCGAAGGTTGTAACCACCGCTGCACCTTCTGCATTATTCCTTCAATGCGCGGCGATCTGGTGAGCCGCCCGATTGGCGAAGTATTAAGCGAAGCGAAACGTCTGGTTGATGCGGGTGTTAAAGAGATTCTGGTGATTTCCCAGGATACTTCCGCCTATGGCGTAGATGTTAAACACCGTACTGGCTTCCACAACGGCGAGCCGGTAAAAACCAGCATGGTCAGCCTGTGCGAACAGTTATCGAAACTGGGGATCTGGACACGTCTGCACTACGTTTACCCTTATCCGCACGTGGACGACGTTATCCCGCTGATGGCTGAAGGCAAAATCCTGCCATATCTGGATATTCCGCTGCAGCATGCCAGCCCACGTATTCTCAAACTGATGAAGCGCCCGGGTTCGGTGGATCGTCAACTGGCACGTATCAAAAAATGGCGTGAAATCTGCCCAGAACTGACCCTGCGTTCAACCTTTATTGTCGGCTTCCCTGGCGAGACGGAAGAAGATTTCCAGATGCTGCTCGACTTCCTGAAAGAAGCACGTCTGGATCGCGTTGGCTGCTTTAAATACAGCCCGGTTGAAGGCGCAGATGCCAATGCTCTGCCGGACCAGGTCCCGGAAGAAGTGAAAGAAGAACGCTGGAATCGCTTCATGCAGCTGCAACAACAGATTTCCGCCGAGCGCCTGCAGGAGAAAGTTGGCCGTGAAATTCTGGTGATCATCGACGAAGTGGATGAAGAAGGCGCGATTGGCCGCAGTATGGCTGATGCACCGGAAATCGACGGCGCGGTCTATCTCAACGGTGAAACCAAGGTTAAGCCGGGCGACATCCTGCGTGTGAAAGTCGAGCATGCCGATGAGTACGATTTGTGGGGTAGTCGGGTTTAATTAATGCCAGGCCGGGCAAATTTATTTTCCCGGCCTGCTAATAAACATTATTGCCAGCTAATCTGCGCCCTGCCGTTTTTCTTGCTCTTATACAGTCGCTCATCTGCCAACATTTTCAGCCGTTCAACGGTGGTACATTCATTTGAATGTGCTACGCCGATGCTGGTGCTTAAATTAATGCTCCCCACCTGGAAATGAACGATTTCTTTTAATATCGATAGCAACTCTTCCAGCGTTCCACCTGTATAAATCACCGCAAATTCGTCGCCGCCAAAACGATAGACTTTGCCTTTATCCACCGGAATTTGTGATTTAAGGATTTTCACAACCTTAATCAACACTTCATCGCCCAACAAATGGCCGAAGGTGTCGTTAATGTTCTTGAATTTATCGACGTCAAACAGGCACAAATATCCGCCTTTTTCCGGCAAGGCTTTTAAGTCTTCGTCAAAGGATTTTCTGCCCATCGCTTTGGTCAGGTCGTCAAGAAACGCTGAGTTATACATGCTGTAGAGTTTTTTGACATCCGCCGCCGAGAAGAAAAGCCCACCGTCCAGCACGCGGTCAAAATGGTTATTAATAATGGCTTTTTTTTCAACAATGCCCCGATTGATCACTCTGCGTACCAGATAGAGGCAGCTGGCCCCTGATATAGCTGCCACCAATGCGGCAAAGAAGATGATCAACGTACATACCTGAAAATAAACGTCTTTTTTATAGGCAAACACATACAATCCTGTCGGTAAATAGGAGAAGTGCTCCATCGCTTCCGAAACAGTGAAGATGGCGTTTTTGGCGTTATATTCATCACCAGTAACCGGTTTGCCATTCTTAAAAAGTGAGAACATCAGGTTATCGCTGTCCATTGCCAGTGATTTTGACAGTAAAGAAAAGCGCTCCAGCCCAAGCAAAAATATCAGACTGCGATTATGGCTAACCGGGTAGAGATAATAGACGAAAGTTTTACCGTCAAAAGAGATAAACCCCGTATTCTTAACATGCAAATACTTAACCACCTGCATGATATTTGTACAATAGTTATTCTCGTACTCCTTTACCTGAATACATTCATCACTGGAAATCAGATAAGGCCCAACATCATACAAATAAGAAGGAGAAATCGAATCGGCATAGGCTGTGCGTAAGCCAACCAGCAATTGTTCTTCCGTAGGATTTAGCGTATTGATGAGATCAATTGCCACACTACGCCGATATTCAGCAATATTTGCCACCGCAAAAGCAGTATCAATAACGGACTGTTTCAGGCCATACACCCGTTCTTTCACCATTTGAGTGTAGATCCCGCAGGCAACTGCCGAAATCATAATAAAAATCAGCAGACTGACTGTAAGTACGAATTTATTGATTCTGGACATACCTAAACTACTCTTTTACTAACTTTCCACTTTTATCCCAGGCAGAGAATGGCATAGGCTTCTGGTACAGATACCCTTGGGCCTGAACACAGCCTAATTTCATTAATTCACGCGCAACCTCTTCGCTCTCAACGCCTTCTGCAATCACCGGAATCTGGTTATAGCGTGCCAGGTCGAAGATAATGCGTACAATTTTTCCCGCGGTGCCGAAAATATCGCCGGTAAATTGTGAATCTACTTTTATGCTGTCAGGGTTAATTTCATAAAAACGTTTCAGGTTTGACAGCCCTGTGCCAAAGTCATCAATCGATATCCCTACCCCTTGTTTACGCAGTTGTGCAATATTGAGATAAAAATGTTCATTAATTCGTTCGATCACTGTTTCAGTGATCTCAATACAGATGCTATTTGCCTGCAGATCATGCTCTTTCATGATAGTTGTAAAATGCTCATGAAAGTGTGGTTCGTTTAGCTGCCAGGGCGAAACATTAATATGCAGTAAGAAACCGTCCTTCAGGGCCGCACGCTGACTAAAATGCCTGAATTCCCGCATTGCGGTTTTAATAATTTGATAGCCAAGCTCATTGATAAACCCAATATCTTCAGCAATCGTAACAAACTTCAGCGGTGAGATTATTCCTCGTTCCGCAGAGATCCAGCGGCATAATGCTTCTGCGCCGACAATGTCTCTGGTTTTCATATCAACAATCGGTTGATAGACTAAAAACAGTTCGCCTATTTCCATTGCATGGCGAATATTACGCGCAATCCAGATATTCTCTTCAATTTCGTTGAGTTTCGCGTCATCACAGAAAATAAACTCAGAGAACATATGGTCACGGACACTGGAAATCGCCAGTTTCAGCTTTTCGGCATAACTCCAGGCGTTTTCACCCTTCAACGGTTCACAAATGGCAGATTTGTGTATGCGCAGATTGCGATAACCAAAGCTGCTGTCGAAATCATTTACCATCGCTATTTTGCGGGTAAAGGTCTGTACATTTTCCCGGCATAATAATAAATAGAGATCGGCATTGAATGTCACTATATCGCAGCATTGCGCATATTTCTCGGCAATTCGCTGACACAGTTTCCTGACGATTTTATTGCGTTCCTCGACGCCAAACACAGCTTCGACAGCTTCCAGCCCGCACAGTTTGATGATCCCGACAGCCAGATACTGGCTATTATTAGATTCAATAATCGCCATGTTTTTGATAAATCCACTCTCCTGATCGTAGGAGATTAGCGAGAGCAGTTTATTCGAACGTTCAACTTCGGCATCTTTCATTTCCGCTATGGAATTTTTGATGCTGATAATCTCTTTCGCATCGCCTTCACGGATTTTCAATGCCTGCATTTGTTCAGAAGAATCGGGCAAAAACTCCAGCGTATTGACCAGTTCTGTCATTTCGGAAAATTGTCGACGAAACACACGCGTGGTCATTAAGTAAACCAACAGCAATACGATAATAATAAATGCAAATGGTAGATAAAAGAGTTTATCCGATGCGTTAAATAAATTACCTGTGGGATAATAAAAATATATTTCGAACAACGCGTTATTTGGAACTTCTGATGTTCTTGCGATATATTCCGTGTCGAAAGAATCAATAATGTTATAGTTTCCTTCGCTATTATAAATAATCAGTTTTTCACGGGCGAGTTGGTTTTTGGCGATGATCTCATGGCCTTGTTTCAAAAACAGCACTTCATCATTCGAACTAATTTGATCAAGATATTCATTCAGATAGCGCCAGTTTAAGTCGACATGAATCTTATTAACCGCCAGTAAGTCACGGTCTTTGCCATTAATTCGTAGAGTAAAAGAGATACACTTTTTCCCTGGCCGATCAAAGCAGTTGTAGGCCGGATTCCAGCTACTACCCGAGTCGTCTGATGCCACCGACCAGGGCCGCTGGGACGGGTTAAAGTCGGCAAAGATGACGCGTCCTGCCTCATCGACAAGTGGCCCATTTACTTTTTCCTGATGGTAAACAATGATTTTATCATTCGCCCGACGGGTAAAGAGATAATATTTATCATCATCCAGCACCAATCCTACCGTATCCAGAAATGGCATCATTTCCATTTTCAGAATGACGGCACGTTTAATCTCCTCACTGTTTTTCAATAAATACAGCGAATCCTTTAACGTTAAGGCAGCACGCTCAATATCTTTAAAAAAATAACCTACATTTTTTTGAATAAGTTCAAAGCGGCTATCGGCACGTTTTACCGCCCTTTCCGATACCAACTGATAGTTAATGATGAAAAAAAGACCAATAAATGACAGCGTAGCCAACAAAAATAAAATAATCAGTCTTATCTTTATTTTTTCGTATAAACTAAGCATGTTAATACACGTAACAAAATAACTATCAGTACGCTACTTCGCTGCATAAATAGACTTTTACAGCAGCATATTTACCCAATTACCTGATTCTACAAAATCGGCAGAAAGTTACAACATTTGCGTATAGCAATAATTTCCTATGACGCCATTACATTTTTAAGCAATATTCTGCCGTGGCTATGCTTTAATTTTCGGGTCCAGCGCGTCGCGTAAGCCATCGCCCAGCAAGTTGAAAGCCAGCACGGTAAGGAAGATAGCGAGTGCCGGGAAAACCGCCACATGCGGCGCGATGACCATATCCGCTCGCGCTTCATTGAGCATAGCCCCCCATTCTGGTGTCGGCGGCTGCGCCCCCAGGCCAAGAAATGAAAGGCTGGCAGCCGAGATGATCGAAGTGCCAATACGCATTGTGAAAAAGACGACAATGGAAGAGACAGTCCCGGGCAAGATATGGCGCAACAAGATGGTCATGTCGCTGGCACCAATACTGCGCGCCGATTCAATAAAAGTTTGCTGTTTCAACACCAGCGTGTTGCCACGCACCAGACGGGCAAAAGCCGGAATGGAAAAGATGGCGACTGCGATAATTACGTTGGCAATACCGCTTCCTAACACCGCAACGACAGCAATCGCCAGTAATATGCCAGGGAAAGCAAACAGCACATCGCAAATACGCATAATCAATCGGTCCCACCAGCCTTCGTAATATCCCGCCAGTAAACCCAATAGCGTACCGATCGCCGCGCCAATAAAGACAGCAAACACACCCGCCGCCAGCGAGATTTGCGCGCCGACCAGGACACGGCTGAAAATATCACGCCCCAGCGAGTCGACACCAAACCAGTGTTGCAAAGAAGGGCCGTTATTTAGGTTGTCATAATCGAAAAAATTTTCGGCATCATAGGGGGCGATCCAACGGGCAAAAATTGCCACCACAATCAGCAAAATGACGAACAGTGCGGCGGCCATCGCCATATGCTGACGGCGAAAACGCCGCCAGAATTCATGCCACGGTGTACGTACCTGGTCAGGTTTTACCAGTGGCATAGCGTTTAACACCGCCTGGCGTCGCCAGTTAAATAGTCGCATCCTTACTTGTACCTGATAGCCGGGTTAATGGCGGCGTAAAGCACATCCACCACTAAGTTGATAAGAATAAACTCCAGCGAGAAGAGCAGAATTTCTGCCTGAATCACCGAGTAATCACGCATTTCTACCGAATCGACCAGTAAACGCCCAAGTCCGGGCCAGTTAAATACTTTCTCCACCACGATAGAGCCACCGAGCAAAAAGCCAAACTGCAATCCCATCATGGTGACCACCGGGATCATGGCGTTGCGTAAACCATGCTTGAGGACAACCCAGGTTTCGCTTACCCCTTTCGCCCTCGCGGTACGCATATAATCTTCATTTAAAACGTCAACAAACGAGGCGCGGGTAAAACGCGCCATCACTGCCGCCACCGCCGCGCCGAGCGTCAGAGAAGGTAATATGTAGTGCTGCCAACTGTCTGCACCTACGGTAGGCAACCAGCCAAGTTCAACAGAGAAAACCTGAATCAGCAGTATTCCGAGCGCAAATGCCGGAAATGAAATCCCTGATACCGCGATGGTCATACTTAATCGATCCGGCCAACGGTTACGCCAGACGGCGGCGATAATACCCGCCGCCATGCCGAACAGCACCGCCCATGTCATACTGGTTATGGTCAACCACAGCGTAGGCATGAAACGGCTGGCGATCTCCTCGGCAACCGGACGACGCGACACCATCGACAGACCAAAATCCCCCTGCACGGCATTGCTGATATAGTGCCAGAACTGGTGATACAGCGGCTGATCCAGCCCCAGTTGCTGACGCACCAGTTCGATGACCTGCGCATCGGCTTCTGGACCGGCAATCAATCGCGCCGGGTCGCCGGGTAGCATATGGACAAACAAAAACACCAGCACTGAGACAATAAACAGCGTCGGAATCAGCCCCAGCAAGCGTTTGATAACGTAATTAAGCATTCCTCTCCCTGCGTTGCTTATTGCAAATCCGCATCTTCAAAGCTAAAGCCAGTGTCTGGCATAATCCAAAAACCGCTCAGTTTTTTGCTGTGTGCCGACACCAGTTTTTCTACCACCAGCGGGATCCACGGCGACTCTTGCCAGATGGTATCCTGCGCCGCCTTATACAAGCGCGCCTTTTCCGCCGGATCGTTGGTTTTCAGCGCCTGGGCAAGCTCGTCATCCACCTGCTTATTGCTGTAAAACGCAGTATTAAACAGCGTCGGTGGCCAGTTCTGCGAGGCGAACAGCGGCGATAGCGCCCAGTCAGCTTCACCGGTCGAGGCCGACCAGCCAGTATAGAACATTCGCACGCCGCTCTCTTTTTGCCCTTTACCTTCAACTTCAGCCGCCCGCTGCCCGGCATCCATCGCCGTCACCTGGGCTTTAATCCCCACCTGCGCTAGCTGTTGCTGAGTAAATTGCAGCACTTTCTGCGCGGTACTATGATTATGTGATGACCACAATGTGGTACTGAAACCGTTGGGATATCCCGCCTCTTTTAATAGTTCGCGCGCTTTAGCCGGATCGTAAGGCCACGGTTTATAACTTTGCGCGTAGGCAATACTCGGTGGCACCACACCAGTGGCAGGAACTGCATATCCCGCGAAGGCCACTTTCACCAGTGCCTGACGGTTGATGGCGTAATTCAGCGCCTCACGCACTTTTGGGTTATCGAATGGTTTCTGCGTCACGTTCATACTGATATAACGCTGCATAATCGACGGGCTGGCCATCAGCTCGATATTTTTGTTCTTGTCCAGTAGTGCAGCTTGTTCATAAGGGATGGGGAAAGCAAACTGCGCTTCACCGGTTTGCAGCATTGCCGCGCGGGTATTGTTGTCCGCCACCGGACGCCAGGTGATGCTGTCCAGTTTGGGCAAGCCTGGCTGCCAGTAACCCGCGAATTTTTTAACCTTCACAAAATCGGTCTGGTTCCAGGTATCCAGTTCATACGGTCCAGTTCCGACCGGATGAAAACCAATCTCCTTGCCATATTTTTCCAGCGCTGCCGGTGAAATCATCGCGGTCGCCGGGTGAGCGAGGATGTTAATAAACGCGGAGAACGGCTGTTTGAGGGTAATCTTTACCGTTGTCGGATCGACCGCTTCAGTTTTGGCAATATTTTTGTACAGGTTATAGCGTTTTAAATGATTTGCCGGATCGCTGGCTCGGTCCAGATTCGCTTTGACGGCTGCGGCGTTAAAGTCGGTGCCGTCCTGGAACTTAATCCCTTCGCGCAATTTCACGGTGTAAGTGAGGCCGTCATCGGAAACGGTATAACTCTCCGCCAGCACGTTTTTCAGTTTCATCTCTTTATCCAGACCGAACAGCCCCTGATAAAAAGATTTCGCTACGGCCTGAGATAACGTGTCATTCGCGTCATACGGATCGAGCGTAGTGAAGTTCGATCCCACTGCCACAACCACCTCTTTGGCAGCGAATGCACAAGGTGCCATCAACGCTGCGGCAATGCCCATCGCCACTAACCCACTACGGTGTACAGCTCTTGCCATTTTATTCTCCGCCTGAATGTTATCTACGCATGAATGCGTATTCTGATTGTGGTTGTGCGACGTAATGCCCCGGCCCGACACATTGCAACGAGACGGCGGCAACCTCTTCGCCACGCAGATGAATATTGCTGGGAAGATCGTCCGACAGCAGCACGCGCTGCGGTCGTAGTCGGGACGGTTCAGCGACCGGAACTGCCGCCAGTAATTTACGTGTATAAGGGTGCTGCGGATTTTCAAAGACCGCGCGCCGTGGACCAATTTCAACGATTTGCCCGAGATACATCACCGCCACTCGATGACTGATCCGCTCAACCACGGCCATATCGTGGGAGATAAACAGAAAGGCGATGCCAAAATCACGCTGGAGATCGAGCAACAAGTTGATGATTTGCCCACGGATCGAAACATCCAGCGCCGAGACGGCTTCATCGGCAATGATCACTTTTGGATTCAGTGCCAACGCGCGAGCAATGCAGATGCGCTGACGCTGACCGCCGGAAAACTCATGCGGGTAACGCCACGCATGTTCAGGTAACAGGCCAACGCGTTCCAGCAACCACGCAACGCGTGCAGCAGCTTCTTTACCTTGCAATAAACCGTGTACGCGCAGCGGTTCAACAATCGAATCACCAATGGTCTGTCGTGGATCCAGCGAGGCGTAAGGATCCTGAAAAATAAACTGGATGTCGCGACGCAATGCCTGAAGTTTGCCTGGTGAAAGGGTATCGATTCGCTGCCCTTTGAAGATGATTTCGCCGCCCTGGGATTCAACCAGGCGCAGCAACGCCCTACCGGTGGTTGATTTGCCACTCCCGGACTCTCCCACCAGCGACAACGTTTCGCCCGGCCAGAGATCAAAACTGACCTTCTCAACCGCATGCACTTCTCGCGTAACGCGATTCAGTAAGCCACTACGTAAAGGGAAACGGGTCACCAGATTACGCACCTGTAAAACAGGGTCGCCATCAACCACCGTTTTCTGCTCGACAGGTCGTTCCTGTTTAGCCGGATCTTCAAGCGATATCAGCGGGAAACGGCGAGGATAATCTTGCCCTTTCATCGCCCCCAACTGCGGCACGGCAGCCAACAGCGCGCGGGTATAAGGATGCTGTGGCGCATGAAAAATCTCTTCAACGCTGCCCGTTTCGACCGCTTCGCCCTGATACATCACCAGCACCCGATCGGCAATCTCTGCCACCACGCCCATGTCGTGAGTGATAAAGATGACGCCCATCGACATCTCTTTTTGCAATACTTTGATTAATTGCAGGATCTGCGCCTGAATGGTGACATCCAGTGCGGTGGTCGGTTCATCCGCAATCAGCACCGCCGGACGACATGACAGCGCCATTGCAATCATCACTCGCTGGCGCATCCCGCCGGAGAGTTGATGCGGATAACGCGAAAGAATGGTTTGGGCTTCCGGGATGCGAACCTGATCCAGCATCCGCTTCGCCTCTACCATCGCCTGTTCACGACTGGCGTTTTGATGCAAACGGATAGACTCGGCAATCTGCTCACCCACAGTAAATACCGGATTCAGCGACGTCATCGGCTCCTGAAAAATCATCGCGATATCTGCGCCGCGCACATGCTGTATTTGCCTGGCACTCTGCTCGTTAAGCTCAATCACTTCACGACTGCGTCGCCGCAACAGCATTTGATCGCACTGCACTAAACCGCCTGCTTGTTCCAATAGACGCATCAATGCCAGTGCTGTGACAGATTTACCGGAGCCGGATTCCCCGACAATGGCCAGCGTCTCACCGCGTCGCAGCCGAAAAGAAAGATTGCGCACCGCAGCCACTTTCTGCTGGTCCTGCATAAAGGCAATGTTGAGATTATCGACCGCCAGGACATCACCGGCATCAAGTTCATCACTGTGTGGCAACGGTGTCCCCTTTTTCGCGGTAGATACCAGTGGTTGGTGTATCGCCTGCGTAGCCCCAGGCGCGATACATTCCTTCGGTGTTAAACGGTAGTGCGACGTTACCTTCGTGGTCGATAGCGATTAAGCCACCGCTGCCGCCAAGCGCAGGGAGTTTTTCCATCACCACCCGCTCGCAGGCTTCCGCGAGGCTTAGACCGCCATAATCCATTAACGCGCCGATGTCATACGCCGCCAGCGCGCGGATGAAGACTTCGCCCGTACCGGTACAAGAAACCGCCACACTGGCGTTATTGGCGTAGCATCCGGCACCCACTAAGGGACTATCGCCCACTCGTCCGGGTAATTTATTGGTCATTCCGCCCGTGGACGTGGCTGCCGCCAGATTGCCGTGTAAATCCAACGCCACGGCCCCCACGGTGCCCATTTTTTGTTTTTCATCCAGCGGAGCGCCGCTATGGTCGAGGAGCGTTTCCCCTTCCTCGCGCGCTGCCAGTAGTTGTTCATAACGCAAAGGCGTGGAGAAAATCTCCGGCGAGACGCGCTCCATGCCATGAGCAAACGCAAAATTTTCTGCCCCTTCGCCAATCATCATCACATGCGGGCTTTGCTCCATCACCAGCCGGGCGGCAAGAACCGGATTACGCAGATGACTAATGCCCGCCACCGCCCCCGCTTTCAGTGTGTTGCCATCCATCACGCAGGCGTCCAGTTCATGCGTTTCATCACGCGTAAAGACGGCGCCAATTCCGGCGTTAAAGAGCGGACACTCTTCCAGCAAGCGCACCGCTTCTGTCACCACATCCAGCGCGCTTTCGCCCGCTTCGAGCATTTGCTGTCCGGTTTCAACAATGGCAGACAGCGCCTCAATGTAGCGTAATTCCTGTTGCAGACTCATCTGTGCGCGGCTAATTGCGCCTGCGCCGCCGTGGATTGCAATGACTGCTTTGCCCATAGTCTTCGTCCATTAAGGGTGGCTCGCCACTTTTGCTATAAATATCAGAATTTTTATGAATTACTCATTCAATTTTTGAATATAGAAAGATGTATATGGCATGTAAAGGCGAGCGTCTGCTCTACGACCGAGGTGGCATACAGTCTGTGATGTTTTTCTGACATAATAGACAAATTCGATTTTGCCTCCGCAGGAGTGTTTTCATGGAATTTACCACCGGATTGATGTCGCTCGACACCGCGCTTAATGAGATGCTTTCTCGCGTTACCCCACTGACCGCCCAGGAAACGCTGCCACTGGTACAGTGTTTTGGCCGTATTCTGGCGAGCGATGTGGTTTCGCCGCTGGATGTCCCAGGGTTTGATAACTCCGCAATGGACGGTTACGCGGTACGTTTGGCCGATATCACCTCCGGACAACCGCTACCCGTTGCCGGGAAGTCGTTTGCCGGTCAGCCTTACCATGGCGAGTGGCCCGCTGGCACCTGCATCCGCATTATGACTGGCGCACCAGTACCGGAAGGCTGCGAAGCGGTGGTGATGCAGGAACAGACTGAACAAACGGATAATGGCGTGCGTTTTACTGCTGAAGTGCGTAGCGGGCAAAATATTCGCCGTCGCGGTGAAGATATCTCTGCGGGCGCGGTTGTTTTCCCGGCGGGGACTCGCCTGACTACCGCTGAACTGCCAGTGATTGCTTCGCTAGGGATTGCCGACGTTCCGGTGATTCGTAAAGTGCGAGTGGCGCTATTTTCCACGGGTGATGAGTTACAGTTACCCGGTCAGCCTCTGGGCGACGGGCAAATTTACGATACCAACCGCCTCGCGGTGCATTTGATGTTAGAACAGCTGGGTTGTGAAGTAATCAACCTAGGGATTATTCGCGACGATCCACATGCCCTGCGCGCCGCATTTATTGAAGCCGACAGCCAGGCGGATGTGGTGATCAGTTCCGGGGGTGTTTCGGTTGGTGAGGCGGATTACACCAAAACCATTCTCGAAGAACTGGGCGAAATTGCTTTCTGGAAGCTGGCGATTAAACCAGGTAAACCGTTCGCGTTCGGTAAACTCAGCAATAGCTGGTTCTGCGGCCTGCCGGGCAATCCGGTTTCTGCGACGCTGACCTTCTATCAATTGGTACAACCTTTGCTGGCCAAATTAAGCGGCAATACCGCCAGTGGCCTGCCCGCGCGCCAGCGCGTACGCACGGCATCGCGTCTGAAGAAATCCCCTGGACGTCTTGATTTCCAGCGCGGCGTGCTGCAACGCAACGCCGACGGCGAGCTGGAAGTTACGACCACCGGGCATCAGGGTTCACATATATTTAGCTCCTTTAGCCTCGGCAACTGCTTTATCGTGCTGGAGCGCGATCGCGGCAATGTTGAAGCGGGCGAATGGGTGGAAGTCGAGCCATTTAATGCGTTGTTCGGAGGCCTGTAATGGCGGAACTCAGCGATCAGGAGATGCTGCGCTACAATCGGCAAATCATCCTGCGTGGTTTTGATTTTGACGGTCAGGAAGCATTGAAAGATTCCCGCGTGCTGGTAGTTGGCCTGGGCGGCCTCGGCTGCGCAGCCTCGCAGTATCTGGCAAGCGCCGGCGTCGGTAACCTGACGCTGCTCGACTTCGACACGGTTTCGCTCTCAAATTTGCAGCGCCAGACGCTGCACAGTGATGCCACGGTCGGGCAACCGAAGGTAGAATCAGCCCGTGACGCACTGGCGCGGATCAATCCACATATCGCGATTACGCCGGTAAACGCGTTGCTTGATGACGCTGAACTTGCTGCGATGATTGCAAAACACGATCTGGTGCTCGACTGTACGGATAACGTTGCGGTACGTAATCAACTGAACTCGGGCTGTTTTGCCGCGAAGGTGCCGCTGGTTTCCGGCGCGGCAATTCGTATGGAAGGACAAATCACGGTCTTTACTTATCAGGACGGTGAGCCGTGCTATCGCTGCCTTAGCCGTTTGTTTGGCGAGAACGCGTTAACCTGCGTGGAAGCGGGCGTAATGGCACCGTTGATTGGGGTGATTGGTTCGTTGCAGGCAATGGAAGCGATAAAACTGCTGGCAGGTTATGGCAAACCTGCCAGCGGTAAAATCGTAATGTACGATGCGATGACCTGTCAGTTTCGCGAAATGAAACTGATGCGTAATCCGGGATGTGAGGTGTGCGGGCAGTAATTGCCAGCTCCAGGCCTGATAAGACCCGGCAAGCGGCGCATCAGGCATTTGATCCAGACGCCAGATGCGGCGTGAACGCCTTATCTGGCCTACGGTTCGGGCGCAGATTTCCAGGTCTGATAAGACGCGGCAGGAATCAGTGCACTCCGCCACGTCAACAGCAATTTATGAGGATGACAAGCGCCCTGTTAAATCGACGTTCTGCCAAACGCCCCCTGCCAGTCCTGCTCAAACTTCGCCACGGCGGCATCAACTGCCGGATAGCTAATCATCTGTTGCGCGACATCCAGCGGCAGTGTGATTGATTCGCATCCTGCCAGTAAGCAGTCCAGCGCCTGACGCGGGGTTTTGAAACTCGCTGCCAGCACTTTCGCCTGTGGCGCATGCATTTTCAGTAACTGGTGTAAGTCGGTCACCGTCTGAATACCACTTCCGCCCTGAGCATCAATTCGGTTGACGTAAGGCGCAACATACTCTGCCCCCGCCAGCGCCGACAGCAGCCCTTGCGCCGCGCCATAAACCGCCGTACCCAGCGTCGGAATCCCTTCCGCTTTTAATAGCTTAATCGCTGCCAACCCCTCGGCAGTCACAGGTACTTTAACCACGATATCCGCAATAATAGAACGCAGTTTACGGGCATCGTTCACCATACCTTCAGCAGTAGTAGACATGACCTGGGCAAACAAACGCCCCTGTCCGCCCATCGCCTCATGTAACTCAGGAAGTAAAACTTCCAGAGGCTTCTTACCTGCCGCCACAATACTTGGATTAGTGGTCACACCCGCCAACGGAAAAACACGAGCCAGCGTCTTCACTGCGGTGACGTCTGAAGTATCCAGATACAGTTCCATAGTCATCCTCTAAATCTATTTTTGTATGAAATCAGACTATCACGAAAAAACTCTCTGAACAGTTGATGCACATCAATTTAACTTTCATTCGAAAGTATTTTAATGTTTGAACGAAAAAGAGGGGCATCTATGATTTTCAACATTCAGCGCTATTCGACCCACGACGGTCCCGGTATCCGCACGGTAGTTTTCCTTAAGGGGTGCTCGCTGGGCTGCCGCTGGTGTCAGAACCCGGAAAGCCGCGCCCGCACGCAGGACCTGCTATATGACGCGCGTCTGTGCCTGGAAGGCTGCGAACTATGCTCAAAAACCGCGCCGGAAGTGATTGAGCGCGCGCTGAATGGTTTACTCATTCACAGGGAAAAGTTAACGCCTGAACATCTGACGGCGCTGACCGACTGCTGCCCGACACAGGCGTTAACCGTGTGTGGTGAAGTGAAAAGCGTTGAGGAGATCATGGCGACCGTTCTGCGCGATAAACCGTTTTACGATCGCAGCGGCGGCGGCTTAACGCTTTCCGGTGGTGAGCCGTTTATGCAGCCGGAAATGGCAATGGCACTACTGCAAGCCAGCCACGAAGCCGGTATTCATACTGCGGTAGAAACCTGTCTGCATGTGCCGTGGAAATACATCGCCCCTTCTTTGCCGTATATCGATCTGTTTCTTGCCGATTTAAAACACGTTGCCGACGTGCCGTTTAAACAGTGGACCGACGGTAATGCCGCGAGAGTACTGGATAATCTGAAAAAACTCGCGGCGGCGGGCAAAAAAATCATCATTCGCGTGCCGCTGATTCAGGGCTTTAATGCCGATGAAGCCAGTGTGAAAGCCATTACTGATTTTGCCGCCAGTGAACTGCACGTTAACGAAATCCATTTCTTGCCCTACCACACGCTGGGCATCAACAAATATCACTTACTTAATCTGCCCTATGACGCCCCGGAAAAACCGCTTGATGCGCCAGAACTGCTCGACTTTGCCCAGCAGTATGCCTGCCAGAAAGGGTTAACCGCGACCTTACGAGGATAACAATCATGACAACACTGAAACTGGACACGCTCAGCGACCGCATTAAAGCGCACAAAAATGCGCTGGTACATATTGTGAAACCGCCGGTCTGTACCGAGCGCGCACAGCACTATACTGAGATGTATCAACAACATCTCGATAAGCCGATCCCGGTACGTCGCGCGCTGGCGCTGGCGCACCACCTGGCTAATCGCACCATCTGGATCAAACACGATGAGTTAATCATCGGCAACCAGGCCAGTGAAGTCCGTGCCGCGCCGATCTTCCCGGAATATACCGTCTCCTGGATCGAAAAAGAGATTGATGATCTGGCGGATCGTCCGGGTGCTGGTTTTGCGGTGAGCGAAGAGAACAAACGTGTTCTGCATGAAGTGTGCCCGTGGTGGCGCGGTCAGACCGTACAGGATCGCTGCTATGGCATGTTTACCGATGAGCAAAAAGGTCTGCTGGCAACCGGCATCATCAAAGCGGAAGGCAATATGACCTCCGGCGATGCGCACCTGGCGGTCAATTTCCCGCTGCTGTTGGAAAAAGGGCTTGATGGTCTGCGCGAGAAAGTGGCAGAGCGCCGCTCGCGTATCAACCTGACAGTACTGGAAGATTTGCACGGCGAGCAGTTCCTGAAAGCGATTGATATCGTGCTGGTGGCAGTCAGTGAACACATTGAACGTTTCGCTGCCCTTGCGCGTGAAATGGCTGCCACCGAATCCCGCGAAAGCCGTCGCGATGAACTGCTGGCGATGGCAGAAAACTGCGACATCATCGCCCACCAGCCACCGCAGACTTTCTGGCAGGCGCTGCAACTGTGTTACTTCATCCAGTTGATTTTGCAGATCGAATCTAACGGTCACTCGGTGTCGTTTGGTCGTATGGATCAGTATCTCTATCCGTACTATCGCCGCGACGTTGAACTCAACCAGACGCTGGATCGCGAACACGCTATCGAGATGCTGCATAGCTGCTGGCTGAAACTGCTGGAAGTGAACAAGATCCGCTCCGGCTCGCACTCAAAAGCCTCTGCGGGAAGTCCGCTGTATCAGAACGTCACCATTGGCGGGCAAAATCTGGTTGATGGTCAGCCGATAGACGCGGTGAATCCACTCTCTTACGCGATCCTCGAATCCTGCGGTCGCCTGCGTTCGACTCAGCCTAACCTCAGCGTGCGTTACCATGCGGGAATGAGCAACGATTTCCTCGATGCCTGTGTGCAGGTGATCCGCTGCGGCTTCGGGATGCCCGCGTTCAACAACGACGAAATCGTCATCCCGGAATTTATTAAACTCGGTATTGAACCGCAGGACGCTTACGACTACGCAGCGATTGGTTGTATCGAAACCGCCGTCGGCGGTAAATGGGGCTATCGCTGCACCGGCATGAGCTTTATCAACTTCGCCCGCGTAATGCTGGCGGCGCTGGAAGGCGGTCGTGATGCCACCAGCGGCAAAGTGTTCCTGCCACAAGAAAAAGCGTTGTCAGCGGGTAACTTCAACAACTTCGATGAAGTCATGGACGCATGGGATACGCAAATCCGTTACTACACCCGCAAATCAATCGAAATCGAATATGTGGTCGACACCATGCTGGAAGAGAACGTGCACGATATTCTCTGCTCGGCGCTGGTGGATGACTGTATTGAGCGAGCGAAAAGTATCAAGCAAGGCGGCGCGAAATATGACTGGGTATCTGGCTTACAGGTCGGTATTGCTAACCTCGGCAACAGCCTGGCGGCAGTGAAGAAACTGGTATTTGAACAGGGCGCGATTGGTCAGCAACAATTGGCTGCCGCACTGGCGGAAGACTTCGACGGTCTGACTCACGAGCAGCTGCGTCAGCGTCTGATTAACGGCGCGCCGAAGTACGGCAACGACGATGATACCATCGATACGCTGCTGGCTCGCGCTTATCAGACCTATATCGACGAACTGAAGCAGTACCATAACCCGCGCTACGGTCGTGGTCCGGTTGGCGGCAATTATTACGCAGGTACATCATCTATTTCCGCCAACGTACCATTCGGCGCGCAAACTATGGCAACGCCGGACGGACGTAAAGCGCATACCCCGCTGGCAGAAGGCGCAAGCCCGGCCTCCGGTACCGACCATCTCGGCCCAACGGCGGTCATTGGCTCGGTGGGTAAACTGCCTACCGCAGCGATTCTCGGCGGTGTGTTGCTCAACCAGAAACTGAACCCGGCGACGCTGGAGAACGAGTCTGACAAGCAGAAACTGATGATCCTGCTGCGCACCTTCTTCGAAGTGCATAAAGGCTGGCATATTCAGTACAACATCGTTTCCCGCGAAACATTGCTGGAAGCGAAAAAACATCCAGATCAATACCGCGATCTGGTGGTGCGCGTAGCAGGTTATTCCGCCTTCTTCACCGCGCTCTCTCCAGACGCACAGGACGATATCATCGCCCGTACCGAACATATGCTGTAACTCTTCCGCCCGGCGGCCACCGTCGCCGGGCCATATCATTCACAGTATCAATTTCTCGCTCAATTACATTCGAAATAAATTTGTGCCCTGCGTCACATTGTTATTACACTGTGGCGGTTTGCATTCATTGCCAGGAGCACTTCTATGAGCGTAAAAGTTATCGTCACAGACATGGACGGTACTTTTCTAAACGACGCCAAAACGTACAATCATGAGCGTTTTATGGCGCAGTATCAGGAACTGAAAAAGCGCGATATTGAGTTCGTTGTCGCCAGCGGTAACCAGTATTACCAGCTCATTTCCTTCTTCCCTGAGCTAAAAGATGAAATCTCTTTTGTTGCAGAAAACGGCGCTCTGGTTTACGAACACGGCAAGCAGCTTTTTCACGGCGAACTGACCCGACATGAATCGCGGATTGTTATTGGCGAGTTATTGAAAGATAAACAACTGAATTTTGTTGCCTGTGGTCTGCAAAGTGCATACATCAGTGAAAATGCCCCGGAATCATTCGTTGCATTGATGGCAAAACACTACCATCGCCTGAAACCTGTAAAGGATTACCCGGACATTGACGACGTACTGTTCAAATTTTCTCTGAACCTGCCGGATGAACAGATCCCACTGGTGATAGACAAACTGCACATTGCACTCGACGGCATTATGAAACCGGTGACCAGTGGTTTTGGGTTTATTGACCTGATTATACCTGGCCTGCATAAAGCGAACGGTATTTCACGGTTGATAAAACGCTGGGATTTGTCGCCGCAAAATGTAGTGGCCATTGGTGACAGCGGTAACGACGCCGAAATGTTAAAAATGGCGCATTACTCTTTTGCAATGGGCAATGCTGCTGAAAGTATTAAACAAATCGCTCATTACGCTACGGATGACAATAATCATGAAGGCGCGCTGAATGTAATTCAGGCGGTGCTGGATAACATCGCTCCTTTCAATAGTTGATCTTCCCCCTGGCCGGAGTGACCACTTCGGCCTCTCGCCTTTTTGCTCGCTTTGTGCAGTGACTCAAGATCTTTATCTTGCGTTAACTTATTTTTAACTTAAAGTATCAATCGTAATCATTTTACTTTCGAACGAAAGATGAGAGGTTGATATGACTTTTTCCTGTGAGACGCTACCCACAGATGCGAAAACGGCTATCCGAGAAATGAAAGCTGCGCTGCGGGAACAGCTCGGTGATATACAACAGGTTTTCGATACACTCTCTGCAAAAATCGAAACGCGTGTTGCTGAAATCGATGCCCTAAAAGCGCAAGGGTTGCCGGTTTGGCCAGAAGTTTCTTATAGCGATATTGCCGCAGGTACAGTAAGCGATACCACTCGCAATGAAATTAAACGTCGCGGCTGTGCAGTAATAAAAGGTCATTTCCCTCGCGAGCAGGCGCTGGCGTGGGATCGTGCCATGCTCGATTATCTCGATATCAATCATTTTGATGATGTTTATAAAGGCCCTGGCGACAGTTTTTTCGGCTCACTGGAGGCTTCTCGTCCCGAAATCTATCCCATTTACTGGTCACAAGCACAAATGCAGGCACGGCAGAGCGAAAATATGGCTGCTGTGCAATCTTTCCTGAACCGCCTGTGGAAGGCTGAAAGCAACGGCAAACAGTGGTTTGATCCTGATATCAGTGTGATTTACCCGGACAGGATCCGTCGTCGTCCTCCAGGTACTACATCTAAAGGCCTGGGCGCACATACCGATTCTGGTGCGCTGGAACGGTGGTTATTACCCGCTTATCAGCGCGTTTTTGCCAATGTGTTCAATGGTAATTTCGATGATTACGATCCCTGGGATGCTGCACACCGGACCGATGTCGAAGAGTACACGGTGGATAACACGACCAAATGTTCAGTGTTCCGCACGTTTCAAGGCTGGACTGCGCTCTCTGATATGATATCGGGTCAGGGATTGTTGCATGTGGTGCCTATCCCGGAAGCGATGGCGTATGTTTTATTGCGCCCGCTGCTGGATGACGTACCGGACGATGAACTGTGCGGGGTTGCACCTGGCAAAGTTCTTCCCATTTCAGAGAAATGGCATCCACTATTGATTAAAGCGCTGACATCCATTCCCGCGATAACAGCAGGGGATTCCGTCTGGTGGCACTGCGATGTGATTCACTCCGTCGCGCCAGTAGACAATCAACAGGGTTGGGGCAACGTGATGTATATACCTGCTGCGCCAATGTGCGAGAAAAATCGGGCTTATGCACACAAAGTCAAAATGGCGCTGGAAAAAGGCGCATCACCGGGCGACTTCCCGCGGGAAGATTATGAAGCAAACTGGGAAAGCCGCTTTACACTGGATGATCTGAACATTCACGGTAAGCGCGCACTGGGCATGGACGTGTAAGAGTTGATGGATTATTGGAAGTGAGGTTAAGGAAGTAGGTTCGATGTTGCTCAGATTGCTGACAAAGTGCGCTTTGTTCATGCCGGATGCGGCGTTACCGCCTTATCCGACCTAAAACGGCTTGCAGATTCAATACATTGCAGGGACTGCGTAGGCCTGATAAGCGTAGCGCATCAGGCAATCTTGCGTTTGTCCTCAGCCGCCGTCACCCCGACTGTATCGGGGTGACGGGCAATAACTTACTCGATCCCTCTGCTACGCAGATAATCTTCGTAATTACCGCTAAAGTCGATCACGCGTTCCGGGGTGATTTCCAGAATGCGGGTTGCCAGGGAGCTTACAAACTCACGGTCGTGAGAAACAAAGATCAGCGTACCCTGATACAGTTCCAGCGCCATGTTCAGTGACTCGATGGATTCCATATCCAGGTGGTTGGTCGGTTCGTCCATGATCAGAATGTTCGGTTTCTGCATCATTAACTTACCAAACAGCATCCGCCCTTTTTCCCCACCGGAAAGCACTTTCGCAGGCTTTTTGATGTCGTCCTGGCTGAACAGTAAACGACCAAGAATGCTGCGTACCGCCTGCTCATCATCGCCTTCTTGCTTCCACTGACTCATCCATTCGAACACGGTCAGATCATTTTCGAACTCATATTCGTGGTCCTGGGCATAGTAACCAATGCGCGCGTTCTCAGACCATTTTACGGTGCCGCTGTCCGGTTGCAGATCGCCCACCAACGTTTTCAACAGGGTCGATTTACCGACGCCGTTGGTGCCGAGTACCGCAAGTTTTTCACCGACTTCCAGCAGCAGGTTGAGATTTTTAAACAGCGGACCGTTATCAAAACCTTTAGTCAGACCTTCCACTTCCAGCGCGTTACGGAACAGTTTCTTATCCTGTTCAAAACGGATGAATGGGTTCTGACGGCTGGAGGCTTTCACCTCTTCCAGTTTGATTTTATCAATCTGACGCGCGCGCGAAGTCGCCTGGCGAGATTTCGAGGCGTTGGCGCTAAAGCGGCTAACGAAGGATTGCAGCTCAGCAATCTGCGCTTTCTTCTTGGCGTTATCAGCCAGCAGACGTTCACGCGCCTGGGTCGCGGCCGTCATGTACTCATCGTAGTTGCCCGGATAAACGCGCAGTTCGCCGTAGTCCAGATCCGCCATGTGAGTACAAACCATGTTGAGGAAGTGACGGTCGTGCGAAATGATGATCATAGTGCTGTCACGCTCGTTCAGCACCTGCTCCAGCCAGCGAATGGTGTCGATGTCCAGGTTGTTGGTCGGTTCGTCGAGCAGGAGAATGTCCGGGTCAGCAAACAGCGCCTGCGCCAGCAGCACACGCAGTTTCCAGCCAGGAGCAACTTCACTCATCGGGCCGTAGTGTTGTTCCAGTGGAATACCGACGCCAAGCAACAATTCCCCCGCACGCGATTCTGCAGAGTAACCGTCCATTTCGCCGTATTTCACTTCCAGATCGGCCACTTTGTAGCCATCTTCTTCGCTCATTTCCGGCAAAGCATAGATGCGGTCGCGCTCTTGCTTCACTTCCCACAACTCTTTATGCCCCATGATCACCGTATCCAGCACGGTGTACTCTTCAAAGGCAAATTGATCCTGGCGCAGCTTACCAATGCGCTCATTCGGATCGAGGGAAACGTTGCCCAGCGTCGGCTCAAGGTCGCCGCCGAGGATTTTCATAAAGGTGGATTTACCACTACCGTTCGCGCCAATCAGGCCGTAACGGTTGCCGCCGCCAAATTTGACGGAAATGTTTTCAAACAACGGCTTACTGCCGAACTGCATGGTGACGTTACTGGAAACTAACACAGGCGTATCCTGAAAAGAGATATGACAAACCGCGTATTATGCCATAAGTCTGAAAGAAGATCCCGTCCCCCGCTTAAGGTCTACACTCTTCCCAAAGGCAAAAAATGTGATTTAGTACACATCTGATTTCACTGTTAGCTGGAATGAACATATAATGCGCTTCCAATACTCTAATATTCTCAACCTAATGGCCTGCCAGGCACTAAATCTCGCTTAACATGAATATGAAATTGAAAACATTATTCGCAGCGGCCTTCGCTGTTGTCGGCTTTTGCAGTACCGCCTCTGCGGTAACTTATCCTCTGCCAACCGACGGGAGTCGCCTGGTTGGTCAGAATCAGGTGATCACTATCCCTGAAGGTAACACTCAGCCGCTGGAGTATTTTGCTGCCGAGTACCAGATGGGTCTTTCCAACATGATGGAAGCTAACCCTGGTGTGGATACCTTCCTGCCGAAAGGCGGCACCGTACTGAACATTCCACAGCAGTTGATCCTGCCAGATACCGTACATGAAGGTATCGTGATTAACAGCGCAGAGATGCGTTTGTACTACTATCCGAAAGGGACCAACACCGTTATCGTGTTGCCGATCGGGATTGGTCAGTTAGGTAAAGACACACCTATCAACTGGACCACCAAAGTAGAGCGTAAGAAAGCAGGCCCGACCTGGACACCGACCGCCAAAATGCACGCCGAGTACCGCGCAGCAGGCGAACCGCTTCCGGCTGTCGTTCCGGCTGGCCCGGATAACCCGATGGGGCTGTATGCACTGTACATCGGTCGCCTGTACGCTATCCACGGCACCAACGCTAACTTCGGTATCGGTCTGCGCGTAAGCCACGGCTGTGTGCGTCTGCGTAACGAAGACATTAAATTCCTGTTCGAGAAAGTGCCAGTCGGTACTCGCGTGCAGTTTATTGATGAGCCGGTAAAAGCGACTACCGAGCCAGACGGCAGCCGTTATATTGAAGTCCATAACCCGCTGTCTACCACCGAAGCCCAGTTTGAAGGTCAGGAAATTGTACCGATTACTCTGACGAAGAGCGTGCAGACAGTGACTGGTCAGCCAGACGTTGATCAGGCGGTTCTGGACCAGGCTATTCAAAACCGTTCCGGGATGCCGGTTCGTCTGAATTAACCTTCAAAACTTAAAGCAGAAGGCGGAGTGATAATCCGCCTGAGGCTGCTGATGGCAATACATAATTGCCTGATGCGCTACGCTTATCAGGCCTACGCAGAACCTGCAATATATTGAATCCGCAAGTTTTTGTAGGCCGCATCCGGCATGAACAAAGCGCGTATTACCAACAATCAGAGGCGGACACTAATAATCCGCCTTTTTAATTTGCCCGACCTTACCCCGCCGGGATCATAACCAACAAAACATATCCCACCAGCGCCGCCCACAACAGCATCGGTATTGAATAGAGATGGAAACGCCACCAGATACGGCGATCGTTCGCCATCCGTAGCGCAATCAAATTTGCCAGCGATCCGGGTAATAAACCAAAGCCACCTACGTTTACCGCCCATGCCAGTAGTAAAGACGGTGGCACATAATTGAGCAGCAAAATCGTGCTCGGCACGTTACTGATTACCTGCGATAAACCAATCGCCGTCAGCCATAATCCAGGTTCAGATAAATGACTCACGTTGCTCAACACGCCCTGTAATACCGGAAGTTGGGTCAGTAAATGGACGTCGATAAACATCGCCATAAACACCAGCAGCAACGTCCAGTCCACGCTCAGCACCACGCGACGCGCCAGCAGCGCAAAGCCCGCCGCCACAATCACCAGCCCCCACAGCTCTTGTTTTAGCTCAAGCGTCGTAAGAAAGACGATATACAGCCCCAGACAACTCCACACCAGCCGAGGCTTCCACTCCGGCATCTGCGAACCAGTATGGTATTGCAGCGCCTTTCCAGGGAAACAACACCAACACAGCAGCAGTAGTGTCAGCATCATCGCACCAGCCAGCGGGGCCATTTGGGCAATAAAACCGACAAACGAAAGATCAGAGCGTCCCCAGATTAGGATATTTTGCGGATTGCCAATCGGCGTCAGCAACGATCCGGCATTCACCGCCAACGCCTCGAAAATAATCAGCCGATTAACCGGGATCTCACACAGTCTTTTTAGCGTGATGGTCAGCGGAACAACAATAAACAGCGCGACGTCGTTGGTCAGAAATGTAGAAAGCAGCGCCGCTGCCAGCACCATAAACATCGCCAGTCGACGCTCAGTAGCAAAACGGCGCACCATTTTGCGCCCAAGCACATCAAAATAACCGCTTAACTCGACGCCTTTGGTCAGCAGCATCAGGCCACTTAAGGTGATGATGGTGTGCCAGTCAATAGCGCCAGGCCAGGACTTAGGTGTGAAAGGAACGAAAAAACTTAATCCGATGCCAACGAGAATTAATAACTGAAAAAAGCGATCGCCTTGCAGCGTGCGTAAAAAAGGCAGACTCATTTGGCACCGTGTTTCTGGGTAAACAAACGAAAGGCGTCCAGCGTCTCTTCACTGACATGGTGCTCCATGCCTTCTGCGTCGCGACGGGCTATTTCCGGGCTAACGCCCAATACCAGCAAGAAGTTTTCAACTATCTGATGCCGCTCGCGGCTTTCCTGTGCCAGCTTCTCTCCTTCCGCCGTTAAAAACACGCCACGCCAGGGGATCATTTCAATCAATCCCATTGTTGCCAGGCGCTTAAGCATTTTAGCCACCGTAGGTTGAGAGACTCCCAGACGGGCGGCCATATCAACCTGGCGCGCTTCTCCCACCTCCATCATCAGGTCAGAAATCAGCTCAACGTAATCGTCGATAAGCTCACGGCGATGTGCCTCTCTGACCTGGCGGAATCCTTCAACGTGCTCTTCCACGTTCACTAACTGCGTCACTTTTTTTGCTGTTGGCGTACCTGCGCGACGACTCATTGTGCTTCCTCATTATGGTGACGCATGGATAGCGTTCTCATTTCGTGCACACATTGTAAACCAGAGTTGCTAAGGCACAAAAATTTAACGTTTTAGCAATAGCTATATAATATAGCTTTCTGAATTCATCAAAAGCAGCGTATATAGGTAGTTTTCAATAACAAAATAGTCTAAGTGTCGCAAAAATGTCTCACGTAGCAAAAACGAATACTGGTTAATTTATGCGCTATCCTATCCGGGCAGCATTAATCAATTGATAAAAAAGCCACATATGTGGCTTTTCAGATACCTTCACTAAAAACCAATTTCCTACAACTGATTAAGCTAAGCAGTTTTTTTCAACATCTCTGGTTGATTAAGTTTTTGTAAAAAATCCACAAGCTTATGAACTTTTGTTGCAGGATTTTCAACTCCACTTGCTAATATTGCCTTCTCTAATCGATTTGCATGTTTCATTGCATCTGGTAATTTCTCAAGCAATTGAGTGAATATTTTCTTCGAACCCTTACCATAATCTGGCATGTGGCTTTTTAGTCGAGTGAGAACCTGGTTCCCTGCACTATTCCCGCTTAATCTTTCAAAAGATGCTGCAGTATATTCATGATGCAAGAGCAGCCAAAATTCAAAGCAAGGCACTGAGTCAATTATTTCATAAACACCATATGGGGTTAACTGCCTTACAGTTTCCTTCGCAGTCTGATAATCAGGGTGCGCATCCCTGTCAATTACGCAAAAAACTCTATCAAATGGAGCATTAGTGTCGCGATGTTTTTTATACACTTCTTTCGCAAAATTCACGACACTCATCGGGTTGGAACCACATTCACCACTAATTTCAACATTCGCAGAGTTTAAACTATAATACTCCCTAATCTCTTCAAAATAATTGGGTTCTGTTTTACTACCTTCACAAATAATTAAAACCTTCAAATAAGGTGAGCGAGTCTGCCCCTTTCTCCTGAATGAAGATAAGCTTTTAGGCTTACGCCTATTTTTAAAATCATCTCTTGCCATTACAAGAACTCCACTTTTCTGATGAAAGGCAAAGCCCCATACCTTCCTTCTAAATATGAAGTTTCTAAATTATCCCTACCTTTTCTTGGGCTAAAATCAGTAAGAGGATACAACTTAGTCGATTTAATAGCATCTTTCTCACAGAACCAAATTTGGTCTCTTCTAAAAACACTTTGATTTAGAATAGATGTTTCATGAGTGGAAAAAACAAGCTGTGCGTTTTTAGGATTTGTTTCTGGATTATTAAACAACCCTACTAAGAAACCTACTAGCTTAGGATGAAGGTTGTCATGTAACTCATCTATCATTAGCACATTGCCCTCATTAAGACTATCAATCCAAGGTCCAGCAAAGCTGAAAAGCTTGCGTGTACCATCAGACTCAGAATCAAAATCAAATGGTACTAATCGACCTGATGTATTTTTATGAAGCGTTTTAATATTATAGCGTTCTTCATCTTTTAAATTCTTAATCATCATTTCTTTAAGCGATTCAGGCATTCCATCAGGAATATCATTGGGATTGAATTTTTCTTTGGTTACAAGAATATCATCAATACCCACATCAGCGGCTTTCAAAAACTTCAGAACATCCTCTTTCTTATTCTCAAAGCACAGTTCCGCACTGAAATCATTGTTCCAGCCAGCCACATTTGTAAACCGCAAACGACAATTAAACCAGTCATATATAGGTCTTAGTTGATGACTATTAAGCTGAACTGCCGTGGATAAAAACAAAGCATTTGGCCTTGTAGACTTTTGCCACGTTTGTTTCTCACCATTTAATGATGCCCCCATATCCCAGTCATATTCTTCGGCATCCGCATTCCAGGCACGAACAAACCATCTTTGCTGTCTGCCTTTAGGAAAAGCAAAAAGCCACTCCTCATGAATCATTTTTTGTGTTGCTGTAAATCCATACTGATATCTTGTTCCATTTGCAATAAAACTAATATCAAACTCAGTAGGTTCATTTATGAAAACATCATCAAGTTTGAATGGCTCTACTGGCAAAGAATCGCCAGCTTTGTAGCGGGTTGCAGATTGAACAATGATAGCGGCCATGGTATCCACACCATCCATAAAGTTCGATTTGCCTGCCGCATTGGCACCGTAAATCGCAGCAGATTTTAACAATTCAATCTTGTTTGGCTCATCCAATTTGATGATATTATCTCGTAACTCATTGATTTTAGAAGCAACCATTGAGAATGTTTGTGTTTCTGCAACTGATTTATAATTTTTTATTGAAAATTCAATAAGCATAAGACCTCCATAGAATACCCTGAAGATACTCCAAAAACCGCAACAAACAAGGATTAATCTCCTGATTATGGCAAAATCCGTCAATTTTACTTGTTAAATTATGCTTTATGATGATTTTGCCTCCTGATTTTTCACATCCTTTCCAAAATAGTTGAATGAAATGCCATCAATTTATTGTATACATTAATGTTCAGTTTCCTCCTTGTTCTCTATTCCCCCTTGTCCCAGACCAACTCTAGTATCATCTGTAAAATTAGAATTCTATGATTTAATCTAAACTATTCAGCCAACATCAAATAAATAAATTTTATCCTTATATATCTTGTAGTTATATCTTCACCCAGTTTCTAGAACGATCCATAAAACTGAAAAACACTGAAATTCTTTTCAATCTTTTCAGTTTCTGTTCTCCGCAAAGCCGCCAGTAATGGCGCGGTCTGGCGCTCTGGTTTGTAGAAAAATAAAACTGGAAAAATTTCCAGATCCAGAAATCGCAGGCGGGTGCGGTGTAGTGCCGTTTTTGTCAGCGAAGGATTTATTTTGTCGCCATATCACCATACCGACACAACGCTACAATTCTGATCTTTTATACTTAGTGACCAAGTTAGGTTTGTTATTAAAGGGTTAATAAACCGTCTGACGACGTCTATGGCAAGATAAGAAAGATGTTTTGTTAGCAATTCAACTAATTATTTTGGATTAAGTAACCAATTATCAGTTCCGACCACATAACTTAATGTTGTTAGCAGAAAATCAGATCATTCTCATGTACGATAATCCTCAGGATTATTAGGGAGAATAATTTATGAGTAACAACAAAAAGTCGCATTATGAGGATATGAAGAAGTTGTTGTGCGCGGACATACTGCACAGTAGTAAAAAATTCTCCTGGAGGAGAATCATACTACGTTGCTGGAGACAACCCGGACACAGATTCATGTGTTGGTGGAGGATAGCGAATTGCCTTTACTGTCAGGGAGGAAAATCAAGTATTAAGTGGGCACGAAGAATCCACCGGAGACTTGTTTCAAAATACAATACTGATATTGGATTGGGGGCACAGATCGGGGAAAAATTCAAAATTTATCACTTCGTTGGAATAGTCATTTGTCCCCAGGCTGTGATTGGAAAAAATGTTCGTATCCGACAAAACACAACGATTGGATTAAAAACAGTTGAAGGAATCAAAGCCATCAGGATCGGAGACAATGTCGAGATTGGCGCAAATTCATGCATCATCGGTGATGATCTGACCATTGGTGATAACGTGACAATTGGTGCTATGTCATTCGTTAACCGAAACATTCCTGCCAATAGTGTCTTTATAACCCGCAGAGCCGTACAACTACTACCGCTTGATACGCACTCCACCTCTAACTATTCTGAACTACACAACAAGTGAAATACTGCTATTAGTAAGTCCCGAACGTTTCAACTTATCATGTGAGTGTCAGCATTAGGCAATAATCCCCTGATATTTTTCCCGGGTCTGCCCGGCTTTCGTCCCTGTCTGGGTGAACGCGGCGGCATTGGTTGGCGTCCCAACGGAGGGGTGCGAATGGCTCGCGCATTGCTGCGCCAGCTCTTCCAGTAAATCAATGGTGTCCAACATCATGGTTAGGGCGTTGATACTCTCACTGCCAATATGGACAGTTGCCCCCATGACCTGCTGACCTCCAGCGGCCACTGATTTACGCAATGCGGCAATCTTCTCTGTCAGGCTTTCGCCAACCTCCACGACTACAGCCCCCCCCACTTTAGTGGACTGCTGTCCTGTTATGTCCGTTTCTTCGTTTCCTTCAATACTGGACAGCCTGTTACCTTTCACCGCCTGACTATAATCACCGGCGCTGACCTGCTGGATGGCTCCGGCCAGCAATGTGGCGGTTCCCAGTACCGTAGTTTTATCCGTGGCTTTCACCGTGGTTTCACGGCTGACCAGTTCGCGCTGTTCCGTATCGGCTTTTACGGTTCGAGCCATCGATGTTTCGCTAATGGTCTGATCGGTCTGCCTTACCCAGTCTCCAGCCTGAGTCACCCTCTGGGATACTTCTTCCCGCTGCTGCTGTAATTGCTCACCGGGTTTAACGTCCGGCAGGCTGGTACCATCCGGTAGCGTCTGCCTGATAAAGGGTTTATCCGGTCTGCCTCCCGTGAACGCGACCTCAACCAGTGTCCCTTCTGGCGGAAACTGAAACATGCCTGAATCATTTCCGGCCATTGGTACCGGCAGCGGCACCGCTGAGTAAACAGGCGTCTGATTGTCCGGGTTTCCGTCTGCGTCAAGCAGCTGCACGTCCACGGCATAACGTGGCCGGAAGGGATCGGCAAAGTTACCACTTTTTACCGGCTCTGAGTGCGCCACGACTCTGGCCGTCTTTGGCAAATGAAGCCCGGATGCCATTTCCGGGTAATGGCTTTCAATCTGCCGTTGCACCGGCGTTTTCTGCAAAGGTTTACCCGTTGCGCGGTTTCTCGGCGTCCATGTGATCGCCATCGTGTCATTCGTCAGGTGAACTTTAGTCACGCGCTCACCGTTCATTTCTACCCCTGGCCGCATTGTCTGGATCACAGGTAATGTCACAGAGTTACCGCAAGCAGCTCCCTGGCTGAACTCTGACGGGATTTCTACGGGGCGACCAGCAAACAATGACTTTTCTGCGCCACCGACGTAAAGCGAACCATCAGGCAACTGGTACCAGATGTAATCCTGGATACTGAACGCTCTTCCCAGATTGTTCAGCAACTGATAACCAGTACCGTTATGGGTAAAATGTGGGATAGGGGTATCGCTGTACTGTGCGTCAGGCACACTGACCGTGATCCCGCTGTTTTCTTCCAACCAGACCGCAATCTCATGCAAAGTCGGGTGTTGAAACGAACATGGCCACATCCTTTCAAACACACCTGCCAACTCACGAATGAACAGACGCTGAAAACCGTTTTCAGCGGGCTGCGATCGCTCCACGTACCCCGTAAACCAGCGCAAAAGCAGATCGGTATAGCCCACATCCAGCCGCACCAGTTTTCCGGTGTAATCTGTTGTTGTCTCTGCAGTGATGAAGCCCCGGCCGCAGCTGTTCAGCTCCAGTACCAAGCTGGCATCCACCAGGTGAACTTCATCCATTGAAAGGTATAGGCGTTTTACTGGTTTCATCATTAACCCAAAGCATCATTGACGGGCTTCAGTACCTTGCGTTCAAACCACGTCAGTTTTTCTTCATCTTCTCCGGCAGACTGGCCACCGGACTGTCCCGCACTAACGGCAGTCTGTTTTTTTGCGGTCGTCTTACCTGTTGCCCTAGCCTCTTGCTTTTCCTGCACGCTGATATGTTCCGCCAGTGTGAATGTCACCAGCCAGGACATTTTCCCATCCTGCTGGGGGGCATCCACCGTTCCGCTGAACGTTGCTTCACGAAAATTAACAGCACGGGCAACTTCATGCACCACGCGGTATTTCTGGCGATTACCACTGGCATCGGTAGTACTGGCCAGCTCAAAAATACGCTTTAGTATTCCAGGCTGTTTAAAAGGTATTTCACCGCTGATCCGCAGTTCCTTTCCCTTTGCTCCCTGCTCTGATTTTGTTGTGGCGCTGGTCTGGCCGGACTGATCTTTATCCTGAAATTGCTGTGAAACAGTCACCCGCATGTTTTTCAGCTGGATGGCCTCGCCATTAAGCGCCAGTGTCGGGATCGAAGTCATGAATCATTCCCTTTATTCCATCAAGATTATCACCAACCAGCATCATGGCAGCGGTGTAAACGGCAGGCTGCTGCGGAATGTCCTTCATCAGTTCCAGTAACGTGGTGCCGGTGTCTCCGCTGGCAGTAAAAACCCACGCTCTGGCACTTTTTCCCTGTAAATCATTCAGGCCGCTGGCCACATCACTGATAAGCTGGTCACGCAACTGCGTGAACTCGCCCAGCTGTTTTTTCAGCCCTTCGATATCAAACCCGGCACCCGCCACCTTTTGTGCCTGACTGATTGCAGCAGCAGATAAAGCTGCCCTGCTGGTTGGTACAGACAGTGGAATGGACGCAGGTAACGCTTCGGCGGCTTTCGCCGGAATTTGCATCTTTTCAATAGCCAGCGCTGCGGCGGATTGTGCCAGCCGTTTGACCTGCGTGAATGCCGGAGCGGGGAAAATCCCGACCAGGTTATTCAGGCTGGTCATAAAGTTTTCCTGCGTCTGTCCGGTGACCATCATAATCACCACATCCGCATTCCCCCCTGTTCCGGCCAGGCGTTCAGCAAGATAGCGAACGGCATTTACCGGGCTGAGATATGCCCCGTTCGCTGTCTGCTGTCCCAGCCCATAAATCCACGGATGCGCAGGGATGATCGAACAGTTCAGCGCAGCAACAGAATCCGTGAAGGCCAGATGTGCTTCACGCCACATTTCCAGGTATCTCCGGCCATACAATTTGCGGCGCATTTTCCGGTTGAATACGGTTCAGTAAAACGCGGTATTTTTTCCAGGCGGTAAGCAGCAGTGCTTCTTCTTCGGTCGCCATGTCTAAATCAACGGCATCCTGCAATGTGGCAATAGCGTCATTGGCCTGTTTAAGTAGTCTTTTCTTTTCGGTGCCTGCCTCGCTGACTAATGCAATTCGCATGGCATCCGCATCATCCACCCACGCCTTACCATTCCATTTTTGCCAGGCATTAGCCGGTGCTAACGTGGTTGTCCCTTCCGGGTAAGCGCCTGGCTCGGTGATCACCAGCTCATTGCCGTTTTCTGTATCAAACAACACCTCACCACGATGATCCTCACGAGAAACCCATTTTTGCTTCTCTGAATCATAAATTGCCACAAACCCCTCTTTTATTACCGGTGGTTTTATTGTGGTGCAGTTGGCTGGTAGTCCGGTATGCGCAGGTATAAAAGCGTCACCCAAACCAATAAATTCATTCGTGTCAGAACGCAGGTTATAAACGGTAACTGTTTGATCCGTTTCACTCATTTTAAAAGTCATTATGCGAGTCTCACTATGTAGTTAAATACGATGTTTTTAACGGTCGTTTCTTCATTGCCCGACGCGGCGACGGTAATGGTGTGACTGTGTGCGCCTATTGCTACGGTATGAGAGTGAGCTCCAATTCCTACAGAATGGTTATGTGCGCCAATCCCAACAATATGAGCATGGTTGCCAGCCAAATCCGTATTACCAGTTGTTACGTTATCGCCGCCCTGACCTCTATTGATATCTCCGTTTTGAGTGGCCTGCCCCTTAACATATGTATGAGTATGTGCACCAGTTGTATCGGTTGTTTTGGTTCCGTAATCAAATGTGCTCACAGCTCTAGTGCCGTAGTCAAAGGATGATGTTGACTTCGTCCCCAGATCGGTACTGAATGCACTAGCGGTGTGGGCATGGGATTTATTGCCATCATCTTCATAGGACAAAACTGCACGGCCATCAGGTTTTCCTTTGATCGTCTGGCGGCGCATATCAGGAAGAACACCTGATGGGTATGCAATAGCCAGTCGCTGGTAAGCCACTGGATCAAACACCTGCCCCTGCATGATTGCGTGACCCGCTGGTGGAATATCAGTAGGCCAAGGAAGTGGTACTCCAACCGGCACAACATCGCTAATGCTTAAGACCGCCAGCTCACCCAGCCCAAGATTTTTTCTGGCTTCCGCCTTGTCATTGATATCGGCAAGGTTTGCATCCTTACGCAAAAAATCGCTGCTGGCCTGTTGATCGCTCAGACTGCCTTTTGGCCTTAAATCCGTGATGTTGCCATCCACATCAATGCTGGCCACCGCAAATACAAAATGCTGAATACCGTTCTGAACATAATCAGTCAGATTTTCTACAACCGTGACTTTACTCTGTACACTCCAGACACTGCTCAGAATCCCTGTCCAGCACACATCCAGCCAGACTTTTACCGACTTTGTCGTCACTGTAATATCCTGATTCGCATCCAGTGACACACGCAGTCCAGCCACATACCCCGTGCCTTTCGTGACATAAAACTGATTGCCGGTTTTGGCTACCAGATACCCGTTACCAAAAAACGCCGCCGCGCCATAAATATCTGTATTTTCCAGACGCTGGCGCTCATCAATTCCGGCCAAACGTGCAGTAAAATCAATCTGCCAGGTTTCAGCAGGCGTATTAATCCCAGTTTCTGTTTGTGCACCGTTGTACTCCATCAGAAACGAGCGGGTCAGCACGTTCCCCTGTTGCCCTTCTTTTGTTTTCAGTTTCTGCTGTGCTGGTGCATGAACAATCATTGCCAGCGTACCGCTGGCCTTATTGAGCAGACCAATCCAGTTAAAACTGAAATCCCCCACATCTGCGCCCAGCACTACGGAATAGACCACCCTGTTTTCATCCACCACACCGGTACGGGTAACAGCTTGCCGGTGAACAATCTGTGCTGTCGTGGGCAACCCTTCATTGCGATCAACAGGGATATCCGCGTTTAAATCCGGCACACTGGCAAAAACAAATTCGTCCAGTAGTACCGGTTCACCTGTTGCGCCCTGCTGTGCTTTCCAGTTTTCAAACGCCAGTGTGATGGCTGTCTGTGACATAAAAATCTCCTTACAAACTCGCGCTGAATGTTGCGCTGCGGGCTTCCGTCCCTGCTAACGTCGCCGGGTAAACCACATATTCCCCATGATCCCACCCAGCCCGGATTACCAGGTTTTCAGACGTGATCACCTCAAACTGATAACGGCGGCATGTTCGCCCGTACTGGCGGATTATCTGGATCAGCAGCTGCGTGTTGTCTGCAATTTGGCTGTCTGTAACCCGAACCAGAATCACATCCCAGTCGATATTCGGTTGCCGTTCTAACAGTTCCACATAACCGATGCCCAACCGGTCAAAGATATTGATAAACCCCTGTACTGAACCAGCATCCCGCGCATTCACGAAGGCAAAAGCCACGCGTTTGCGAAACAGGCTCAACGGTTCACCATCAAAGCGGGTAATATCCCGGTCATAAGCCAGCAGGTTCAGTAATGCCGGTGTACACGTCAGCGGATCAAACTGATTTATTGGCCAGGTAACCCAGTTGTAAACCTCAGCCCAAAAACGCTGCGCCGTTTTCAGCAATTTCCCCGGTTCGCCTTTATTCATCCAGGAAGGCAAGACCATCCCGGCCAGCTTTTCCATAAACTCATTCATTATCAATATTCACCGTCAGTGATTTCAGACGCGGCACGCCCAGTTCACTGGTAATGTCTCCGAGCGAAAATGTCAGTGATTCCGTCTGTGCAAAGGTTTTATGAATTTCCCGCCCCAGTTGTGAAAATGAAAACCGTGAATATGGCCACGTCTTTCTGACGTCAAAATCAGCATTTTCACGAAAAGCGCAGCGGATAATGTTTTCAACGTCATCCTTCAGGCTTTTTCTTTCCTCATCACTGAAATTATTCAGATTCTCGACATAAACCGTAACGGCCAGATCGTGAAACGTTTCCGGCATGGGATAACACTGCATATCATCACCATGCCCGTGATGCCCCTGGGTGTTGATATAGTCATTCACTGCATCCAAGAACGGTGCCGATGTCACCCCACTATCCAGCAATAGAAATGCGTTTGCTGTTCCAGGTCCCCTCGGTGCTTCATGCTCAAAGAAAATCCTATCGATACTCAACCCAGCAACGCTGGCGATCATTGAGCGATAAACCGCATCAGTGTGGTAATTCCCCACCAGATTGAACTGATTGCGACAACGCTCGCGCAGTTCATCATCGCTCTCCTCGTCAGCTCCCGGCACGGTCAGCCAGTTTTCCTCACTGGCCACATGGCTGATACCACTAACCGCCACCGGCAGAATGCGGTAGTATCCAGGCGCAAGGTTATAAGCGCCCCCGGTACCAGTGGCTTGCACCGGCAGTAATGCGCTGGCTGCACTGGAAGCGATCACCACATCTTCAGTGGTGGCCAGCTCATAAACTCGCCCGTTAATCCGTTCTGTCTGGATAACCGTCCCGGCTTTGACCGTCACAACGGCCTTTGCATCTTCTTTGAAGAACCGAATCACCCCCTGTGCAGCGCTCGCCGGTTTTGCCGTGACGTTCACCGCCCAGGCCAGCAAACGCAACATGCTCCCGCTGGCTGTGGCCACAAACATATTGGCCAGCACGGTTAACACCAGAACATCTTTAAGCCACATCACCGGGGCGGTCACAATGGCGGTGATTAATCGCCAGAACGGTGACATTCGGGATGTATTGGTGATAATTCCCTCATCCGCTGCAATCGCATTGAAGCGTTCCCGCACTTCGGCTTCCGTTACCGGCATACCGCTGTCCTTCACCACATCTTCAAAATCAACCTGCGGTTTTTCCGTCATAAATCCACCTGCGCAGAGATCCCACCAAAATCGTATGTACTCGCGGTTACCCACAGCCGCTTCTGACTTTCTTCACTGATTTCCACCGTACCCGGCACAATGCGTTCATCATATTCAATCAGTAATTCCATACGGGTAAAAATATCCGCTCTCATTGTCGGGCTACGTTCGGCTATTAATTCCGTAGCCAAACCACTTTCAATAATGGAATGAATAATGTCCTGTCCGATGCTTTTTCGGTTATTACATAATTCAGGTTCATTACCGGTATTCAGAACAAAATCACCGCCCTGAATCAGCAAATCAATATAAAGAACATTACTCATGCACCAAGCTCCTGCCATTCCATAAGCTGGAGTGGAGAAAATGCTTCTTTGATATGGAAATGCACTTCACCAATTTTCCGGCTGTTATCGATTACAGATGTTGTGTTGCTGCTGATTGTTTTACTGATACCACCATTATCCACACCTTTTAAATCGCCCCCCGTAGACAGCGTATTACCAGTTAGTGGCTGTAAGGTTTCACTGGCCAGAGAAATATCCACGCCGGGAATTTCATTCAGTTTCTGAACAATCCAGTTCCACGACTTAAGAAATCCCTCTTTGATTGAGTTCCAGACAATATCAAACAGCGACATAATACCGGTGGCCATTCCCTTTAATGCCTCAGATGGTGAAAATCCTGTCAGCATAGAAATGAAGCTGTTCCATCCATCACTGACATATTGCCAGGCTAAAACAAAGATCCCCGCTAGCCATTTCACTACGGCAGCACATACCTGAAAGGCTTCGGTATTCATCACCGATGCTTTTATCGTGTTCCAGTGCTTAACCAGCAGATAACAACCAGCAACAAGCAGCGCAATGGCACCAATCACAAGCAGGATTGGCCAGCTCATCAGATTGATACCAATTCCGGTCATCATTGCGGCCATGCGTACTGCCAGTAACGCGCCGCGTAAAAACTTCAGCGTGGTATTCCAGGCGATTACCGCCATTTGCGCCAGCCAGACAGTCGCCGTGTAGATTTTCGTAACCGCCGTTAACGCCCCCCAGATCCCACGTAATCCCATCATGATGAATCTGGATACCCCCATCACGATATTGGCAACCGCACCCACGGCGGCAAAGCTCAGTAGTGCCACCGACGCATAACCAATCACACGGGCAATGTTAGGAAATAACTGCATCCAGCGTGCAAAGGTCTGCCCCATATCAGCCAGGCGATTCAGAACCGGATACAGCACCGGGATCAGCGTCAGTCCGGTCACGGTCTGAATGGCTTTCAGGATTTGTACAAAGCGATCCCACGGCTTAACCATTTTTTGTGCCATTTCCTGGGTACGCTTCAGTCCGTCCGTACCGCCCAGTTCGGTGATGTTCCGCTGAAGTAACGCGACATTGCCGTAAAGATGTTTAACCACTGCCGAACTGTCACCAAAGGCTGCATCCAGTTCCGCCTGGGCTTTCAGATTCCCTTCAAGGCTTTTGCCATATTTGCCTTGCAACTTGATCAGCATTTCAGGCATGGACAACATTTTGCCGGTGGAGTCAGTAAAGGACAGCCCCAGCTTTTTAGCGCCATCAACCGCGCCGGTCATAAACCCTTCATAGGCGCTGCTGGCTTCTGTTCCCAGCGTCCGCTGAAGTTGCCCCAGCACGGCCAGTTGTTCATCCAGTCCCACGCCGTAGTTAGTCCCGACGCCGCGCGCACCTTCCATCAAATCCTTGATAGTGGCCATTTCTGTGCCAAAGGTTTTGCGCATATAAACCATCTTGCCTGCCAGCTGCTCGGCAAATTCAACCTTGCTCAGTCTGGTGGCATCGGCGGAAAAGTTACCGAACATCTGCCCCATAAATTCCGCCGTGTCCGCCGCTGTGGACTTGAGCGCAAAAGCCAGGGTATTGGCGACTTTCGTCACCTTCGGCAGTTCATTACCCGTCAGTCCGGCAATGGAAGCGTTAATATTTTCCGTGGATTTAACAAACTCCACCGCACTGGCACCATAGGTTGTGCTGAAGCGCAGTGCATCACGCTGAACTGTCTTAAGTGCTGAATCATCAATACCTTTTGCGGCGGCATCATTCAGCGCGTCATACATTTCAATTGCTGGTGATAAAGCACTTTTGATCTCCATCCCGATACCTGCCAGCGCCAGAACGCCACCACCGATCTGCATAAAGGCTGCTTTTGATTTTTCCGCAAAGCCGGTGACGTTACCTTGCACCTGTTTTAACGGGCGGGATAATTTATCAATCAGGCTTAATGTAAAATCTAATTGTTTCATTCATTGCCTTTAAATGCTTTTGCCACACCATTGGCCACGGCTATTTCCGTATATTCCCAGTGACGATTGTCCAGCCAGATAGCGGCGGCGATATCATCAACGGAATCCTGACCATGCGGTAAATAATGACGGCGTAGAATTAAATATTGTTCGAGTCCATTTATTTCAATTTCATGGACTCGATTTGTCAGTTTTTTACTTCAATTTCCAGTTCAGGCGCATAAATATCATTTACTTTGCCAACCAGTTGAAGTGCAGCACCCGGACGTTTTAATACTTCTGCCAATGCTTCTTTACTTTCCGTTGCCACAATTCGCGTCAGATAGTTATGTGCTGGGGCAATTTTATTATCCATCGCCATTTCATTAATAAATTTGTTGTAGGCGGTCTGATTTGGCTCAAAAACAATATCAACACCACAAACACACAGTTTAATTTGTTCCATCTCTAATACTCTCTCTTAAATTAATTTCGTCCACTAACTGATTATGACGCGCAGCACACTGGCCATAAATTTCAAGATAAATCGTCAGTAATTCTGCTGCGTCTTTACCCGTGGCACCATTCAGGCGCGGCAGCTGCGTGGCGCATTTAGTTTTCAGGTTTTCCTGATAACGCACGTTCGGTACCGACTGCGGCGCTGTTGTACATGCTGACAAACTCATCAGACAGGCAATGATTAGTAAAAACGGGCTTAAGTATTTCCGTGCGTATCTCTCGCGGTGCCACATTTTTTAACGCCTCCAGTTTATCTTCCAGCGCTCTGGCCGAATCACTGGCAATACCCTGCATTGCTTTTCGCGATTCATTACCGGCCACCTGCGCCGATGTATTGATTGCCAGCTCTAAGCTATCACGCCGCCAGTCAGCGGTTAGCCAGCCCCAGACAAACGCCAGCGCCACCACAACCAACCACTGCCCGCTGCTCATCAGCGCACCCCGTTATGTTCCAGACTGAAATGATTACCATCAGGTCTGGATTTGAAGCGTCCGCCCCAGGAACCACCCAGTGATTCCCAGTATTCCCCCAGTGGCAGATAATCTTCTGTACGGGTTTTGTACTGACCGTTCACGAACAGATTGAAATCCACCGCCAGCCGCTGGGTGTGCAGGCTGTTAGAAATGCCGCTGCCTTTCTTCGCATTCAGCGCGGCCTGTTCTGGTGTACGGTAAGCCTCACCGAACGTCAGTCTGTAGCCATGTTCTTCTGCCCAGTGGATCAGACTGGCCACCATGACTGTGAATAATTGCTGTTTTTCACTCAGGGTCATTTGTCTTGCTCCCGTTCTGCTTTCCCGCTGCACGTCTGCGCAGCCACACTTCCACCGCCTGATAACCGGCAATCCCCAGCGCCGCCCCCAGCCCCTGAATGGCCAGCGGGCTGGCATCCGGGATCTGAATTAGTACCGCCCCGGCCACCACTGAAACCAGACTGCCCAGGATCACGCGACCGGCAAACAGGCGCGGCGTGATTGGGTCATTACTGGTCAGCACATTGCCGATGGCAATCAGTGCGCCAATGATCAGCAGTGAATAAAAGCTCTTTTCATGTTCCTGCATCCCTGCCCCTTATCCGATCAGGTTTTCTGTGGCTTCCGCTTCCAGATACGGCACACCGTTGATGTTGACGAATTTCGGACTGGTCACGAAATATTTGATTTTGTGCGTGGTCACACCGCCACCTTTCGGATCAATATCCAGCAGGTTGCTGACCTGCAATTTATTGCCGAACGTCTCCACCTTCATTTCTTCGCTACTGGCTTTGGCATAGAAAAGAAAATCAAGTGGTGGAAGCCCACGCCATGAACCCGCTGCACGGGCTTTGGCTGTCAGCACCTGAAGTGTTTTTGAACTGACTTCAATTTCCCCCTCAGCGGCAACATCGCCATCCACATACCCATCAGGGACGCCACGCGTCTGGGCGGCAGCGCTGTTATCCGTAATATCGAGCGTGATTTTCTCGATATGGATCAGATCGCCGTCCATATAGGTGTCAAACGACATACCCGAAATACGTTTGGTCATGCTATAGCCTCCAGACTGGCATCCAGTAACAGGCTGATGGTGATTTGCAGTGGCACTTCCCAGGTACGTACCACAATGTAAATATCAACTGCCTTTTTGTTCTTCCAGACAATGGATACATCACCATCCTGCGGCGGCTTCAATTCTCCGGGAAATGACACCCCATTAATGCTGGCCGCAGTAGACATTTCGCGCAGTGGACTGGCGAACAGTGTCTGATGTGCGGCGATACTTCCTGGCGTGCTATTCAGCGAACGATCAGCGATTTTACTGATAGCCAGCAAACGAACACGGCGGGCAGCTTTATCCGCGACGCGCAAAGTTTCAATCGACTGATAATCGCCGCCCTCAACGTCCAACGTGCGGCCATCTGACCAGTAAAAACCGTCATAATCCGGGTACCACATTGGCACACTGAAACGCTGTGCTTCCAGCGCCTGAAGTGTGGCCAACTCAAGAACTTCTCCGGTACCATCAACCGGCATTTCGTCACTGCCCAGATTCATCAGCGCACCGGTTTTAACCCTCGCCGGACTATCTGCAATAGTCACCATACAGCTACACAGACGACCAGCCAGCACACCCGGTTCATTTCCCCACAGGCGGGGAACCAGCTGCACTGCCTTTTCTGCAATGCCATCCTGAAGGGTGGCCATGCGTACCAGATAATCCGCCTGGGCTTCTTCGTCCTGCATTCCCTGCGCGGCCAGGATAAACCACACCCAGCGGCCATACTTTGAAATCAGGGTGGATCGTAACGTCACGGCCTGATTTACCTGCGCTTTAGCGGTCACATCGTCAGACAGCACCACGCCTTCCACAGAGCACACCACCTGCGCGGCCAGAACCGCTTTCACCCAGGCATCTGCCTCCGCGTCAGCTGGCAGGACGTGAATGAACCCCCACCAGTTCTGGCCAGCGTTCGCCAGCGCAGCCAGAACATCATTTTTCAGCGGGCTGGCTTCCTCGCCCAGCAGTGAATCAAAATCACTCTGGGCATTCACCGCCAGCGTTTTCCCCACATTTTTGGTACCCGTACCGATAAACAGCAGTGTGCGTTCCACCTCATTGGTTTCGCCCATCAGCTGATTTACCTGGTTTACGGTCACAATTGGCCAGGTCATGCTTTCCCCTTAATATCCTGCGCCTTAACGTCCCAGCCAAAACCTATGGCCTGAAGCTGACGCGCCAGCGTCTTGTCAAATTCATCATCATTCATGCCCAGAAACACACGAGCAGGAAGATCCACTGTCCAGCTGGTTATCACGGCTTTATTACTGAGTTTTCGAATCAGCAGCCCCGCCTGGCTGTATGGCATAGTTTTGGTGATTTCGCCCAGTGTGGGCTTTTTCCATCTCTTACCGGTTTTCACCCGGTACCCCAGCGCCCGTAATTTTTTGGCCTGGGCAGGCGTCGCCATTTTCCCGGCCTCTGCCTTCCGTGGCTGATTACTGCGGCTGACCTTTACGCGCATTCCGTTTTGTTGCGCGTACCCCACCGTTCCGGCTGGTACCGGCGCTTCCCCGTTCCGGTATCCACCACCCTGTAAATAGATCCGCACAGCCTGAATTTCTGGCATTTCACGGATATGCAGCAGCTTTGGCAGGTTGCGCAGCATCTTCCCTTTGCGTTTTGTCTTACGTCCCGGCCACTTCTGACCATCCGGGGATTCCTGATTGCGCACATGCCGTTTTGCCGCAGCAATCACGCCATATTTGGCCAGACGCCAGATCAGACGCTGCCGTTTTCTCGGCGGCAGCTCCATGCTGGCCAGTGCCTTGCGCAATTCGGCCAGCTGTTTTTTATTCAGCTCGCCACCGGCAATCATTCGCTATCCCCCACCGGCGCACCGGCCTCATCCACGCTGTAAATACTGGCGGTCAGTGCCGTCCAGATTTCAGGTTCAACCAGTGACCAGCGCTCACCCCGCCACGGAATAGCCCCTTTTTCGTCCTGCCTGATCACCAGTTCTTCTACCATCGGAACAGTCAGCACCACAGTGGCCACTTCCTCATCCTCCACCGACACATCCCAGTCAGGTTCAGCTTCACTCAGCCCCACTTCATCCAGTAGTTCCCTGTCAGCATCATCCAGCCACGCAGCCAGTAAGGACATAAGCAACGGCGGCGGGCAAAGGCGATACGGGAAACGCTCCCAGCTCAGAACCGCGTCATATCGGATAACCGCCTGGCGATATTGTCCCAGCCCGTAATCCTTCGCCGCAGGAATGAACTTCATCTCATCCAGCACGCTGTCAAATGACTGCATCGCACGGGGCGGGACGTTATCTTTAAAAAATGTGGTCAGGCTTTGGATCTGCGTCTGGCTCATACTTTTTTCACCGTTGCCCGTTTCAGCCCTTTCATACGGCGGATCACCACCGATGCTTCAGCCAGTAACCCCGCTCGGGTTTCCATACTTTCCTGTCCCGGATGAGTATCGCGCCGCCCGATAGTGGCGAACTCCCCCAGCAGATCCGCTTTTGCCCTGGCAAAAACGGCCTTCATATACTGGGCGCACAGGCTGTTCAGTCCGCCCATTTTTACACCTGGTACCTCTGCCGCCAGCGTGTGGCCTTTCGCTATCCAACTGGACTCCACGTTTTCCAGTTCCGCATTCACCTCCACCACCGCTGCAAGCAACGCCTGGCTGATGGTGTCAGTGTCAATATCTGGCGGTAGTGACCGCTGCGCTTGAAAATCCTTCAGATTCAGATCTGGCCAGAATCCGTTATTGGTCAGCGGTTCATCCTGATAATCCAGCGGCTTTCCGCTAAACATAAATCCCCCGAAAAAGGCGGACTGGCCGGTTTCCACGGCGCAGTTACACACAAGGTGTTCTGCCCTCCACCGCGTCCGCCTGGCTTGCGGTAGTCTTTACCCTTGAGTCAGTTTTCGGATACGGGCGGCAATTGTCTGCCGCGCCGTTCTGACGCCAATTTTTGAGTAGTGTTTTTCTGCAATAGCCAGCAGCTGATCGGCTTTTTCCAGCGTTTCAATATCATCCACGCCCGCCGCCGTTTTCTGGCCATCGTCATTGCGTAGCAACTCCTGACCGGCAAACTTGAACCATTTGGCCGTCACCTGCTCATGCAGTCGCCAGGTGTTTGCCACCCGCTCAAACGTGCGGGTGAAATAAGGCTCCACACTTTCCCCGCGCCCTGCGGTTTCCTGCGCCCATGCCAGCATCGTATCCGCCACGAAAGTGGGAAAATTGCTGCGTAACCGATCCGGGGTTGCCTGCTGCTGGCTGATAGCAATGTCAGCCCAGTCCAGCGCCTTATCCAGATCGCCCACGTCAAACAGCCAGATAACACACCAGGCGAAAACCGGATTTGCATACTCCTGGCCACTCTCCAGATAGGCTTCCACAGTGGGAACCCAGCGCGGCAACAGCACATTGCGTTTGTACTCGACGCGATCGGCGATGGTAGGCAGACTTCGAATATATTCCACATCAGTTTCCAGCGCCCTGACCAGCAGGTGCATACTTTCCGTGGTTTCCAGTGCCTGGCTGCGCTTCAGCTTTTGTTCCATCGCAATACGCTGGCTGTGACGCTGCGCGGGGGAAAGTGCCATTTATCAACCCTCCACCGGTTCGGAGACTTTGCCGATTGTCACAGCGGATTCATCAATAGCCGCATACAGCTCCGGCACTTCCACCGCGTAACCTTCATTGCGCAGGTATTTGTTTTCGAACTGCTTACGATCTTCAACAAACTCCGCCTTACGCATACGGGTATTGCGCTGGGTGTAGATGTGCAGGTTAGAAAGCGGCGTAACCACCATGCGTTTACCCGGCATAAACGGCGGGATAATAGCCGGACGGCCAGCAATGGTGCTTCCCAGCATCTGCGCCGCGATTTTTTCAGTCGGACGGTCTGCTGCCTGATACAGTCGGTATTGTTCAGCTGCGACCAGATCGGCACCAACCAGAACAACCAGACGCGGGTCATTGCGGAACTGTGCCGGGATTTTGGCGTTAATCAGATCGGACGCCATTGCATCCAGTGATTTGTAATCCCCGGCCTCATCAAGCACCACGGCATCCGTCATAATCTGATTGCCGCCCAGCAGCGTTTTCATACGCTCATGCCAGCCAACGTTCACATCCTCGCCGTTCGGGTTAGTTTCCGGATCAGTGGTTTTCGCGCAACTTTTACCGTTAAAACCAATGCGCAACATATCCAGCGCAAAAGCCTGCGTGGTGAATGCCTGTACCAGGTTGTAAAACTCGTTTTCGTCCTTACCGGCGTTTGCCCAGACAGAAAGCAGATCCCAGCGCAACGCGGCACAGCTGTCTGTTTCAACCAGGGAATAGTCATTACCGTCAACGCCTACCTGACGAATGAAACGGCCATTTTCGCTGCGGCCGGTATGCAGCACAGAGGAACCGACAGAGATCACCTGGCCACTCAGCTGGTCAACATCCAGACAGGTGATCATGTTCAGGAACTCGACGGACTCCAGCAACGCAAGACGCAGCGCATTTTCCTGCGGGTCATTCAGGGAAAAATATCGACTGGTATCACGCGCACCAAACTGCTGCGCCATCCCCGCCGAATATTTATCCAGTAAATCCCGCGCACGATTATTAAGGTGCATAAAACTCCCTCGCAATTAAGCAATTTAAAAATATATTCTGGGCTAATTAGCAATAAGGCGAATTACAGGAAATTAAATTTCCCGGCTTTATCTTTTATAGTACGCCCCGGTGTACGGGTGTTTTTATTACCCAGCTCGTTAAAGCGGGTTACGATTTCTTTTGCATTATCGCGAATTGCCGCAAATTCCTGCGTATCCACCACTTCAGCAATTGTGTCAACATCACCCTGAACGTCATTCAGTTGAGTTTCAATTTTCGCCACTCGCGCTTCCAGATCGTTCACCACATTGGCAAGCGCCTGTAATTTATCTTCATCCGGAGCAGGATTATCCTGCGGCGTTTCATCTTCAAACTTTGGCTTAATACCAAACAGTTTCTGCCAGTTCTTCATTCTTGCTTCCTGTTTAATTTTTCCGTCGCGAGAAATTACACAGCTGTAATATCCCTGCTTTGTTAATTTATTGCGCCGACTACTAAAGCGCAGCCGTGTGGTGCCAACGCTGGCAGGTGTATCTGTTACCGCCAGCCCTTTCAGGTAAGTACGCCCGCTACCGCGCCAGTTTTCTTCCGGCTCAATGGAGAAGAACAAAAGCTGATCTTCATGATTTGCGAAAATCAGACGCATATTCGGGCAAAGGCTGACATATAACCGTGCCAGTCCATCTTCACCATCATTCCAGGTGGCTTCCAGCACTTCACCAAAATTCCCGCAATCATCCTCATGTTCTGGCCAGATTAAAGCGACATAGTGGCTATAGTCATAGGTTTCCCCCATATCAATGATCCACTGCCGTTTAATTACCCTGCCATCAACGGTATCCCCTTCAGTAGCAACACACAGCCAGTCAGTTTTTAAATGTGACATATCCCCCCTGTTCCACTCCCTGACGCTGCAAATCAATTATTGCCAAATAAAACCGCCACCGCATTACGCTTTATTCTGAACAGTTCGGTTATAACGCTTTACCGAACAGACACGAATTAACACCACCGTTTTTTCATTACAGCCACGGCATAATTATCCGCATGGCTAAATACTCTGAAGAATTAAAAGGCGTTGTTCGCGCACTTTATCTGCGCCGCTATACGCCAAAGGAAATCGCATCTGAATTAAATCTGCCGAATGCGCGGATCGTTTACTACTGGGCGGAGAAATACAGCTGGGCGGATTTGCTCAGTTTTGAAAGCACAGAGGAAGCAATTGAACGCCGTTACCAGCTGCTGGCCAGCCGCGATAACAAAACCGATCTCGACCTGAAAGAAATGGACATGCTCATTGCTCATGCCACGAAACTGCGTGCGCAGAGTAATAAACACAAAGAGAAAATGGCCAGCGGTCAGAGTTCCGGGCAAGCAGCTGCGCGGGACAACAATGACGACGAACCACGCAGCAAACGGAAATACAAGAAAAACGATATTACGTCGCTGACGCAGGAGGACTTTGACGCATGGGCTGAGGAACATCTTTTTGAATATCAGAAACACCTGCGCAATAACATTGGCCAGCTTGTCAGGAACATCCTGAAAAGCCGCCAGATCGGTGCGACCTGGTATTTTGCGTTTGAAGCGTTTGAAAACGCGGTGATGACCGGCGATCCGCAAATCTTTCTGTCAGCGTCAAAAGCACAGGCTGAAGTGTTCCGGTCTTACATCGTGAATATTGCAGAGCAGTATTTCGGTATTACGCTAACCGGCAACCCGATCCGCTTAAGCAACGGCGCAGAACTGCGTTTTCTCTCCACCAACAAAAACACCGCCCAGTCCTACAGTGGCCACCTGTACTGTGACGAATATTTCTGGGTGCCAAACTTTGCAAAACTTAACGAAGTGGCCAGCGCAATGGCCACACATGACAAGTGGCGCACCACCTATTTTTCAACGCCATCGGCAAAAACGCACCAGGCTTACCCGTTCTGGACGGGCGATGAGTGGAAACAGGGCAGTAAAAAACGTGCGGCCATTAAGTTTCCGTCCTTTAACGAAATGCGTGACGGCGGGCGACTCTGCCCGGATGGGCAATGGCGCTACGTCATTACGATGGAAGATGCCATTGCAGGCGGTTTCAACCTGGCGAACATCGAGAAACTTCGCAATCGCTACAACGACGCCACTTTTAACATGCTCTATATGTGCGTGTTCGTTGACAGCAAAGATTCCGTTTTCAGCTTTTCCGATCTGGAAGCCTGCGGTGTTGAAATCGACACCTGGCAGGATCACAACCCTGATGCAGCGCGGCCATTTGGTGACAGGTCGGTATGGGGTGGCTTTGACCCGGCTCGCAGCGGTGATTTGTCCTGTTTTGTCATCATCGCGCCGCCGATACTCGCCGTGGAGAAATTCCGCGTTCTGAAGGTGATTTACTGGAAAGGCATGAACTTCCGGTACCAAGCAAAACAGATCGAGCAATTGTTTAAAAAATACAACTTCACTTATCTGGGTGTGGACGTTACCGGCATTGGCCAGGGTGTTTTTGACAACATTCAGCATTTTGCCATGCGCGTGGCCGTCCCTATTCGTTACGACCTGAACACCAAAAATCAACTGGTACTGAAAGCGGTAGACGTGGTGGAAAGCCAGCGTATTGAGTGGGATAAAAACCTGAAAGAGATCGCTGCCAGCTTTATGTCTGTGCGCCGAACCACCACACAAAGCGGCAACGCCATGACGTTTGTCGCTGACCGCAGCCAGGATACTGGCCACGCGGAGGCGTTCTGGGCGATTACCCACGGTCTGCATAACGAACCCCTTAACTATGAAAACAAACCTAAATCCCGCTGGGGTGTAAGGAAAGAGGCTGCATGAGTAAAAAGAAACGCTTTGTTAAGCGCGACCAGCGCGGCGACAAATCAAAAAAGATGAGCATTATCACATTCGGCAAACCTGAACCGGTTCTGACTACCGGCACAGATTACCGTGATATCTGGTACGACAATGCCGCCGATCACTTCACCCAGCCGATTGACCGGCTGGCACTCGCACAGCTGATTAATCTTAACGGTCAGCACGGCGGCATCATTCACGCCCGCAAAAACATGATTGTTTCAGATTACTTGGGTGGCGGACTTATTCACGACCAGCTGGAAGCGGCAGCGTATGACTATATAACCTTTGGGGATATTGCGATTGCCAAAATTCGTAACGGCTGGGGAGACGTGATCGCACTTGACCCCTTACCCGGTCTGTATATACGCCGCCGCAAAGTCAGAGATAACGCCCTGGATAAGCCCGGTGACTACGTAGTGTTACAGGAAGGGGAACCGCAGATATGGCCAGAAGAAGATATTATCTTTATCAAAATGTATGACCCGCAACAGCATATCTACGGACTGCCGGACTACATCGGCGGTGTGCATTCCGCGTTACTTAACAGTGAAGCGGTCATTTTCCGACGCCGCTACTACCACAACGGTGCGCACACAGGCGGAATTCTTTATACCCGCGATCCCAGCATGACGGACGAAATGGAGGAAGAAATTGAACAGCAGCTGCGTGACAGCAAAGGGATCGGGAACTTCTCCACCATCCTTGTCAACATTCCCGGCGGAGACGGCGACGCCATCAAGTTCATTGAAATGGGTGATATTTCTGCTAAGGATGAATTTGCCAACATCAAGAATATCAGCGCACAGGACATTCTGAACGCGCACCGTTTCCCTGCCGGCCTCGCCGGTATTGTCCCGCAGAACACTGCCGGACTGGGGGATGTTGAAAAGGCTGAACGCATTTATAAGAAAAGCGAAATTGCCCCCATCCAGCGCCGTTTCATGCTGGCCGTTAACAACGATCCCGAAATACCGGAAAGGTTGCACCTAAACTTTGATTTAAGTTACATAGAATCAATAGATAAAGGTGCGGCATGATGCGAAACTGGCTAAAATCCATGCTTCATTTAACAACTGGAGCATGGAATATGCGAGTTCTGAAAATCGAATGCCCGGAATGCGGCTCAAAGGCTGTTATTCGTAAAACGAACAGGAAGCACCGACAAATTGCGGATATTTACTGCGCCTGCTCAGATGTTGAATGTGGCCACACATTTGTTATGAATCTGACATTTTCCCACACTCTTAGCCCCAGCGCTAAAACGGGTGATGCGGTGGTGCAAAAAATACTGAGTGCACTTTCTCCCACTCAGCGCCAGGTGGCATTCGATTTACTGAAAGTGACTCCCGCTGCCTAAAAAGCCCCCAGAATGAGGGCTTTTCCCTTCCTTTTTAACCATTTTGTGAACCTCTTCCGCAAGTTCTCCAATCCAGGCCAAAGCGATTGTTTTTTCTCTCTGGTTACTTTCGTAATCATGGGCAATTTTAGCTAATAATTCAATGCGTTCCAGCTGTGCCGACGCCTCCAAAAGATCCATTTAGCCCCCACAAGCAATAGTGACTGGATAAGTATCCAGTATACCGTACACCGTAAAGCACGAATAGTGAAATTTAATTTCCTTCCATCTACTGAGAAATGCATGCATTTCACATATTTACCCTGCTAGACCCACCCCGGCCATAACTCGTTTAATGGCTCGTTTTGAATCTCTTTAAGCCACCCATTACGGTAAACCAGTCCCCCTTGGCCAAACATCAAACCACTACCCCGCAGGAGAATGGCTATTTCTTCATTAGAACCGTTAAAACCCCGACTGCATAATTCCAGTTTTAACCGTCTGAGGATTCCCCCCTCCGTACAGTTATTGACAGAACTCCAAGGGGCGGCGTTGCCGCCAGAAAACCCCGCCTCCGCTGGCGCTTCGGCCAACTTCGCAACCTTTTGCCACTTAACCAGACGGGTGCAAACTTCCGAATCAGGAACCAAAGGAGAATAAACCCCCTGTACGCGCTGCACGTCCTCTGCGTACTCGTTGCCCTGTTCCGTAATTTCATAGGCCAGACGAACAACCAGATCACGGCGGGCAACCAGTGCACCGCCCTGCGCCTGGGTATATGCAGCCCAGTCCCCGACATCAGCAGCGGCCAGAACCGCATCCATTCTGCGATCGGTCAGCACCTGATCCCGCAACCGACGCAGCTCACGCCAGACGGTTACCGGCGCACCACCAATCTGCTGAAACTGACGAATGCGCCAGCGTGAAGCCCATGCAGAAACGGACTTAGCCATATCACGCAGGTTTTCGCCGGTTTCTTCGTCCTGCTCACCATCCAGCGCAAAACCATCAATATTTTTTGAAATGTATTTCGCGATGTAGCCCGTGGCCGAACCTTTGGCGGGATCGATAACTTCAACATGAAAACGCGCCTTCAGCGCCTTTTCAGATTGCAGTTCTTCAGAATCGGTAATTCTGGCGTGATAGCAAAGAATATCGCGTACCGTGTCCACGTCATGCGGACGCATAAAAAGCAACATATGCCAGTGCGGTGTCCCGTCATGGTGAGGCTCAACAACCCGAAACCCAAATACATGAATACCCGCACGCGAGATCGCTGCGCGTGCTTTTGCCCATACGCCGCATAAATAGCGCTGGGTATCCTGCGGCGTACATCCATCCCATTGCGATACAAAGCCACCTTTGCTGTGCACTGCGTGGAAACGTGATGGCGCGGTGATGGTGTAAAACTCACCGGCCAGCCCTTCTTCATTGGACATATCTTCAAACCCTCGCATTCTTACCATTAGTTCACATCGACGGATCGCCGGATTTGCAACGCTGCGGTGCACCATGCTGTCCAGTGCAATGCGCAGCCCCTCATCATTCAGCAGATCAAACTTTTTAAAGAACTCCAGATTCCGCTTTTTCTGGTCTATCCACTCGTCCAGTGTTTTGCGGGATACATAAGCGCTGGCCGCTTTTTGTACCTGTCCCACCGCGATGGCCATATGTTCGCGCTGCATATCACGCGCACGTTTAAGACGTAGGTACCACCATTCCGGCGCCATCATGCGCAGTATCCCGGATTCCGCCTTACGCATTTCCAGTTGACCTTCATTGGCCTCATGTTCAGCCCAGTACGGCGGCTGGTTATTCAGCATCAGGCAACCCGCGCAAAGATGGCGGTATGATTCCAAGGTGCGGCGATGCAGCTCTCTGGCGTCGTCAGTGCCGGAGTCAAACTGTTCGGTGAAGTCATAAAGTGACTGGGAAATCCAACCAGATACCTGGCCAGCCAGTTTTTTAAGATCAGGACGGTCTAGTGACGGCAAGCGCTCCAGCGACTTACCAAAAGGAAGATCAGCAGCGTCAGCGGCCAGCGAGTAACGCGCAGCCACTTTGCGCAGACGTGGCAATACACTCCCGCCGATAGTCTGGCGCAGGAATGTATTGGCACAGCGACGCCCGTCACGACCAGCAAACAGCTTTTCGTAACGACGGCCAAAATACCCGGCTAACCAGTCGGGTATCTCATGAAGGTACTGTGAGCGCCATTCGTAATCCTGCGGGTTAACCGCCCACAGGCGGCGCTCAGTGATCGTGGCGTCTGTAGGTGTACCCGGTGCGAACGTTTCACGCCGCCAGGTATCGACGGCGTGATGTTGGCCATTGGCGACAGGAGTCATGCGCAGGCCATCGCTATAGAATCAAGCGGCGACTTCAGAATTAACTCTGCGGCAACTTTCTGGCTTGCAGCTGCGGCACCAACACTACGTGGGGCATTAATGCGAACGGCTTCAAATCCGGCGTACAGGTAATGCACCATTTCCAGATCTGCATTAGAGGCCACAACCGGCACACCTTTTCTGGCCAGACGGCGCAACTTACGCGCCAGCCTCCCCTGATCCACGTGCGAAAAACCGCGCTCATGGTAAGCGGTGAAATTGTCGCTTTCAGTCAGATAAGGCGGATCACAGTAAACAACGTCATTCCCGTCCCGAACCAAATCGAGCGTTTCTGAATAGTGGGCAGTAATGAACGTTGCGCGTTTCGCTTTTTCAGCAAAGGCACGGATTTCATCAGCGGGAAAATAAGGCTTTTTGTACTTACCGAACGGGACGTTGAACTGGCCTCGGCGATTATACCGGCACAGGCCATTGAAGCAGTGGCGATTCAGGTACAGGAAACGCGCAGCATTTTCAACAGATTCAGAACCGACCTTACCACTAGAAAGATTGAAAGCATCACGCACTGCGTAATAGAAAATGGCACGGCTTTCTTCATCACCTAACGAACCGGCAGTAAACAGGATCTCCAGCTCATTTAGCAGCGCATCAGTGTGATACGCCATCGCCTTATAAAGATTAACCAGATCAGGATTCACATCTGCGATCAGATACTCGTCATAATCCGTATTCATCATGACAGCGCAGGAACCTGCGAACGGTTCAACCAGGCGTTTACCTTCTGGAAGGTGCGGACGCAGCTTAGGCATAAGGCGGGCTTTGCTGCCCACCCATTTAAGCGGAGTTTTTATTGCCATGCCGCACCGCCTTTGCTGCAAATCGCCGCGGCTTCTTCGCGGATCAACTCAACGATTTCCGTTGCGCTTAAACCTTCATTGGCTGCATGGGTGGCCAGCTTATTCAGACGGGTGGAACACAAATCAGCAGCAGCGGCTTTACCTTCCTGCGTGGCTTTGGTGAGCATTGCCAGCAGGTCAGTGACTGATTTTGTTGCGGGTAAATCCTGACGTGTCATATGCATTTTGGTTTCCTTAAGGCAAAAGAATCCCCGGCCACTTGAAACATGGCCAAAAAATTCAGGCGGTTAATTAGTGAAAAGTGGGGTGTACTGTGGCAGCTGAGTAGTTCGGTACCGGAATCAGGTGCAGTTCATAGGTTGTCCGCCACCACTCCTGGATCAGTGCATTTATCTCGCCAACTCCCAGCGCCCCGGCTGTATAGAAAATCGCACGAATCCCCGCCAGCGCTTCTATCTGGGCTTCTTTGCTTTCCGCTTCGCGATACACGCAGCACCAGAAAGCGGCATTGATCGCCAGCCAGTGACGCGGATTCGTCATGTGCTCGGTGTCATTGAAGAAGAACGGATGCAAAGCGATGCGGCCATTTTTACTGGTGCTTTTCTCTGTAAACACTACAGCGTAGTTATGCGGGACACCCCACACAGCCAGTTCAGCCCCCAACGATTTACCCTCAACGGAAATAATGGTCATTAGTGATTCCCCTGTTGCTGGAACTTATGGACGATATGAGGTGCAATCACCATCTGTACCCCACTACTGCTATAAATTGGATGTGCCTTTTTGATCGGGCGGTTCGCGGTGCGCTTTGAAAAATCGCTGTCACGTAAACTGCCGAAACCTTCAAACGTTAACCGCGCCCGTGAAATGCCCTGGCGCAGTTGAATCATGTCCCGATAGCCCAGGCGTTCATAAATCTCACGCCAGCAACATTTGCTTAAGTGGGCTTTAAATGCCCCGGAACCAGAAGTAACCGCAGCAGCATGAAGCACCACGCCGCGCCACTCCGGTGTTAAGTTGTCCCACCATTCAGCGGCCTCGCTGCTTTCGTTGAAGTATTTGCGGCGGATCTGTTTTAAATGCTCCAGCCCGCGCTTTTGCTGCTCCTGGCTAATCGCCATAACGCCCCCTATAGTCCCATCAGACGACGCCACCACGGGCGGCGCGGCTGCTGGCCATTGAATTTGTACATGTGGCCAGGGTTCCAGCGCTGACCGTTTGGCAGTTCTATCCAGCCCGTTGAACCACTCGGCAACTGCATGGCTGGTGATTCTTTTTTCAGGTAAGTGACAAACGCTTTCATGGTGTTCCCTCACATCAGGCCGGTGGCGTTGGTTGTGACCAGCTCCACCGCCGCAGCCAGAACAGGCGCAGAGTGAATACGGCTTTCAACGGTATAAGCCAGCACGGATAAGCTACGGATTGCATCGCGGGCACGATCCAGAATTTGAGTACGGCGGGCGGCAGTCATATAGCCAGTTGATACGGTTTCCCCAGCAATCGCGCCCACACTGGCTGTGGCACTCAGTGCGCACAACTGCATGTTGCCTTCTGTGGCATTGTTCACCGGCACGGATGGAAGGCAGTTAATCTGACCTAACATCCCATCAAGCAAACGCGCATCTTCGGTGTAATCCGTGATAGCCAAAAGCTCATCACAGGTCAGGCGGTGCGGTTGTGCTGGGTTCAGTTTGTTGCGCAGGATCTGCGGCCTCATACCAACGGCAGCGGCCACATCTTCAAGATTGTGCTCAATTGCAAATGCTCGGCAAGCCGCATCAAAGTGCGCATGTTTAGAGGTCTGGTAATCAAACATTGTTTGCCTCTCCCGAATCCGTAGGATGGATTACGCGTTAAGCGAAATGTCACATTCGCTTAAAGCCTGAATAGTGAGCGCGGCCATGTTGACTTCGACCAAGCCTTTCTTCTGCTTACCCTTCGGCTTAATAGGTAATTTCCCGTATTCGATCAGGTTCCTGGCGGTTTCTTTGTTGGTACCAGTACGGCGGCAATACTCGTCTAAAGGCAGGTATGGCTCTGGGATGATGATTGTAATGTTCGGACGCATGAGGCAAACTCCACAAGTTAACCTGTACGGCAATACAGGGTTATATAAGGCAACATTCGAAATATGGAGTCAGATTAATTCGCGTTTCGAGAAGTGTCAATTTTAATTTCTCGAATCGAGATTTATGGATTCGCTATGAGCACATTTAAAATCGACCTAAACGTAGATAGCACACCGATTCTTGACAGGGTGATCGAGGCTTACGGATTTACGCAGAAGTTACAGCTCGCGGAACATCTGGACATGGCAGCCAGTTCTCTTTCTTCACGCTACAAGCGTGGAGTTTTCCCGGCAGACATTGTCGTGAAATGTGTAGCCGAAACAGGCGCTAATCTGGAGTGGCTGGCGACAGGACAGGGACGTAAATTTAATGATGATGAATTAGACATACTCAAAATACCGCGCAGCAAGATTGTTGATGGCCAACTCTATGACGCTGGCACACTTATGCTTGATAAAGTCATCTTCCTGCCTGGTAAGCCCTTACCGCAACAACCGATTTGTGTTCTGGATGGCCTTGTTCAGTACATTGTTGACCAGTCTTATTCTGAAGTTTATGACGATGATTGGTTGGTTGAAGTTGAAGGAAAAACAAGCGTCCGCACTCTTACACGGATTCCGGTACGAAAAGTCAGAGTTAGCGGTGTTGGTATGGCATTTGATTGCGGAATTGACGACATAAAAATCATAGGCCGCGTTGTTCTGACGATAAAATAAAATGAGCGTTCGTAAACTTCCTACAGGCGAATGGATCGCCGACTTCTACACCGTCAACCGCAGTAATGGCAAGAACGGGAAGCGTATACGTAAAAAATTTGCCACGAAAGGGGAAGCCCTGGCATTCGAAAACCATACGCTTCAGAAAGTAGACGCAGCTCCGTGGCTGGGTGAAGGGAAGGACAAGCGAACTTTAATAGATCTGATAACAATGTGGTATGAACGCCACGGCGTAGCTTTGAGCAATGGCGAAAAGCGTAAAAATGCTATGACCAGGGCGGCGGAATGCATGGGATTCCCGCTGGCCACAGAATTTAATGCCCAGTTGTTCACAGCCTACCGCGCTAAAAGGCTGGATGGGCATTATGCCCGTACCAACAGAGTATCTAAGGTTTCCCCGAAAACTATGAACCTTGAACATGCTTACTTCCTGGCTATGTTCAACGAGCTGAAACGGATTGGTGAATGGTCAGCACCCAACCCACTAGAAAACGTCAGACAGTATCGTACTGATGAAATCGAAATGGCTTTCCTCACTATCGAAGAAATTGATCGGCTTTTACTGGAATGCAAACGAAGTAAAGTTAAGTACCTAGAATTAGTTGTCAAAATCTGCCTTGCTACCGGCGCAAGGTGGAATGAGGCGGCAACGCTGAAAAGCTCCCAGATCGCCGGGGGTAAAGTCACGTTCGTCAAAACCAAAGGGAAGCGCAACAGAACAATTCCCCTTGATGATGAACTTCTGTCCGAATTACCTGAAACAAAAGGCGCTCTGTTCCCCAAGCCCTGCTACAACGCTTTCCGCTCTGCTCTGGAACGCGCAGGCATTGAACTCCCCTCCGGCCAGCTTACCCATGTACTGCGCCATACATTTGCCAGCCACTTTATGATGAACGGCGGAAACATTCTGGTTCTGCAAAAAATTCTCGGCCACGCTGACATCACTATGACAATGCGTTATGCCCATTTCGCCCCAAGCCACCTTGAAGATGCCGTGCGACTTAACCCCTTAAAATGTCGCAAAAATGTCGCGACAGCTTAGAAATACTGCCGAATACTCACAGATATTAACTAACGTAACTTATTGATAACACTGTAAGTTATTGTTTTTCGTAGATAGTTGATGCTTTATAATATAGCCTGTGCTATATCTGTATGTAATGCAATCATCCCTCATGGATCGACGGGATTAGCAAGTCAGGAGGTCTTATGAATGAGTTCAAGAGGTGTATGCGCGTGTTTAGTCACTCTCCCTTTAAAGTACGGTTAATGCTGCTCTCGATGTTGTGCGATATGGTCAACAACAAACCGCAGCAAGATAAACCTTCCGATAAATAGCGGCGTCGCGGTACGCCGCTTTACTCCTGCTTTATTGCAGGCATAGATTGTTCTGGATTGAAAAACCCCACTTTTTATCGGATTTGCTATTCTCTTCGCAAAAGATTTGTTCCTCAGTAGTTGACCTGAACGGCAGCTCGCTCTATCTTCTTGCAGCCCTGCGTATATTGCGGCTCGCAGATGCGGACCCTTCCCCCTCTTCACGCACTCTTGCAGGTATTGACCCTTGACGCCAGGGTAAGCACATGGCGTTTGTTACGATAGTGGCATATGAACTTAACCCTTAAAGAATCGCTTGTTTCCCGTAGCCGGGTTTTTAGCCCGTGGACTGCGTTCTACTTTTTACAGTCGCTATTGATTAACCTTGGTTTAGGTTATCCCTTTAGTTTTCTCTATACCGCCGCTTTTACTGCCGTTTTGCTTTTGTTATGGCGGATGTTGCCGCGTGTGCAAAAAACCTTAATAGGTGTCTGTTCGCTGGTGGCGGCCTGTTATTTTCCTTTTGCTCAGGCGTACGGTGCGCCTAACTTCAATACATTGCTGGCGCTGCATTCCACCAATATGGAAGAGTCGACCGAAATTCTTACGATCTTCCCGTGGTATAGCTATCTGGTCGGCTTATTTATTTTTGCGCTCGGCGTGATTGCGATCAGGCGGAAAAAAGAGGATGAAAAAGCACGCTGGAATAAATTCGACACCCTGTGTCTGGTATTCAGTGTGGCGACATTTTTTGTCGCTCCGGTTCAAAATCTCGCCTGGGGCGGCGTATTTAAACTGAAAGACACCGGTTATCCGGTATTTCGTTTTGCTAAGGATGTCATCGTCAATAATAACGAGGTGATTGAAGAGCAAGAACGGATGGCGAAACTTTCCGGGATGAAAGATACCTGGACAGTCACTGCGGTTAAACCAAAATATCACACTTATGTGGTGGTCATTGGCGAAAGCGCACGTCGCGATGCCCTCGGTGCCTTTGGCGGTCACTGGAACAATACCCCGTTTGCCAGTAGCGTTAACGGCTTGATTTTTTCTGATTATATTGCTGCCAGTGGCTCCACACAGAAATCTCTCGGATTAACGCTTAACCGCGTAGTCGATGGCAAGCCACAGTTTCAGGATAACTTTGTGACCCTGGCCAACCGAGCAGGATTCCAGACCTGGTGGTTTTCTAATCAGGGACAAATTGGCGAATACGATACGGCTATCGCCAGCATCGCTAAACGTGCAGATGAAGTTCACTTCCTGAAAAACGGTAATTTTGAAGCAGATAAGAACGCTAAAGACGAAGAACTACTGACAATGACCGCTCAGGTATTGGCGGAAGAACACTCGCAGCCGCAACTGATTGTTTTGCATCTGATGGGTTCACATCCTCAGGCCTGTGACCGGACACAAGGCAAATACGAAACCTTTGTACAATCGAAAGAAACATCGTGCTATCTCTACACCATGACGCAGACGGACGATTTACTGCGCAAACTGTACGACCAGTTACGCAACAGCGGCAGCAGTTTTTCCATGGTTTATTTTTCAGACCACGGTTTAGCCTTTAAAGAACGCGGAAAAGAAGTGCAATACCTGGCCCACGATGATAAATATCAGCAGAATTTTCAGGTGCCTTTTATGGTCATTTCCAGCGACGATAAAGCGCATCGGGTGATTAAAGCCCGCCGTTCAGCCAATGATTTCTTAGGTTTTTTCTCACTGTGGACGGGAATTAAAGCGCAGGAAATCAACATCAACTACCCGTTTATTTCCGAGAAGAAAGCCGGGCCGATATACATCACCAACTTCCAGTTACAGAAGGTGGATTACAACCATCTCGGAACCGATATTTTCGACTCGAAACCTTAAAAACAAAAATCCGCCCCGAGGGGCGGATTTTTTATATCACCGAAGTGATTAGAAGCGGTAACCAACACCGGCAATCCAGGTGCCTACGTCAACGCTACGAATACGGCTCTGCTCGTAAGAGAAGTCCAGCGCAACGTTTTCGATTGGGTTGAACTGCAGACCTGCGCCGTAGGAGAAACCGTAGTCGCTGGTGTCGTGTTTATAGGTCGGGTAGTTGGTGTCCTGGAATTTACCGTAGCCCACACCTACAACACCGTAGATGCTCGCCCAGTCGTTGATGCGGTATGCCGGACCAGCGGTGATGCCGTAGTACTGGGTTTTGTTGTAATCGCCTGCACTGTTAGTACGACTTTTTTCAGTGTAAGTGAAAGAACCGATCACACCCAGCGGGCTGTTGTCTTCTTCATAGCGGTATTTCAGGTTGAAACCGCCCATTTTGTTCATTTTGCCCTGAGCGTCGCTCTGAGCGTAACCGCCAGTTACGGTAGAAGTAGCAGCTACGGAAGTACCTGCGGTGAAAGCCAGAACTGCGGCCAGTGCTGAAAGACATGCAATTTTTTTCATAACCACCTCAAATGTGATTCAAATAAGTCCTAAGCTTTAAATATATCAAAAATTAATGGGAAACTCTTCGCGATTTGTGATGTCTAACGGGCCATTTCATGTAACAGAACGTTTCCACATGCCGCTATCCATCTAAATTTAAATCATTTTTTCAGTGAACTGCGTAAGTATTACGCATATTTTCACTGCCGTTCATCCAGATTATTCCTAATCACCAAGCTGATGAATCAATCAATCCTGGCGCATTTTAGTCAAAACGGGGAAAATTTTTTCAACAAATGCTCAACCAGTTTTAGTTATATCCAGTACACTCCTCGCTTTACCTGACTATACAAATTTATGGGGGAACGGATGCCAGGGACATTACGTAAAATGCCGGTCTGGTTACCGATATTATTATTGCTCGTTGCCATGGCGTCTATTCAGGGCGGGGCCTCATTAGCAAAGTCGCTTTTTCCATTGGTTGGCGCGCCGGGCGTGACTGCACTGCGTCTGGCGCTGGGAACACTGATTCTTATCGCATTCTTTAAACCGTGGCGACTGCGGTTTGCCAAAGAACAGCGCTTGCCGCTGTTGTTTTACGGCATCTCACTGGGTGGAATGAACTATCTTTTTTATCTTGCTATTCAGACCGTACCGCTTGGGATTGCGGTGGCGCTGGAGTTCACCGGGCCACTGGCAGTGGCGCTGTTCTCTTCTCGTCGCCCCGTAGACTTTGTTTGGGTTGTGCTGGTGGTACTCGGCCTGTGGTTCCTGCTGCCGCTGGGGCAGGATGTTTCGCATGTCGACCTAACCGGCTGTGCGCTGGCGCTCGGTGCCGGTGCTTGTTGGGCTATCTACATATTAAGTGGGCAACGCGCCGGTGCGGAACACGGCCCGGCGACGGTGGCTATCGGTTCGCTGATTGCGGCGCTTATTTTCGTGCCGATTGGCGCATTCCAGGCTGGAGAGGCGCTCTGGCACTGGTCAGTTGTTCCATTGGGTCTGGCTGTCGCTATCCTCTCTACCGCTCTGCCCTATTCGCTTGAGATGATTGCCCTCACCCGTCTGCCGACCCGGACATTTGGTACGCTAATGAGTATGGAACCAGCACTGGCTGCCGTTTCCGGAATGATTTTCCTCGGTGAGACATTGGCGCCAATACAACTGCTGGCCCTCGGCGCGATTATTGCCGCCTCAATGGGCTCAACGCTGACAGCGCGCAAAGAGACTAAAATTAAAGAATTAGATATTAATTAAACCTACCTTTCTGCATGGTTATGCATAACCATGCAGAATATGACACGAATCCTCATCCCTTCCTTTTTTATATATCTTGTTATCCCAAAACCTATTATCTGTGAATAGTTCGCGTAAAAAAGAAAATAAGAATCGTCTCCAGCAATATACATAACTATGTGAATTTATATAGTTTTTATTTTTCACGCTTGTTACCGCTATTAGTGTGATAGGGACAGCCAGAATAGCAGAACACCAGGGCGGTGCTATACTTAGTCTCGTTAATTACTGGGACACAACATCAAGAGGATATGAAATTATGAGTACCGCTAAATTAGTCAAAGCAAAAGCGACCAATCTGCTTTATACCCGCAACGATGTCTCTGACAGCGAGAAGAAAGCGACAGTTGAGTTGCTGAATCGCCAGGTTATCCAGTTTATTGATCTCTCTTTGATTACCAAACAAGCGCACTGGAACATGCGCGGCGCTAACTTCATTGCCGTACATGAGATGCTGGATGGTTTCCGTACCGCACTGACCGATCACCTGGATACTATGGCAGAGCGCGCAGTGCAGCTGGGTGGCGTTGCCCTTGGTACCACTCAAGTTATTAACAGCAAAACTCCGCTGAAAAGCTACCCGCTGGACATCCACAGCGTTCAGGATCACCTGAAAGAGCTGGCTGACCGTTACGCGATTGTTGCCAACGACGTGCGCAAAGCGATTGGCGAAGCGAAAGATGACGACACCGCAGATATCCTGACCGCCGCTTCCCGCGACCTGGATAAATTCTTGTGGTTTATCGAATCTAATATCGAATAAATCCATCGCAGATGGTGCAAAACTTAAGTAAGCGATAAAAGCGGCTTCCTGACAGGAGGCCGTTTTGTATTGCTGCCCGCCTCTACGCACTTTTTTAGTGCAACTCATCGCCTTCTTTGCCTGTCAAAGTAAAATACTTGTATCAACAACATCACACAATCGTTACATAAAGATTGTTTTTTCATCAGAATTTACGCTAAATAACCTATGTGTTGAGTGCACTATTTTTGCGCACCACTTTGGCGCCCCAATATGGTGCAGACCGGAGATGTTGCCCTATAAATTGTGCAACCCGTTTTTACTGCTCCTATAAAAATCAAAGAGTTGTAAAACTGGCACGATTTTTTCATATACGTAAATGTCACGCAGGGGATCGTCCCGTGGATAGAAAAAAGGAAATGCTATGAAGTCTGTATTAAAAGTTTCACTGGCTGCACTGACCCTGGCTTTTGCGGTTTCTTCTCATGCCGCGGATAAAAAACTGGTTGTGGCGACGGATACCGCCTTCGTTCCGTTTGAATTTAAACAGGGCGACAAATACGTTGGTTTTGATGTGGATCTGTGGGCTGCTATCGCCAAAGAACTGAAGCTGGATTACGAACTGAAACCAATGGATTTCAGCGGCATCATCCCAGCACTGCAAACCAAAAACATCGATCTGGCGCTGGCGGGCATTACCATTACCGACGAGCGTAAAAAAGCGATCGATTTCTCTGACGGCTACTACAAAAGCGGCCTGTTAGTGATGGTGAAAGCCAACAATAACGATGTGAAAAGCGTGAAAGATCTCGACGGTAAAGTGGTTGCTGTGAAAAGCGGCACCGGCTCCGTTGATTACGCAAAAGCGAACATCAAAACCAAAGATCTGCGTCAGTTCCCGAACATCGATAACGCCTATATGGAACTGGGTACCAACCGCGCAGACGCCGTCCTGCACGACACACCAAACATTCTGTACTTCATCAAAACCGCCGGTAACGGTCAGTTCAAAGCGGTAGGAGACTCTCTGGAAGCACAGCAATACGGTATTGCGTTCCCGAAAGGTAGCGATGAGCTGCGTGACAAAATCAACGGCGCGTTGAAAACCCTGCGCGAGAACGGCACATACAACGAAATCTACAAAAAATGGTTCGGTACTGAACCGAAATAATGATTGCCTTTAATTTATGGCCCGGTGGCCTTTTGCATACCGGGCCAGCGTTTCGCCCCGCCAGCCTTCTGGCTCGGGTATTTACACCACGGTAACAGGAACAACATATGCAGTTTGACTGGAGTGCCATCTGGCCTGCCATTCCGCTTCTGATTGAAGGCGCCAAAATGACCCTGTGGATTTCGGTCCTCGGTCTGGCTGGCGGCCTGGTGATCGGACTGGCGGCAGGTTTTGCACGCACCTTCGGTGGTTGGATAGCCAACCACGTCGCGCTGGTCTTTATTGAAGTGATCCGCGGCACACCTATCGTCGTCCAGGTGATGTTTATCTACTTCGCCCTGCCGATGGCGTTTAACGACTTACGCATCGACCCGTTTACTGCGGCGGTGGTCACCATCATGATCAACTCCGGCGCGTACATTGCGGAAATCACGCGTGGTGCGGTGCTGTCAATTCACAAAGGTTTTCGTGAAGCAGGACTGGCGCTCGGCCTTTCACGTTGGGAAACCATTCGCTACGTCATTTTACCGCTGGCACTGCGCCGCATGCTGCCGCCGCTGGGTAACCAGTGGATCATCAGCATTAAAGATACCTCGCTGTTTATTGTTATCGGCGTGGCGGAACTGACCCGTCAGGGGCAAGAAATTATTGCCGGTAACTTCCGCGCCCTTGAGATCTGGAGCGCCGTGGCGGTGTTCTATCTGATTATTACCCTGGTGCTGAGCTTTATTCTGCGTCGTCTGGAAAGAAGGATGAAAATCCTGTGATTGAATTTAAAAACGTCTCCAAGCACTTTGGCCCAACCCAGGTGCTGCACAATATCGATTTGAATATTGCCCAAGGCGAAGTCGTGGTGATTATCGGGCCGTCCGGTTCCGGTAAATCGACCCTGCTGCGCTGCATCAACAAACTGGAAGAAATCACCTCCGGCGATCTGATTGTCGATGGTCTGAAGGTTAACGATCCGAAAGTTGACGAGCGCCTGATTCGCCAGGAAGCGGGTATGGTGTTCCAGCAGTTTTACCTTTTCCCGCATCTGACGGCGCTGGAAAACGTCATGTTTGGCCCGCTACGCGTGCGTGGCGCGAACAAAGAAGAGGCGGAAAAACTGGCACGTGAACTGCTGGCGAAAGTCGGTCTGGCGGAACGTGCCCATCACTACCCTTCCGAACTTTCTGGTGGTCAGCAGCAGCGTGTGGCGATTGCCCGCGCGCTGGCGGTGAAACCGAAAATGATGCTGTTTGATGAACCGACTTCCGCTCTTGACCCGGAATTGCGCCATGAAGTGCTGAAGGTTATGCAGGATCTGGCTGAAGAAGGGATGACGATGGTGATCGTGACCCACGAAATCGGTTTTGCCGAGAAAGTGGCTTCGCGCCTGATCTTTATCGACAAAGGCCGGATTGCGGAAGATGGCGATCCGCAGGCGTTGATCAAGAATCCGCCGAGCCAGCGCTTGCAGGAATTTTTACAGCACGTCTCTTAATAAGACACATTGCCTGATGCGCTACGCTTATCAGGCCTACAGGATATATGGCAACTTATTAAAATTGCATGAACGTGTAGGACGGATAAGGCGTTCACGCCGCATCCGGCAAAAAAGCCCGCACGTTGTCAGCAACCTGCTTAATATCCCTTCCTCCCTTTCACCCGAAAGGGAGGCACACCAGATTCCTCTCATTTAAAATCGCCCCTCCCCCAGCATCTATACTTATCTTTTTGCTCTGTTTTCTCACTGGAGGAGTCATGCGGTGGATCCTGTTCATCCTCTTCTGCCTGCTGGGCGCACCTGCCCACGCGGTATCCATACCCGGCGTTACAACCACAACGACAACGGACTCAACGACTGAACCGGCCCCGGAACCGGATATCGAACAAAAAAAAGCGGCCTATGGCGCACTGGCGGATGTGCTGGATAACGACACCTCGCGTAAAGAGTTGATCGACCAGTTGCGCACCGTCGCCGCTACGCCCCCTGCGGAACCGGTACCGAAGATCGTGCCGCCGACGCTGGTTGAAGAGCAAACCGTGCTGCAAAAGGTCACCGAAGTCAGCCGCCATTATGGTGAAGCCCTTTCCGCCCGCTTCGGGCAACTTTATCGCAATATCACCGGCTCCCCGCATAAGCCATTTAATCCACAAACCTTCAGCAATGCGCTGAGCCATTTTTCAATGTTAGCGGTATTAGTGTTTGGTTTTTACTGGCTGATTCGCCTGTGCGCACTGCCGCTGTATCGCAAAATGGGTCAGTGGGCGCGGCAAAAAAATCGTGAGCGCAGCAACTGGTTGCAGCTTCCGGCGATGATTATCGGGGCGTTTATTATCGACCTGCTGTTACTGGCACTGACATTATTTGTCGGCCAGGTATTAAGCGACAACCTGAATGCGGGCAGTCGCACCATCGCTTTCCAACAAAGTTTGTTTCTCAACGCCTTTGCCCTGATTGAATTTTTCAAAGCTGTACTACGCCTGATTTTTTGCCCAAACGTGGCGGAGCTGCGCCCCTTCACGATTCAGGACGAGAGCGCCCGTTACTGGAGCCGTCGCCTGAGCTGGTTAAGCAGCCTGATTGGCTATGGCCTGATTGTGGCCGTGCCGATTATCTCTAATCAGGTGAATGTACAGATAGGTGCGCTGGCGAACGTCATCATTATGCTGTGCATGACCGTCTGGGCGTTGTACCTGATCTTTCGTAATAAAAAAGAGATTACCCAACATTTGCTCAACTTTGCGGAGCATTCGCTGGCCTTTTTCAGCCTGTTTATCCGCGCCTTTGCGCTGGTGTGGCACTGGCTGGCAAGCGCCTATTTTATCGTGCTGTTTTTCTTTTCGTTGTTCGATCCAGGCAACAGCCTGAAATTTATGATGGGTGCAACGGTGCGCAGCCTGGCGATTATTGGTATCGCAGCGTTTGTTTCCGGTATGTTTTCCCGCTGGCTGGCGAAAACCATCACCCTCTCGCCACATACTCAGCGTAACTATCCGGAGCTGCAAAAACGGCTGAATGGCTGGCTTTCGGCGGCACTGAAAACGGCGCGTATTCTGACAGTCTGCGTGGCGGTAATGTTGCTGTTGAGCGCATGGGGATTGTTCGATTTCTGGAACTGGCTGCAAAACGGCGCGGGGCAGAAAACCGTAGATATCCTGATCCGTATCGCACTCATTCTTTTCTTCTCGGCGGTTGGCTGGACGGTGCTCGCCAGTTTGATCGAAAACCGGCTGGCTTCGGATATTCATGGTCGCCCGCTACCCAGCGCCCGTACGCGTACCCTGCTAACGCTGTTCCGTAACGCGCTGGCGGTGATAATCAGTACCATCACCATCATGATTGTGTTGTCGGAAATCGGCGTCAATATCGCGCCATTGCTGGCAGGTGCCGGGGCATTAGGTCTGGCTATCTCGTTTGGTTCGCAAACGCTGGTGAAAGATATTATCACCGGGGTATTTATTCAGTTTGAAAACGGCATGAACACCGGGGATTTAGTGACCATCGGACCGTTGACCGGCACAGTGGAACGGATGTCGATTCGCTCCGTGGGCGTGCGCCAGGATACCGGGGCGTATCACATCATTCCGTGGTCTTCGATTACCACTTTTGCTAACTTCGTCCGCGGCATTGGTTCGGTGGTGGCAAATTACGATGTTGATCGCCATGAAGATGCTGATAAAGCCAATCAGGCACTGAAAGATGCGGTAGCGGAATTGATGGAAAACGAAGAAATTCGCGGGCTGATTATTGGTGAACCGAACTTTGCCGGGATTGTCGGCTTAAGCAATACCGCGTTTACGCTGCGTGTTTCGTTCACCACGCTGCCACTCAAACAGTGGACGGTACGCTTTGCCCTCGACAGCCAGGTGAAAAAACATTTCGACCTGGCGGGTGTTCGCGCGCCAGTGCAGACTTATCAGGTGCTGCCTGCTCCGGGCGCGGCCCCGGCAGAACCGCTGCCGCCGGGGGAGCCAACGCTTTAACGCTGGCGATTGACAAAACGGCGACGCTGCTCGTCGTTCATAAAGGTCCAGGCAATAAAGCGACTCTGCTTTTGCCCCTGGGCCATCTCTTTTTTGACCACTTTCACCGCGCCAACATCCGTCAGAGCACGATACAACGGCGGTAAGTTTTCACCACGAGATACCAGCGAGGTAAACCACATCACCTGCTTCGCGAAGCCTTTGCTCTCTTCAATCATCTTTTTGATAAAGGCGACTTCACCGCCTTCACACCACAACTCCTGTTGCTGACCACCAAAGTTCAGCGCATCGTCTTTGTTCAGCCCAAGGTTACGGCGTTTACGCTCACTACCTGCCCGTGCCGCAGCGGCGGAATCGTGGAATGGCGGGTTACACAAGGTCGCGTCGTATTGCTCGTTTTTGTGGATGATACCGTTAAAAATCGCCCCGCTCTCTTTCTGCCGACGCAGACGAATGGCGCGGTTAAGCCCCGGATTAGCACTGATGATCGCCTGCGCACTGCTTAACGCCTGGCTGCTGGTTTCGCTGCCGGTAAAACGCCAGCCATATTCATGTACGCCAATCAGCGGGTAAATACAGTTCGCACCAACGCCGATATCCAGAATGCTGGCATTAGCTGGAATTGTTCCGCTTGCTTCTGCCAGTAAATCGGCAAGGTGATGAATATAATCCGCCCGGCCCGGTACTGGCGGGCAGAGAAAACCGTCCGGAATATCCCAGTTCGCTACGGCGTAAAAATGGGCCAGCAACGCCTTATTGAGCGCCTTCACCGCCAGCGGATTGGCAAAGTCTACGCTTTGCTCCCCGGCGGGTGTAAGCGTGAGGAATTGCCTGAGTTCAGGATTCACCTGACAAAGCGTGGCGAGATCGTAGCGGCTGTGATGACGGTTGCGCGGATGCAACCCCGGTTTCTGGGCGGACATAGCATTCTCCTTTAAGCAGCGGCGTAAGATACCCGCATAACGCGACAGGGTAAATATCTGGCTGCGTTTATCGTTTCGAAAGACCTTAACATGACTATGGCTTATAGCAATTCACCATAAAAATCAGCATCATGCATGTCATTGATTTGTCTTGTTTTGTAAAAATATATCGTTCAAAAAATAAGCACATCTCTGTCAATTTTTTGCGTCATTTGCATCGCACAGGCGACCTACACTTATCAGGCACTACTCGTTGTATTTCTGAGGATGTCATTATGAAAAAGTGCCTCGCACTACTGATTGCCACCGTCCTGAGCGGAATCACCTTCACGGCTTATGCCGCGCAGCCTCTGAGTAACCAGGACAGCGGTCAGCTACGGCCCGCCGGTACCGTTTCGGCAACTGGCGCATCAAACCTAAGCGATCTGGAGGATAAACTGGCAGAAAAAGCGCGCGAACAAGGCGCGAAAGGTTATGTCATTAATTCCGCGGGCGGAAATGACCAGATGTTCGGTACTGCAACCATCTACAAATAACCCCACCAACGTAACTGCATTCGCCTCTGGATGCAGTTTTCGCCTGTTTTGTAATCAAAAAACATCAAATATGAACGCAATGTAAATAAATGTATTTCTTTTTCGCGCAATGGGTGATAGAAAATCGCGCTAAGTGATAATGCTTATCAAAATTATTATCACTTTCACGAACACTATTACGGGATTAACAGTGGCATCGCATCCGCAGAGATGCTTTCTCGTGACAGTGAAAACTTAAACATATAAGAAAAAGTCACCTGCTAAATGGAAAACAATCGCAATTTCCCTGCCAGACAATTTCATTCGCTCACGTTCTTTGCCGGTCTTTGTATTGGCATCACGCCTGTGGCACAGGCACTCGCCGCCGAAGGGCAAACTAACGCGGATGACACGCTGGTTGTCGAAGCCTCAACGCCTTCGCTTTATGCGCCACAACAATCTGCCGATCCGAAATTCTCGCGTCCGGTAGCGGATACGACCCGCACGATGACGGTGATTTCTGAACAAGTGATTAAAGATCAGGGCGCGACCAACCTTACCGACGCGCTCAAAAACGTCCCCGGCGTAGGTGCATTTTTTGCTGGTGAGAACGGTAACTCCACCACTGGCGACGCCATTTATATGCGCGGTGCCGACACCTCTAACAGTATTTATATTGATGGCATTCGTGATATCGGCAGCGTCTCGCGCGACACCTTCAATACTGAGCAGGTCGAAGTGATTAAAGGGCCGTCCGGCACCGACTACGGGCGCAGCGCGCCGACGGGCTCGATCAATATGATCAGCAAGCAGCCGCGCAATGATTCCGGCATTGACGCCTCCGCCAGTATTGGCAGCGCCTGGTTCCGCCGCGGCACGCTGGACGTCAATCAGGTGATTGGCGATACCTCCGCGGTGCGTCTGAATGTGATGGGCGAAAAAACGCACGATGCCGGACGCGACAAAGTCAAAAATGAGCGTTACGGCGTCGCCCCTTCCGTGGCATTTGGTCTTGGTACATCGAATCGTTTGTATCTCAACTATTTACACGTTACCCAGCACAATACGCCAGACGGAGGCATTCCGACCATTGGTTTACCGGGCTATTCCGCACCTTCTGCGGGTACGGCGGCGCTGAATCATTCCGGAAAAGTTGATACGCATAACTTTTATGGCACGGATTCCGATTACGACGATTCGACCACCGATACCGCCACCATGCGTTTTGAGCACGACATCAACGATAACACCACCATTCGCAATACGACCCGATGGTCGCGCGTGAAGCAGGATTACCTGATGACGGCGATTATGGGCGGGGCATCGAATATTACCCAGCCTACCAGCGATGTGAATAGTTGGACCTGGTCACGTACGGCGAACACCAAAGATGTGAGTAATAAAATTCTCACCAACCAGACCAATCTGACTACCACGTTTTATACCGGCTCTATCGGTCATGATGTTAGTACTGGCGTGGAATTTACCCGTGAAACGCAGACCAACTACGGCGTTAATCCGGTGACGTTACCGGCGGTGAATATTTATCATCCTGACAGCAGCATTCATCCCGGCGGCCTGACGCGCAACGGCGCAAACGCCAATGGTCAGACGGATACCTTCGCAATTTATGCCTTCGATACGCTGCAAATCACCCGTGATTTTGAGCTGAACGGCGGGATCCGTCTGGATAATTATCATACTGAATATGACAGTGCCACCGCCTGCGGCGGCAGTGGACGCGGCGCAGTCACCTGCCCTGCTGGCGTGGCAAACGGTTCTCCGGTCACCACCGTCGACACTGCCAAGTCGGGCAATCTGGTGAACTGGAAAGCCGGGGCGCTGTATCACCTGACGGAAAACGGCAATGTCTATATTAACTATGCCGTTTCCCAGCAGCCGCCGGGCGGCAACAACTTCGCCCTTGCGCAGTCTGGCAGCGGTAACAGCGCCAGCCGCACCGACTTTAAACCGCAAAAAGCCAACACCAGTGAGATTGGCACCAAATGGCAGGTGCTGGATAAACGCCTGTTGCTTACCGCCGCGCTGTTCCGTACTGATATCGAAAATGAAGTTGAGCAAAACGATGACGGGACTTACTCACAATACGGTAAGAAACGCGTCGAAGGCTATGAGATATCCGTGGCCGGGAATATCACGCCCGCGTGGCAGGTGATTGGCGGCTACACCCAGCAAAAAGCGACCATAAAAAATGGTGCGGATGTGGCTCAGGATGGTTCATCATCACTGCCATATACGCCGGAACACGCCTTTACCTTATGGAGCCAGTATCAGGCAACCGATGATATTTCCGTTGGCGCGGGCGCGCGCTACATCGGCAGTATGCATAAAGGTTCAGACGGCGCGGTGGGAACGCCAGCGTTTACCGAAGGTTATTGGGTCGCCGATGCCAAACTGGGATATCGGGTTAATCGCAATCTCGACTTCCAGCTAAACGTCTACAACCTGTTTGATACCGATTACGTCGCCTCAATCAACAAGAGCGGCTACCGTTATCACCCGGGCGAGCCAAGAACCTTCTTGCTCACAGCCAATATGCATTTCTGATTCAGATGTGGGGCGCAAGGCCCACTAATGTTGATGGCGAGAACAGGTCTGCCTGATGCGCTGCGCTTATCAGGCCTACAAGGTTGTGCAATGCATTGAATTCACATCATTTGGTAGGCCAGATAAGGCGTTCACGCCGCATCCGGCATCTGAACACCGTTGCCTGATGCGCTGCGCTTATCAGGCCTACAAGGTTGTGCAACACATTGAATTCACATCATTTTGTAGGCCGGACAAGGCGTTCACGCCGCATCCGGCACCTGAGTACCATTGCCTGATGCGCTGCGCTTATCAGGCCTACAAGGTTGTGCAATACATTGAATTCACATCATTTGGTAGGGCAGATAAGGCGTTCACGCCGCATCCGGCATGACTGTTAAAAATCGGTGTGGGGCGCAGGCCACACTTTGTGGAGAACTTGTATGATGTACCACATTCCCGGTGTGTTATCGCCACAGGACGTCGCGCGTTTTCTTGAACAACTGGAACGAGCCGAATGGGTTGATGGACGCGTCACCACCGGCGCACAAGGCGCACAAGTTAAGAACAATCAGCAAGTTGATATCCGCAGCGCCCTGTACGCCGAATTGCAAAATGAGGTGCTGAACGCGGTTAACCAACATGCTTTGTTCTTTGCCGCTGCCTTGCCGCGTACCCTTTCCACGCCGCTGTTTAATCGCTACCAGAACAATGAAACCTATGGTTTTCATGTGGATGGTGCAGTACGCAGTCATCCACAAAACGGCTGGATGCGCACTGACCTTTCTGCCACGCTGTTTTTGAGCGATCCACAAAGTTACGAAGGTGGCGAACTGGTCGTTAATGATACCTTCGGACAACATCGGGTTAAACTTCCGGCAGGTGATCTGGTGTTGTACCCCTCCAGCAGCCTGCATTGCGTGACACCCGTAACCCGCGGCGTGCGAGTGGCATCATTTATGTGGATCCAGTCGATGATCCGCGATGATAAAAAGCGCGCCATGCTGTTTGAACTGGACAACAATATTCAGTCGCTGAAAAGCCGCTATGGCGAAAGTGAAGAGATCCTGTCGCTGCTCAATCTTTATCATAATCTGCTGCGGGAATGGTCGGAGATCTGACGCTTGAACTGCCCAGGTTCGTCCCTATATTAGCTACACTTAACTGTACAAGTATTGATATGGGGAGGACGATATGGCATCCGGTTGGGCTAACGATGACGCCGTCAACGAACAGATCAACAGTACAATTGAAGATGCGATCGCTCGCGCTCGGGGTGAAATTCCGCGTGGCGAAAGCCTGTATGAATGTGAAGAGTGTGGCGCCCCCATCCCACAGGCCCGTCGGGAAGCCATTCCTGGCGTGCGCTTATGCATTCATTGTCAGCAGGAGAAAGATTTACAAAAACCAGCTTATACAGGATATAATCGCAGAGGTTCGAAGGACAGCCAGTTACGTTAACTGCAACTGGCGGGATGTATAGCGAGTATAATTTGTATTTTGCGTGGCATTCCGTGCCTTTAACGCTGCCGTGACTGCCACGCGATATAAAACGGGTCCATAAGTGCAACAAATAAATGATTTATCAATATGTTAGATATCAATCAATTTATTTGAACAAGGCGGTCAATTCTCTTCGATTTTATCTCTCGTAAAAAAACGTGATACTCATCACATCGACGAAACAACGTCACTTAAACAAAAATCACCTGCGAGAGATTAATTATGAAAACTATCAATACTGTTGTTGCTGCTATGGCTCTTTCAACTCTGTCATTTGGCGTATTTGCCGCGGAACCGGTAACGGCATCCCAGGCACAGAGCATGAACAAAATCGGCGTAGTTTCTGCCGATGGCGCATCCACCCTCGATGCCCTGGAAGCGAAACTGGCTGAGAAAGCGGCAGCTGCTGGGGCTAGTGGATACAGCATTACTTCCGCCACCAACAACAATAAATTAAGCGGAACTGCGGTTATCTATAAGTAATTCGTAAGTCGGATAAGACGTTTACACCGCATCCGACAACAGATGCCTGATGCGACGCTACCGCATCTTGTCAGGCCTACAAATTCCGAACCGTTGGTCGGATATGGCGTTAACGCTACATCCAGCAAAAGTATTTCCCTGTCTGTTTGCCGACAGACGCATATGCTCTAACCCTCATTGATCCTATGTTACCCTTGTTTGCCCGTCCGACACTGGACGGGCTTTTTTTTAGCTGGCTAACTGCTGACAGAAAGCCTGCAACGTCTCTTCCGGCATACCAACCTGTCGCGCCGCATCACAAATGGCCTGCCAGCTTCCCGCATCCAATGGGATCCCCAACTCCTGCCGTTCGCGACGCGTGTTCACTTCCCACTCACCCGGTAGCAAAATCGGCTTATCTTCATCATGCGGCGAAGCTTTCACCCACTCGGCAAAGGCTTCGGTCTGCGCGCTACAATCCGGCGCGCCGAACAGTTCCGGGTTGATGATGATAGTGGTCATGCAGTTAAGAATGGTATCGGGACTGGTTTGTAACGTTTCCTGATGCGTCGTTTTACCGCCAGAAAGCGCCCCGCCAAGAATTTCACACATCGCCGCCAGCGCGTAGCCTTTATGTTCAGCAAAGGTCAACAACGACCCCAACGGCGACTCCTGCATGACCGCCGGATTTGTCGTCGGGACGCCGTTAACATCAATCAGGCAGCCTGGCGGCACGGGAACACCTTTATGCCAGGCGACGCGAGTTTTACCAAATGCGATGGCGCTGGTGGCGTAATCAAGCAACAGCGGGAAATTATCTTTACGTGGGAAAATCACACAGAACGGATTGGTGCCAAAGCGGCTGTCGCGGCCGTGGAACGGTGCAACCATTGGAATACCGACCACGTTAACAAAGTGGATAGAGACAAACCCCGCCGCCGCGCACTGTTCCGCCCAATAACCGATTCGGCCGATATGATGCGAGTTATGTAGCGCCACGGCAGCAATGCCGTGCTGATGCGCTTTCTCAATCCCCAGCGCCATCGCTTCGTGTGCCGCCACCTGACCAAATGCGCGATCGCCATCAAGCGTGACCACAGCCCCCGCCTCTTTGATAATTTTGGCGTGATGGTTGATTTGCAAAGAACCCAGGCTCCAGGAATGCACATAGCTTGGGATCATGCCAATACCATGTGAATCATGCCCAGCCAGATTTGCCGCGATTAAATGATCGGCAACTAATTTTGCTTCCTGTTCCTCGCTCCCCATCTGACGAAATACAGCCTGAATAAAACGGTGTAGCGTCTGCGCATCAAAGCGATGACCACTTTCCATGGTTAACTCCTGTTTATGTTATATGCCTGTTGCTTTTTTATGCTGCGCGCCAGACGCGGGAAGGTCAATAAAGATGCAGGAATTTCATATTGCGGTGGGGTAAAGGCCGGATGACAGTGCTCATCCGGCTGGGGGAGAACTTAAAATGATTGCTTAACGCGCGCCAGACCGTCGCTAATGGTTGCCACTTCGCCCGCCGCCAGCAGACAGCAAGCCATCTGGATTTTTAGTGACTGAGGGATCGGTTCACTGCCAACCAGGCAACGTTCAATCCACTGCGCCGTGGTTTCCGGGTCTTTGGCTTGTGGCAGTAGCTCGCTGCCAGCAGTGTCCTGTTTTTCATACAGCACCCGCATCCCTTCACGGTCGATCAGATTGATTTGCGGGCAGCGTTGCGGATTAGCATACACTTCACCTTCAGTGCCATGCATTAACAGCGCTCGTCCGCCAATATCGCTAAAGAACTTCGCGACGCGTCCGATGTATTCCGGATGCGAAACGCTGGAAAGACGCAGTGCCTCACCTTCGGCAAATGGCGTCGCCAGTTTCGCCAGGGTATGCGCACTGTTACGCACGCCCATCCGCCAGCGCATCGCCAGTTGTTTTTCCAGCGGCGGGCAAAACGCGCCCACAGGCATAAACACCAGTTGATGTTCGTCGAGCTTCGCCTGCGCCTGCCCGCCGTGCAACGTTGGCGTAATACCCATCAGTTCGAAAATGGTTTCTGTCAGCACGCGGGTTGGATCTTCGCTAACCCCGTGAACCACCACAGGAAAACCGAGTTTATGCAGCAGAATCGCCAACAACGGCGTCAGGTTGGCCTGTTTACGCGCGCCGTTGTAACTGGGGATGACAATCGGCATCGGCTTGCCTGCAGGCGGCGTCAGCTTGATGGTGTGATTTTGCATGGCTTCGTAAAAGCCGAGCATCTCTGCTTCCCCTTCCCCTTTGATACGCAGCGCAATCAATACGCCGCCCAACTCAAGGTCAGGGACTTCACCGTTGAGCATATGGGCATACAGACCGCGCGCAGTATCCCGTTCTAAATCGCGCGCGTGGTTTTTCCCGCGCCCGATCTCTTTAATGATTTTGCGATAGTCCATTTACGACTCCTTACCTGACTCACATCATTAACGCCGCCGACGGCGTGGGGATTTCGCTTTTTCTTTCTTTTTAACTATACCTTCAGGGACTTCCGGTTGCTCTATCGGAAATACCGGTAATGCATCCAGTAGCCGCTTGCCGTAGTTTTTGGTGAGCAAGCGTTTATCGTAAATCACCACTTCGCCCCAGCAACCGTGGCTTCGAATCAGTCGCCCAACCTGCTGAATCAGGTTAAACGAGGCGCTCGGCAGGCTTTGCACCTCAAACGGATAGCGATTGAGGCTTTTCAGCCATTCTCCTTCGGTGATCACCACCGGGCTATCAATAGGTGGGAAGGCAATTTTATGGATATGCACCTGACTTAGCAGCTCGCCCTTTAAATCCAGCCCTTCGGCAAATGACTGTAAGCCCACCAGTACGCTGCGCTCACCGTTGGCGACGCGTTTGCGGTGCAGTTCAACTAAACGGTAACGTGGCTGATCGCCCTGCACCAGCAACATCAACCGTAAATCCGTCACATAGTCGAGAAACCGCTGCATCGCCCGTCCGCTGGCAAACAGTACCAACATACCGAGATGTTTTTTGCTCTCCACCTGCTCACGGAAGAACGCCGCCATTTCAGCAATGTGCTGTTCTTCGTTGTCAATGGAAGGCTCAAAGCGCATCCGGGGAATAACAATTTTGCCCTGTTCGCAGTGGTTGAAGGGGGAATCCAGCGCCACAAAGCGGTCGCCCGCTTTCTCTTTCAGCCCGCTCATCTCCTGCAAACGCGAAAAACTGTTCAGCGAACGCAAGGTTGCGGAGGTGACAATAATGTGCGGAATACTGCGCCACAGCAGCCTTTCCAGCTGATCGCTAACACGGATCCCCACGCAGTGAAACCAGAGATGCAACTGCCCGTCGCGCTCTTCCCGCGTCGCCCATTTGGTCACCGGCGCACCGGAAGATTGCGCCAGAGACGCCAGCCGCCAGAGTTTGCTTTGCGCCTCGAACATCCCCAACGCGCGGTTCATCTGCAAAATCAACCGATGCAGACGTACAATGTCATGGCTGCCGGTTTTCTCACTTAAATCGTTAAGAAATAACTCCGCCAGACCACGCAACATCTCGGTGAGTTTCGCCAGCCGCTGGCAGATCTCCAGCACTTCATCAGGCAATTCGCCCATCGCGAAACGGTGCTCTGCCTCTTGCCCGGCAGGCATGTAGAGATTGAGAATGTTGTTTAACGAGGCGATAAGCTCATACAACTCTTCACAATGCGCATTCAAACGTTCAGGGATCGCCAGCGGTGGGATCGTCTTCGGGCGAAACTGCTCCATGCAGGTAGCGACCAGTTTGGTGAACAAGTCCAGCTGTAGCCGATACCAGGGCGCGGTGATTTCGGCGCTCATCTCCAGCGCATCCCGCGCCACGTCCGGCAGGTGATGACCTTCGTCCAGTACCAGCAGCAGATTTTTCGGGTCAGGCAATACGGCTTCGCTTTCCATCGCCGCCATTACCAGCGCATGGTTTGCCACCACCACTTCCGCTTCCTGAATCTCCCGACGGGCAACAAAAAACGGGCATTCACGATAGTAGTAACAGTTGCGGTTGAGGCAGCTGGCTTTGTCGGTACTCAAACGACGCCAGAGATCGTCATCTATAGCGATATCCGTATGATCGCGCAGACCATCCCATTTATAAGTGTCGAGATCGCCCTTCAGCTTCGCACAACGTTTTTGCTCTTCCTGATTGTTCGGCGTCAGTTCGTCGTCAAGAAACGCCAGCAGATCCTGTTGCGTGGGTTCAGTGCTGGCGAGCGCAGTCAGATTACGCGGGCAAACGTAGCGCCCACGCCCAAAAGCGGCAGTGAATTTAAGATCGGGAATGATCTTTTTCAGCAGCGGTAAATCTTTGCTGTAGATCTGATCCTGCAACGCCACGTTGGCGGTACTCACCACCAGCGTTTTTTGCTCTTCGCGGGCAATGGCGATGCCGGGAATCAAATAGGAGAGCGTTTTCCCAACGCCGGTGGGGGCTTCAATCGCCAGATGCCGCCCTTCTTCTCCGGCCAGCGTTTTGGCGACGTCCGCAATCATCTGCCGCTGCGGCGCACGGGGAATAAAGTCGGGGATCTGTTCCTGAAGCGCCTTATACCAGGCGGCAATTTGCGCTTTAAGCGCGGCGGTTAATGCCATGAGAAAACCTGAAATACTGTATAAACAGCCAATATTGTGGCATTTTTCGGTTTTCAGGGGTAATGGTTTTTCTGTTTCTGGAAAGCGGCTCGCAATAACCACCAACATAATGCGGTTTAATGCCCGTTCGAACACAAAGGATCCAACACGTCATGCAAGACACCACCATAAATTTCTACAGCACCGGCGATGACTACGGTGATTTTTCTAACTTTGCCGCTTGGCCCATTAAGGTTGACGGGAAAACCTGGCCCACCTCAGAACACTATTTCCAGGCACAAAAATTCCTTGATGAAAAATACCGCGAAGAGATCCGTCGGGTTTCTTCCCCCATGGTCGCCGCACGCATGGGTCGCGATCGTTCTAAGCCTCTGCGTAAAAACTGGGAGTCGGTCAAAGAACAGGTGATGCGTAAAGCACTTCGCGCTAAATTCGAACAGCATGCAGAACTGCGCGCGCTCTTACTGGCAACAGCGTCCGCAAAACTGGTTGAGCATACGGGAAATGATGCTTACTGGGGAGACGGTGGTAATGGTAAGGGCAAGAATCGACTGGGCTACCTTTTAATGGAGTTGCGCGAACAATTGGCTATAGAGAAGTAACGTCTCGGGTGGCTTATGAGCGGTAAAACAGAGAAATCTTTTTTCCGCGTTCTCAAATTGCTGACAAGTGCTTGTTGTGAAATGCCGGATGCGGCGCAAGCGCCTTATCCGGCCTACAAAAGCATGCAAATTCAATATATTGCAGAGTTCACGTAGGCCTGATAAGCGTAGCGCATCAGGCAGTTTTGCGTTTGTCATCAGCCTGATGCCGGGCTATGCCCGGCATCAAAAGATTACTGCGCAGCGGCAGGTTTACGCGGACGGCGGCGACGTTGTTGCTCGCCTGCCGGTTTGGCATCGCCGAGGCGACGAGAGGGTTTTTCTGCAGGTTTCGCGCTTGCAGATTTTGCACCACTTTCCGCACGGCGAGGTTGCTGTTGACTGCGACCACCACCTTGCCCACGACCGCCGCCGCCACGTTGCTGGCGACCGTTCTGGATCGGTTCGGCTTTGATTGACGGGTCCGGCTCATAGCCAGGAATCGCAATGCGCGGGATCTCTTTTTTCAGCAGTTTTTCGATATCACGCAGCAGTTTGTGTTCATCAACACACACCAACGACAACGCTTCACCGGTAGCTGCCGCGCGACCGGTACGCCCGATACGGTGGACATAATCTTCCGGTACGTTTGGCAGTTCATAGTTGACGACGTGCGGCAACTCTTCGATATCCAGACCGCGCGCAGCGATGTCGGTCGCCACCAGTACGCGAATGTCACCCGATTTAAAATCAGCCAGCGCACGAGTACGCGCACCTTGCGATTTATTGCCGTGGATCGCCGCACTACGGATGCCATCTTTATTGAGCTGTTCAGCCAGATGGTTAGCGCCGTGTTTGGTACGGGTAAACACCAGCACCTGCTGCCAGTTCCCTTTACCAATCATATGCGACAGCAATTCGCGTTTGCGTTTCTTATCAACAAAGTGAACGTGCTGGGTCACCTGATCAGACGCGGTATTGCGGCGTGCCACTTCGATTTCCAGCGGGTTGTGCAACAGTTTTTCCGCCAGGGCTTTAATATCGTCAGAGAAGGTCGCGGAGAACAACAGGTTCTGGCGCTTCGCTGGCAGTTTTGTCAACACGCGACGGATATCGTGGATAAAGCCCATGTCGAGCATGCGGTCAGCTTCATCGAGGACGAGGATTTCTATCTGGTCCAGCTTCACCGCATTCTGATGTTCCAGGTCCAGCAAACGCCCCGGCGTTGCCACCAGAACATCAACGCCGCCACGCAATTTCATCATCTGCGGGTTAATGCTGACACCACCAAACACCACCAGCGAACGAATGTTCAGGTATTTGCTGTAATCACGGACATTTTCGCCAATCTGCGCCGCCAGTTCACGGGTCGGGGTAAGAATGAGCGCGCGTACCGGACGACGCCCTTTGGCGTGCGGCTCGCGGGAAATCAGGTGTTGTAGTAGCGGCAACGTAAAGCCCGCTGTTTTGCCCGTGCCGGTCTGGGCACTGGCCATCAGGTCGCGGCCTTCCAGCACCGCAGGGATCGCCTGCTGCTGAATAGGGGTGGGTTCACGGTAACCTTGCTCGGCAACGGCGCGCAGGATATCAGGGCTTAAACCCAAAGAATCGAAAGACATAACTACTCCGAACCGCCCCGACCGTTACCGGTGTAGTTTTCAGGGAGATACTGAAAAGGAAAATGACAAAAACCACAATGTCATGAGGGAGCGGAGTGTAGCAGTTTTTGTGACGCAGCGCATAAATTATCCCTGTGACTGGCGTTGCTAAAATTCCTGACCATACTGGACAACGCTAAAAATGAGTCATAATCTTAATCAATCATTTGATTAAGAATGGGCTGTGCTATGAATAGTCCTGCCATGACAACCAAAGGTGAACAGGCGAAAAAACAGCTGATTGCAGCGGCACTGGCACAGTTTGGTGAGTATGGAATGAACGCCACCACCCGCGATATCGCCGCCCAGGCCGGGCAGAATATCGCTGCCATTACCTATTACTTCGGTTCGAAAGAAGATTTGTACCTCGCCTGCGCCCAGTGGATTGCCGATTTTATTGGCGAGCAGTTCCGTCCGCACGCCGAAGAGGCCGAACGCTTGTTCGCACAACCACAGCCGGATCGCGCCGCTATCCGCGAACTGATTCTTCGCGCCTGCAGGAACATGATCCAACTGCTCACCCAGGATGACACCGTCAACCTCAGCAAGTTTATCTCCCGTGAACAGCTCTCTCCCACGGCGGCCTACCATCTGGTGCATGAACAGGTGATTAGCCCGCTACACAGCCACCTGACACGCCTGATTGCCGCCTGGACCGGCTGCGACGCCAACGATACCCGCATGATCCTCCATACCCATGCGCTGATTGGCGAGATTCTGGCGTTTCGTCTCGGCAAAGAAACGATTCTGTTACGTACCGGCTGGACTGCGTTCGATGAAGAAAAGACCGAACTGATTAACCAGACGGTAACCTGTCATATCGACCTGATTTTGCAAGGATTATCGCAAAGGAGTTTGTAGTGATGAAAAAACCTGTCGTGATTGGACTGGCGGTAGTGGTACTTGCCGCCGTGATTGCCGGAGGCTACTGGTGGTATCAAAGCCGCCAGGATAACGGCCTGACGCTGTATGGCAATGTGGATATTCGCACCGTAAATCTGAGTTTCCGTGTCGGTGGTCGCGTTGAATCGCTGGCGATGGACGAAGGTGATGCGATCAAAGCGGGTCAGGTGCTGGGCGAGCTGGATCACAAGCCGTATGAGATTGCCCTGATGCAGGCGAAAGCGGGCGTTTCGGTGGCGCAGGCGCAGTATGACCTGATGCTTGCCGGGTATCGCGATGAAGAAATCGCTCAAGCCGCCGCAGCGGTGAAACAGGCGCAAGCCGCCTATGACTATGCGCAGAACTTCTATGCTCGTCAGCAAGGATTGTGGAAAAGCCGCACCATTTCGGCAAACGACCTGGAAAATGCCCGCTCCTCGCGCGACCAGGCCCAGGCAACGCTGAAATCAGCGCAGGATAAATTGCGTCAGTACCGTTCCGGTAACCGTGAACAGGACATCGCCCAGGCGAAAGCCAGCCTCGAACAGGCGCAGGCGCAACTGGCGCAGGCAGAGCTGAATTTACAGGACTCAACGTTGATAGCACCGTCTGATGGCACGCTGTTAACCCGCGCGGTGGAGCCAGGCACGGTGCTCAACGAAGGTGGCACGGTGTTTACCGTTTCACTAACGCGTCCGGTGTGGGTGCGCGCTTATGTTGATGAACGTAATCTTGACCAGGCCCAGCCGGGGCGCAAAGTGCTGCTTTATACCGATGGTCGTCCGAACAAACCGTATCACGGGCAGATTGGTTTCGTTTCGCCGACTGCTGAATTTACCCCGAAAACCGTCGAAACACCGGATCTGCGTACCGACCTCGTCTATCGCCTGCGTATTGTGGTGACCGACGCCGATGATGCGTTACGCCAGGGAATGCCGGTAACGGTGCAATTCGGTAACGAGGCAGGACATGAATGATGCCGTTATCACGCTGAACGGCCTGGAAAAACGCTTTCCGGGCATGGACAAGCCCGCCGTCGCGCCGCTCGACTGCACCATTCATGCCGGTTATGTGACGGGGTTGGTGGGGCCGGACGGCGCGGGCAAAACCACGCTGATGCGGATGCTGGCAGGATTACTGAAACCCGACAGCGGCAGCGCCACGGTGATTGGCTTTGATCCGATCAAAAACGACGCTGCGCTGCACGCCGTGCTCGGCTATATGCCGCAGAAATTCGGTCTGTATGAAGATCTCACGGTGATGGAGAATCTCAATCTGTACGCGGATTTGCGCAGCGTCACCGGTGAAGCGCGGAAGCAGACTTTTGCTCGCCTGCTGGAGTTTACGTCTCTTGGCCCGTTTACCGGACGCCTAGCGGGCAAGCTCTCCGGCGGGATGAAGCAAAAACTCGGCCTGGCCTGTACCCTGGTGGGCGAACCGAAAGTGTTGCTGCTCGATGAACCCGGCGTCGGCGTTGACCCTATCTCACGGCGCGAACTGTGGCAGATGGTGCATGAGCTGGCGGGCGAAGGGATGTTAATCCTCTGGAGCACCTCGTATCTCGACGAAGCCGAGCAGTGCCGTGACGTGTTACTGATGAACGAAGGCGAGCTGCTGTATCAGGGAGAACCGACGGCCCTGACGCAAACCATGGCCGGACGTAGCTTTCTGATGACCAGCCCGCACGAAGGCAACCGCACATTATTGCAGCGCACCTTGAAACTACCGCAGGTCAGCGACGGCATGATTCAGGGGAAATCGGTACGCCTGATCCTCAAAAAAGAGGCCACGCCAGACGATATTCGCCGCGCCGACGGGATGCCGGAAATCGACATCAACCCAACCACGCCTCGCTTTGAAGATGCGTTTATCGATTTGCTGGGCGGTGCCGGAACCTCGGAATCGCCGCTGGGCGCAATATTACATACGGTGGAAGGTACACCTGGCGAGACGGTGATCGAAGCGAAAGAGCTGACCAAGAAATTTGGTGATTTTGCCGCTACCGATCACGTCAATTTTGCCGTTAAACGTGGGGAGATTTTTGGTTTGCTCGGGCCAAACGGCGCGGGTAAATCGACCACCTTTAAGATGATGTGTGGTTTGCTGGTGCCGACCTCTGGTCAGGCGCTGGTGCTGGGGATGGATCTGAAAGAGAGTTCCGGTAAAGCGCGCCAGCATCTCGGCTATATGGCGCAAAAATTTTCGCTCTATGGCAACCTGACGGTCGAACAGAATTTACGCTTTTTTTCTGGTGTTTATGGCTTACGCGGTCGGGCGCAGAACGAAAAAATCTCCCGTATGAGCGAGGCGTTCGGCCTGAAAAGTATCGCCTCCCACGCGACCGATGAACTGCCATTAGGTTTTAAACAGCGGCTGGCGCTGGCCTGTTCGCTGATGCATGAACCGGACATTCTGTTTCTCGACGAACCGACTTCCGGCGTTGATCCCCTCACCCGCCGTGAATTTTGGCTGCACATCAACAGCATGGTAGAGAAAGGCGTCACGGTGATGGTCACCACCCACTTTATGGATGAAGCGGAATATTGCGACCGCATCGGCCTGGTGTACCGTGGGAAGTTAATCGCCAGCGGCACGCCGGATGATTTGAAAGCACAGTCGGCTAACGATGAGCAACCCGATCCCACTATGGAGCAGGCTTTTATTCAACTGATCCACGACTGGGATAAGGAGCATAGCAATGAGTAATCCGATCCTGTCCTGGCGTCGCGTGCGGGCGCTGTGCGTCAAAGAGACGCGGCAGATCGTTCGCGATCCGAGTAGCTGGCTGATTGCGGTAGTGATCCCACTGCTACTGCTGTTTATTTTTGGTTACGGCATTAACCTCGACTCCAGCAAGCTGCGCGTCGGGATTTTACTGGAACAGCGTAGCGAAGCGGCGCTGGATTTCACCCACACCATGACCGGTTCGCCCTATATCGACGCCACCATCAGCGATAACCGTCAGGAACTGATCGCCAAAATGCAGGCGGGGAAAATTCGTGGCCTAGTGGTTATTCCGGTGGATTTCGCCGAACAGATGGAGCGCGCCAACGCCACCGCACCGATTCAGGTGATCACCGACGGCAGTGAGCCGAATACCGCTAACTTTGTGCAGGGGTATGTCGAAGGGATCTGGCAGATCTGGCAAATGCAGCGAGCGGAGGATAACGGGCAGACTTTTGAACCGCTTATTGATGTACAAACCCGCTACTGGTTTAACCCGGCGGCGATAAGCCAACACTTTATTATCCCCGGTGCGGTGACCATCATCATGACGGTCATCGGCGCAATTCTCACCTCGCTGGTGGTGGCGCGAGAATGGGAACGCGGCACCATGGAGGCTTTGCTCTCTACGGAGATTACCCGCACGGAGCTGCTGCTGTGTAAGCTCATCCCCTACTATTTCCTCGGGATGCTGGCGATGTTGCTGTGTATGCTGGTGTCGGTGTTTATTCTCGGCGTGCCGTATCGCGGGTCGCTGCTGATTCTGTTTTTTATCTCCAGCCTGTTTTTACTCAGTACCCTGGGGATGGGGCTGCTGATTTCCACGATTACCCGCAACCAGTTCAACGCCGCTCAGGTCGCCCTGAACGCCGCGTTCCTGCCGTCGATTATGCTTTCCGGCTTTATATTTCAGATAGACAGTATGCCCGCGGTGATCCGCGCGGTGACGTACATTATTCCCGCACGTTATTTCGTCAGCACCCTGCAAAGCCTGTTCCTCGCCGGGAATATTCCAGTGGTGCTGGTGGTGAACGTGCTGTTTTTGATCGCTTCGGCGGTGATGTTTATCGGCCTGACGTGGCTGAAAACCAAACGTCGGCTGGATTAGGGAGAAGAGCATGTTTCATCGCTTATGGACGTTAATCCGCAAAGAGTTGCAGTCGCTGCTGCGCGAACCGCAAACCCGCGCGATTCTGATTTTACCCGTGCTGATTCAGGTGATTCTGTTCCCGTTCGCCGCCACGCTGGAAGTGACCAACGCCACCATCGCCATCTACGATGAAGATAACGGCGAGCATTCGGTGGAGCTGACCCAACGTTTTGCCCGCGCCAGCGCCTTTACCCATGTGCTGCTGCTGAAAAGCCCGCAGGAGATCCGCCCGACCATCGACACACAAAAGGCGCTACTGCTGGTGCGTTTCCCGGCTGACTTCTCGCGCAAACTGGATACCTTCCAGACCGCGCCGTTGCAGTTGATCCTCGACGGGCGTAACTCCAACAGTGCGCAAATTGCCGCTAACTACCTGCAACAGATCGTCAAAAATTATCAGCAGGAGCTGCTGGAAGGAAAACCGAAACCCAACAACAGCGAGCTGGTTGTACGCAACTGGTATAACCCGAATCTCGACTACAAATGGTTTGTGGTGCCGTCGCTGATCGCCATGATCACCACTATCGGCGTGATGATCGTCACTTCACTTTCCGTCGCCCGCGAACGTGAACAAGGTACGCTCGATCAGTTGCTGGTTTCGCCGCTCACCACCTGGCAGATATTCATCGGCAAAGCCGTACCGGCATTAATTGTCGCCACCTTCCAGGCCACCATTGTGTTGGCGATTGGTATCTGGGCGTATCAAATCCCATTCGCCGGATCGCTGGCGCTGTTCTACTTTACGATGGTGATTTACGGTTTATCGCTGGTGGGATTCGGTCTGTTGATTTCATCACTCTGTTCAACGCAACAGCAGGCGTTTATCGGCGTGTTTGTCTTTATGATGCCCGCCATTCTCCTTTCCGGTTACGTTTCGCCGGTGGAGAACATGCCAGTATGGCTGCAAAACCTGACGTGGATTAACCCTATTCGCCACTTTACGGACATTACCAAGCAGATTTATTTGAAGGATGCGAGTCTGGATATTGTGTGGAACAGTTTGTGGCCGCTACTGGTGATAACGGCCACGACAGGGTCAGCGGCGTACGCGATGTTTAGACGCAAGGTGATGTAATTTTTTATCTTTCGCCAGTAACGACACTACCGCCGGGCCGGCAAGGATCGCCAGCCCTGCAATTGCCAGCAAATAGTTGTTTTCCAGTACGCGGGACAACAGCCACAGCACAATCAGCGCCGCGCCAAAATACCAGGTGGTGGTCAGCTCTTCCAGCACATCCGCCACCTCACGCCAGCGTTGCTCGGGGTGGCGCTGAAACACCAGCATCATCACTACCGTTACGCAATACAGCACGCATAATCCCACGCCGACGTGAACCAGAGTTTTACTCATCCAGCCCACCACCAGCAGCGCCACTACCAGTAAATGCAACATAATCTGCCAGCAACTTAGGCCAGTTGCGACACGAACACGTTGTTGCCACTTCATGGCTTCTCTCCTGAAGAATTTATCTCTACTTACTCAGAGTACCGAACTTTACGGAAAATTCCGTAAGACCGCACCTTTTTGTGACGCCGACTACACTATTTCAATGAGATAAGAGGCCAAAACGGGAAAATTATGCCCGATCAAACACAACACTTTTCGTTCAAGGTACTCACCATCAATATTCACAAAGGCTTTACCGCGTTTAACCGACGCTTCATTTTGCCGGAACTTCGCGACGCCGTGCGCACCGTCAGCGCCGATATTGTTTGCCTGCAGGAAGTGATGGGCGCACACGAAGTTCATCCGCTGCATGTGGAAAACTGGCCCGATACCTCGCACTACGAGTTTCTCGCCGACACAATGTGGAGCGATTTTGCCTACGGTCGCAATGCTGTGTATCCGGAAGGGCATCACGGCAACGCCATACTGTCACGCTATCCCATTGAACATTATGAGAATCGTGATGTTTCGGTCGATGGTGCGGAAAAGCGCGGCGTGCTCTACTGCCGCATTGTTCCGCCGATGACCGGGAAAGCGATTCATGTGATGTGCGTACATTTGGGCCTGCGTGAGGCGCACCGTCAGGCACAGATTGCGATGCTCGCCGAATGGGTGAATGAGCTGCCGGACGGCGAACCGGTATTGGTAGCGGGTGATTTCAACGACTGGCGGCAAAAAGCTAATCATCCGTTAAAAGTGCAGGCCGGACTGGATGAGATTTTTACCCGCGCCCACGGACGCCCGGCGCGCACGTTTCCGGTGCAATTTCCTCTACTACGACTGGACAGGATCTACGTCAAAAATGCCAGCGCCAGCGCGCCAACCGCGTTGCCGCTGCGGACATGGCGACACCTTTCTGATCATGCCCCTTTAAGTGCGGAGATTCATTTATGAAATGTAGCTGGCGCGAAGGCAATAAGATCCAGTTGCTGGAAAACGGCGAGCAATATTATCCCGCGGTGTTTAAGGCGATTGGCGAGGCACAAGAACGCATCATTCTTGAAACGTTTATCTGGTTTGAGGATGACGTCGGCAAACAACTGCATGCGGCACTACTGGCAGCAGCGCAACGCGGGGTTAAAGCGGAAGTCTTGCTGGATGGCTACGGTTCGCCGGATCTCAGCGATGAGTTTGTCAATGAACTGACGGCAGCTGGCGTAGTGTTCCGCTACTACGATCCCCGCCCTCGCCTTTTTGGTATGCGCACCAATGTGTTTCGCCGGATGCATCGCAAAATTGTGGTGATCGACGCGCGTATAGCCTTTATTGGCGGGCTGAATTACTCCGCCGAGCATATGTCCAGCTACGGTCCAGAGGCTAAACAGGATTACGCGGTACGCCTTGAAGGGCCGATTGTCGAAGATATTCTCCAGTTTGAGCTGGAAAACCTGCCTGGACAGAGCGCGGCACGACGCTGGTGGCGACGTCATCACAAAGCGGAAGAGAACCGCCAGCCGGGAGAAGCGCAGGTATTGCTGGTCTGGCGCGATAACGAAGAACATCGCGATGATATTGAACGTCACTATCTGAAAATGCTCACTCAGGCGCGGCGAGAAGTCATTATCGCCAACGCCTACTTCTTCCCCGGCTATCGATTTTTACACGCCTTGCGTAAAGCTGCACGGCGCGGGGTGCGGATCAAACTGATCATTCAGGGCGAACCGGATATGCCGATTGTCAGAGTCGGTGCGCGCTTGCTGTATAACTATCTGGTTAAAGGCGGCGTTCAGGTATTTGAGTACCGCCGCCGCCCGCTCCACGGCAAAGTGGCATTGATGGACGATCACTGGGCGACAGTAGGGTCCAGTAATCTCGATCCGCTCAGTTTGTCACTGAATCTCGAAGCAAATGTCATCATCCACGATCGTCATTTTAACCAGACGCTGCGCGATAATCTGAACGGCATTATTGCCGCAGATTGTCAGCAGGTCGATGAGACCATGCTGCCGAAACGCACCTGGTGGAACCTGACCAAAAACGTGCTGGCGTTCCACTTTTTACGCCACTTCCCGGCGCTGGTTGGCTGGCTTCCGGCGCACACGCCACGTCTCGCGCAGGTTGACCCGCCCGCACAACCGACAATGGAAACGCAGGATCGGGTAGAAACTGAAAACACGGGGGTAAAACCCTGATGAGTAAATCACACCCGCGCTGGCGCTTAGCAAAGAAGATCCTCACCTGGCTGTTTTTTATCGCGGTGATTGTGTTGCTGGTGGTCTACGCCAAAAAAGTGGACTGGGAAGAGGTCTGGAAGGTCATCCGTGACTACAATCGCGTTGCGCTGCTTAGTGCGGTCGGGCTGGTGGTCATCAGTTATCTGATTTACGGCTGCTATGACCTGCTCGCCCGCTTTTACTGCGGTCACAAACTGGCGAAGCGCCAGGTGATGCTGGTGTCGTTTATCTGCTACGCCTTCAACCTGACGCTCAGTACCTGGGTCGGCGGCATTGGTATGCGCTACCGTTTGTACTCCCGGCTAGGATTACCGGGCAGCACTATTACACGAATTTTCTCGCTCAGTATTACCACCAACTGGCTGGGCTATATTTTGCTGGCGGGGATTATCTTTACCGCAGGCGTGGTGGAGTTGCCGGATCACTGGTATGTCGATCAAACTACGCTGCATATTCTCGGCATTGGCTTACTGATGATTATCGCGGTTTATTTGTGGTCTTGCGCTTTCGCGAAGCACCGCCATATGACCATCAAAGGGCAAAAACTTGTGCTGCCTTCATGGAAATTCGCCCTCGCCCAGATGCTGATTTCCAGCGTTAACTGGATGGTAATGGGAGCGATTATCTGGCTGTTACTTGGTCAGAGCGTGAACTATTTCTTTGTACTGGGCGTGTTGCTGGTTAGTAGTATTGCTGGCGTCATCGTGCATATTCCGGCGGGAATTGGTGTGCTGGAAGCGGTGTTTATCGCGCTACTGGCTGGGGAGCATACATCCAAAGGCACAATTATCGCCGCCCTACTCGCTTACCGTGTGTTGTATTACTTTATCCCGCTGCTGCTGGCGCTGATCTGTTACCTGTTGCTGGAAAGCCAGGCGAAGAAGCTACGAGCGAAAAATGAAGCGGCGATGTGAAGTTCGGTTAAGTTCTTTTGGTTTGTGCAGATTTTTAGCAAAGTGCTATTTGTTCATGGCGGATGCGGCGTGAACGCCTTATCCGCCCTACACAACCGGACTAAGTTAATAGTTTACAATTCCAGTCAGTACCAGCTAAGCATAGCGCATCAGCCTCATTACATTTCTTCACGATTTTATTCATGAGGTTATATAAAAACGATTAACACGCATTTTTCCAAAAAAGAAACTTACCTATTTTTTACGACTAATGAAAAAACCGAGTATGCCTTTGCCAGACAAGCGTTATCGCTATTGCTGCAAGTATCCCAAAGAAGCCGATAAAATAGTAATAGAGTGTTAATGCGCCTATAAAAGCGCAACGAACCGGACTCCACAATTCTTCACTATGGCATTTCCCCGCCAGTTCAAGGAGCTTATTTCGTCCATGTGAGATAATGCCTGACCATAACACAATCATTAAGCAACTTATTACCCAAATGGGCCGTTCACTCATTAATGCCGCATTCACGATGATTACCAGGGCCAACCCTGTCAACGTCATCATAATGATGAAACGGTGAGAACCAGGATCAAATTTAAACAATAGACCTGCCAGCATACTGATTAAAAACATCGCTCCCGCAGTGCTGAACACGACAATAATGGCAGATACAGGCGCTAAACTCGCAACGACAATCGCCACCAAAGAGAGTAAAAACAGATATATTACGCCTGCGACGGTCGCATTTATCTTGTTGATATCTTTACTTAAGCCATACATACAAAGTAATAATAACCCTATGGCGACATACATTGGTGGTGAATCATATTTGGTTGCCGTAATTTCGAGATACTTAGCTCCCCAGGCCAGCCCTGCGGTTGCCACCAAACCTAAAGCGGTAATGAGCCATATACCGTTTAATATCCTGGCCTCGTGCTGAAAATCGAATTTATTGCTGTTTTGCGAGTATGATTCCATTCTTTTAGTTATCCTTATAGAAAAATATTAATATTCATCATGAATAAATTTAAAACCACGCATACAAAATACTTTTGTATTTATGGATACGGAAAACGCTTCCGCTCGGCCATAAGGCGTATTTTATACCTGGTACTTGTTAAGTGTCGTTTTTAGTAAGAAAAAAAATCCCGACACATGGCCGGGATATTGATGGTAAAAAAGGAATTAACGACGATTGCCAAAAATTCGCAGCAACATCAGGAACAGGTTGATGAAGTCCAGATACAAGGTTAACGCGCCAAGAATGGAGTATTTACGCAGGTTCGACGCGTCGCGGGTATCAATCTGCTCACCCATATTTTTCAATTTCTGAGTGTCATACGCTGTCAATCCGACAAAGACAATCACGCCGATGTAGGTGACCGCCCACATCAACGCTTCGCTTTTCAGCCAGAAGTTGACCAGCGAAGCCAGCACAATGCCGATCAACGCCATAAACAGCATATTGCCGAAGCCGCTTAAATCGCGTTTGGTGGTGTAACCGTACAGGCTCATTGCGCCGAACATCCCGGCAGTAACGACGAAAGTGCTGGCGATAGAGGCCGCGGTATAGACAATGAAAATACTGGAAAGTGTCAGGCCCGTCAGCGCTGAATAAAGCATAAAGAGCATGGTTGTCACACCTGCACTCAGCTTTTGAATCATCGCTGATAACACAATAACCAGAGCTAATTGTGCTATTACCAGACCAATTAAAAAGATGCGGTTGGTGAATAACAGCTCCATAACGGCGGCGGAATTAGCCGCATACCAGGCAACAAACGCAGTAAGCAGCAAGCCTACTGTCATCCAGCCATAGACCTGTGCCATATAGGTTTGCAGGCCAGCTCGGGTTTGTACGATTGAATCAGAACGTGGGAATCTGTCCATGACTTTCTCCTGAAGATATAAGGAATATCTTAAGGATACTGCAAATGATGGGGCTGTGCATCGACGCAGCGTAAACGCATGTACTGAGCGGTGAAATTGCCGGATGCAGCTGTGCGGTATCCGGCCTGCTAAAAACTACCAGCGTTTTGCCGCTTGCTGATCGCTCTCCCGGGCTTCGACCCAGCGGTCGCCTTCCGGCGTGGCTTCGCGCTTCCAGAACGGCGCGCGGGTTTTGAGATAGTCCATAATAAACTGCCCGGCTTCAAACGCACTGCTGCGATGCGCACTGGTAACACCGACAAAAACAATTTCATCACCCGGCCATAATTCACCAATGCGGTGAATTACCGTAACGCGCCCCAGCGGCCAGCGGTTACGCGCTTCATCAACGATTTCCGCCAGTGCTTTTTCTGTCATTCCCGGATAGTGTTCGAGGGTTAATGCTTTGACGCTGTCTCCCAGGTTATGGTTGCGCACCTTACCGGTAAACGTGACCACTGCGCCATCTTCGTCACGCTCCGCCAGCCACGGATACTCTTCCCCTACACTGAACGGCTGCGGGCCGACAACAATTTTGGTTTCTGCCATTTTAACCTCCGGTTACCGGCGGGAAGAAAGCCACTTCGTCGCCGTCAGTCAGCGGATGGTCAAAACTCACCAGCGTCTGGTTGACGGCAGCCAGCAATTTGCCATCTTCCAGCGCCAGCGCCCAGCGATCGCTCTGCGCAGCCAGGTGCTGGCGTAACGCTTCAACGGTTGGGAAATCCGCAGCCACTTCGGTTGCATCTGTTCCTACCAACTCGCGCACCTGGGCGAAAAAAAGAACTTTAATCATCCGCTTCCACCTTAAAGTCACCTGATTTGCCGCCGCTCTTTGCCAGCAAACGTACCGGACCAATCACCATATCTTTTTGCACCGCTTTGCACATGTCATAAATGGTCAGCGCCGCCACGGAGGCCGCGGTTAACGCTTCCATTTCAACGCCGGTTTTCCCGGTCAGGCGGCATAAGGTTTCTATACGCACCCGATTGTGCTCCGGCTCGGCCTGTAAATTGACTTCGACTTTACTGAGCATCAGCGGATGACACAGCGGGATCAGATCCCAGGTGCGTTTTGCCGCCTGAATACCGGCAATACGCGCGGTGGCAAACACATCGCCTTTGTGGTGGCGACCATCGATGATCATCGCCAGCGTCTCGCTACGCATGGTGACAAAGGCTTCAGCTCGCGCTTCACGTACGGTTTCCGCTTTGGCGGAGACATCCACCATGTGCGCTTCGCCAGCGGCGTTGATATGGGTCAGTTGCGACATACTTATTTCTTCAAATGTGGATGGAAATTGCATGGACGCGTACGGGCATCCAGCTGCGGCGCGATGATATTTTCCCACGCGGTGCGGCACGCTTTGGTCGAGCCCGGCATGGCGAAAATCAGTGTCTTGTTAGCGACGCCCGCTACCGCACGGGATTGCAACGTTGCGGTGCCAATCTCTTCGAACGACAGCATACGGAACACTTCACCAAAACCTTCGACTTCACGGTCGAACAGCGGCAGCAGTGCTTCGGGAGCCTGATCACCTTCCGTCAGGCCAGTACCACCCGTAATCAACACCACTTGTACATCGTCGCTGGCGATCCACGCAGATACCTGAGCGCGAATAGCGTAGCGGTTTTCTTTCACAATGGCTTTATCGACAACGTGATGGCCGGCTTCTTGCGCCGAATCGCGCAAATAGTGACCGGAGGTATCGTCTTCTTCACCGCGACGATTAGAAACCGTAAGAATAGCAATACGGGTCGGGATAAATTCAGTGCTTACCTGACTCATCTGATCTCTCCTTTTGACGTTTTAGCCGCCAATGTACGATAAGTTTTGCGTAATACCGGTGTTGTTTTGATGCAGGAAATGGGTCTGTTTTTTCTCCCGCAGCGCCGCTGAAATACGCGCTTCCAGCGCCTGTTGCTGGGTATCGTCTTCCAGCAGATCGCGCAGGTTAACGCCGCCCTCACCAAACAGGCAGAGATGGAGTTTACCAATGGAGGAGACGCGCAGACGGTTGCAGGTGGCACAGAAGTCTTTTTCATACGGCATAATTAGGCCAATCTCTCCGGCGTAATCCGGATGACAAAAGACTTGCGCGGGACCGTCACTACGTTGACGTAATTGGTGGATCCAGCCGCGACGCAGTAGCTCGTCACGCAGAACCTGACCAGAGATGTGATGCTTACGGAAGAGCTCGCTGCCCTCGCCCGTTTCCATCAGTTCGATGAAACGCAGCTGGATAGGACGATGCTGGATCCAGTTCAGAAAGGTGTCGAGTTGGTGATGGTTGACATCGCGCATCAGCACGGTATTGACTTTGACCTTCTCAAAGCCCGCCTCAAATGCAGCATCGATGCCAGCCATTACCTGATTGAATTTATCCTGGCCGGTAATGGCATGAAACTGACGAGCGTCGAGACTATCAACACTGACGTTAATGCCCGTCAGTCCGGCATCGCGCCAGTTCGCCACGTCGCGTTCCAGACGGTAACCATTAGTGGTGACCGCAATCTGACGGATGGCGTCATTTTCCCGCACTGCGGCGATGATATCGGTAAAGTCGCGACGTAAAGACGGCTCTCCGCCTGTCAGACGGACTTTTTCGGTGCCCAGACTGGCAAAGGCGCGCGTAACCCGGCGAATTTCATCGACGGTCAGAAAGCCTTTATTGGTGACGCCGCTCGGCTTGTAGCCATCCGGCAGGCAATATGTGCAACGAAAGTTACACACATCGGTAATCGACAGGCGCAAGTAATAAAACTTACGCGCAAATGCATCAGTCAGTTGTGAAGCCATGTACACCTTTCCAGATACGGGAGGCGAAGTCATTTCTTCCTTCGCCCTGGTGGCAACCTTTCAAAGCATTGTCACGGCCAAAGCACCATATCAGTTGACCCAGGTGCAGAGGCTAGAGTGTTTAGTGGTTATGCCGATACTAGCGCGTAAATGAGATTTTTACCATTCACCCTTTTCGCTATGTAATCATGTATATAGCGTCATAATCGGCCTATTTCGCTACAGAATAAGGGAAAATGGCGGTTTTACTTTGATATACATCATCAGGGATGCAGAGCGAATATTGTCCTTTGGGGGTAGAAAACCATGAGTTGTATCCTCAATATTGGCAGGCTAATTGCTGTTTCCCCGTAATTTGCGCTACTGTAGCGCGGATAATCTGACTTCAGGAATGTATATGCGCAATCGTACGCTGGCTGACCTTGATCGTGTCGTTGCTCTCGGCGGGGGGCATGGACTGGGACGCGTTCTCTCATCACTTTCGTCTTTGGGTTCTCGTTTAACGGGTATCGTCACCACCACCGATAACGGTGGCTCGACGGGACGTATTCGTCGTTCAGAAGGCGGCATTGCCTGGGGCGATATGCGCAACTGCCTCAACCAACTGATAACGGAACCGAGCGTCGCCTCCGCGATGTTTGAATACCGTTTCGGCGGTAATGGCGAACTTTCCGGTCATAATCTCGGAAACTTGATGTTAAAGGCGCTGGATCACCTTAGCGTGCGGCCTCTGGAAGCCATCAATTTAATTCGTAATCTGTTGAAAGTGGACGCGCAATTAATTCCGATGTCAGAGCATCCCGTTGATCTGATGGCCATTGACGATCAGGGACATGAAGTTTACGGCGAGGTCAACATCGACCAGCTAACTACGCCGATTCAGGAACTACTGTTAACCCCCAACGTACCTGCCACCCGTGAAGCAGTGCTGGCAATTAATGAGGCTGACCTGATAATTATCGGGCCAGGCAGTTTTTATACCAGCCTGATGCCAATCCTACTGCTTGAGGAAATGGCGCAGGCACTACGCCGCACGCCAGCCCCGATGGTTTATATTGGCAATTTGGGAAGAGAATTAAGCCTGCCTGCGGCGAATCTGAAGCTTGAAAACAAGCTGGCGATTATGGAGCAGTATGTCGGTAAAAAGGTGATTGATGCGGTGATTGTTGGGCCGAAGGTCGATGTTTCTACAGTTAACGACAGATTAGTCATTCAGGACGTACTGGAGGCCAGCGATATCCCCTATCGTCATGACCGCCAGTTGTTACATAACGCACTGGAAAAAGCATTACAGGTTTTAGGTTAACGGGAAGCCGAAAGAAAGTTCCGGCTTCCTATTGAAGACAAAGTACACGTTGTTCATGCCGGAGGCGGCGTGAACCCTTATCCGGCCTACAAACCGCGCAAATTCAATGTATTGCAGAGAAAATGTAGGCCTGATAAGCGTAGCGTATCAGGCAATTTTGCTTTTGCTATCTCTCTTCTTCGTTATCCTGTCACGATGCCGCAATAAACAACTCACGCAGCTGATGTAACTGGTCACGAATTTGCGCCGCCTCTTCGAACTCCAGATTTTGCGCGTGTTGCATCATCTGCCCTTCCAGTTCATGGATTTTCTGCTGCAACGCTTTAGGCGACATATCCATCGGTACATTATCCGGCTCAACAATCGGGCGCGATTTTCCTCTGCCCTTCGCTTTGGTTTTGGCAATGTTCTGCCCCAGCGCCAGGATATCGACCACTTTCTTGTTCAGCCCTTGCGGCGTAATGCCGTGTTCTTCGTTGTACTTCTGTTGTTTCTCGCGACGACGTTCAGTTTCGCCAATCGCTTTCGCCATTGATGGGGTAATCTTATCGCCGTAGAGAATCGCTTTACCGTTGACGTTACGCGCCGCGCGACCAATGGTCTGAATCAATGAACGTTCGGAACGCAGGAAGCCTTCTTTGTCAGCGTCGAGGATCGCCACCAGCGAAACTTCTGGCATATCCAGACCTTCGCGCAGTAAGTTGATCCCCACCAGCACATCAAACTCGCCCAAGCGCAAGTCGCGGATGATTTCCATACGCTCGACGGTGTCGATATCCGAGTGAAGATAACGCACGCGTTCACCGTGTTCTTCCAGATATTCGGTGAGATCTTCCGCCATCCGCTTAGTCAACGTCGTGACCAGTACGCGTTCGTTAATTGCCGCCCGCAGGCGAATTTCTGAAAGAAGATCATCAACCTGAGTCGCTACCGGGCGCACTTCGATAATCGGGTCCAGCAGCCCTGTTGGACGCACGACCTGATCCACCACATCGCCGCCGGATTTCTCCAGCTCGTAATTACCGGGTGTTGCAGAAACATAGATGGTTTGCGGCGCTAATGCTTCGAACTCTTCGAATTTCAGCGGACGGTTATCCAGCGCCGAGGGCAGGCGGAAACCGTACTCCACCAGCGTCTCTTTACGCGCCCGGTCGCCTCGATACATGCCGCCAATTTGCGGAATAGTCACGTGGGATTCATCGACCACCAACAGACCATCGGCGGGGAGATAATCAAACAGCGTCGGCGGTGGCTCACCGGGTCCACGACCGGAAAGAAAGCGCGAATAGTTTTCAATGCCTGAGCAATAACCGAGCTCGTTCATCATCTCCAGATCAAACTGGGTACGCTGAGTCAGGCGTTGTTCTTCCAGCAGCTTGTTATTTGCCAGCAGCACTTTGCGCCGATCGGCCAGCTCTTCTTTGATCTCTTCCATCGCCTGCACAATACGTTCACGCGGGGTAACGTAGTGTGTTTTCGGGTAAATGGTAAAGCGGGGAATGGTTGAGATAATCTGCCCTGTTAACGGGTCGAAAAGCGACAACCGCTCTACCTCTTCGTCGAACAATTCAACACGTAGCGCAACGTCGTCGGACTCCGCCGGAAAAATATCAATCACTTCCCCGCGAACACGGAAAGTCCCGCGCTGGAACGCCTGGTCGTTACGGGTGTATTGCAGTTCCGCCAGGCGCCGCAGAATCGCGCGCTGATCGATAATCATGCCGACCGTCAGATGCAGCATCATCTTAAGATATAAGTCAGGGTCGCCCAGACCGTAGATGGCTGAAACAGAGGCGACCACCACCACATCGCGCCGCTCCAGCAAAGCTTTGGTCGCTGAAAGCCGCATCTGTTCAATATGTTCGTTTACCGAGGCATCTTTTTCAATGAAGGTGTCCGAGCTCGGCACATAGGCTTCCGGTTGATAGTAGTCGTAGTAAGAGACGAAGTATTCCACCGCATTTTCCGGGAAAAATTCTTTCATCTCGCCGTACAACTGGGCTGCCAGCGTTTTGTTGGGCGCCAGCACCATCGTCGGGCGCTGAAGGTCGGCAATGACGTTAGCAATGGTAAATGTTTTCCCGGAGCCCGTTACGCCGAGTAGAGTCTGGTGAGCCAGGCCATCTTCAAGCCCTTCTTCGAGGCGTCGAATTGCCTCAGGCTGATCGCCAGAAGGTTTAAAAGAGGAATTCAGTTTGAACGGTTTACTCATGAGTCGCTACCTGAAGGAGTGGGCGGGCAGGTATGTAATTTTACTCGTCGTGTTTAATATTGCCAACAAATTATACTGGATAAAAAAACAGTTTCACGCCACATTATTTCTGTTACACCGTCAACGAAGGTATCAATCATGAGCATAATTTGCTCAGTGACGAGATAAAACTCCATGCTTGCGGGGTTATCCCCAAAGCAACGGCTTTTTTAACAATTGTCAAGATGGCTGATGACGGATTTATGGCAAGAGATGTCACTTTCATGACTGCCATTGCTTTTATATAATTAATTGAAAAATAACAAATATTCCATCAAGCCTTCTTTCGCGTCAATTCGCGTGCAAGCCGCGTATTCTCTCGCTTGCATCGCGTTTTCTAACTCTAATGCACATGGTTATCCACAGGAATAGTGGATAACTGCCTGCAGCCCGTATGCCCTGCCGCCTGGGCAATTCCCACACTAACCGCATATTGTGGGGGTAAATATTTTTTCTCGATTCTTTTAAAATTTAATTGGTTGAATTGCAGGCAGCAGACGACGCGATCTCGCTCGCAATTTAACCAAATATATTGCTACAACAATGCGGTGAGATTGAGGTACTTTCCGGTTAGCGCGTTTTCAGGGGGTTCATCAAGCCATGGGATCTCCCCAAGCAACGGTGCGGAAATCATCCGCTTGAGCGTGGCCATATATTCAGCGTGACGTTTGCCCGGTGGAGTGACATCGTTCGCTACCCACCCTGCAAGGGTAAGTCCGGCTTGCTGTACAGCCTGTGCGGTCAGCATCGCGTGATTAATACAACCGAGTTTCACGCCCACAACCAGTATCACTGGCAGTTGTTCTTGCGTTACCCAATCCGCGAAAGTGAAAGACTCAGAAAGCGGCGTAAACCAGCCTCCTGCACCTTCTACCAGTACCCAGTTTGCCTGCTGTGCCAGCGCGTGTAACCCGGCGCTCATAACCACGGGGTCGATGGGTCTGCCCTCTTGCGCGCTGATAATATGCGGCGAGGTCGGTTCTGCGAAGGTGTAAGGGTTTACCGTGGCGTAATCCAGTTGCAGCCTACTGTTGCGTTGCAACGCCAGTGCGTCGCTATTACGTAAGCCTTCTACTGTCATTTCGCTGCCGGAAGCAACAGGTTTGTAACCTGCCGTCCGGTAGCCTGCCGCCTTCGCGGCCTGTAAAAGCGCACAACTGGCGACGGTTTTCCCCACTTCGGTATCCGTTCCGGTGACAAAATAACGTTTACTCATGAGCAATCACTCCCAAAAAAAGATGATACGTCAGAGGATATCGCCCCTGTTGTTGCGGCCAGGCCAGTTGCAATCGCTGCAACTGCGAACGCGTTAATATTCGCGGGTCGCGCCCTTCATGAAGATGCGTTGCGCCAATGCCTTTTAGCGAGCGCATGGCACTGAGCGCATCATCAAACCACAGTGTGACGGGCTGAATATGGTGTTGATAACGCAAGCCTTTCAGCGACTGTTCGATTTCATCTGGCGGTAAAAAGCGATTAGCATGCGGGCGTTCGTCTACCGCCAGCCACGCCTGATGCAGTTCGGGTAACGATCCCTGCGCCAGTGTGGTAAACGCAACCATGCCTCCGGGGCGCACCACCCGATACAGCTCGCGGAGTGCCGTGGATAAATTACCGCACCACTGCACCGCGAGATTGCTCCATGCAAGATCGAACGTCGCATTCGCCAGCGGTAAGGATTCGATATCTCCCGCCAGATAATGATCTGCGGCATCTTTCTGGCGGGCCTGCGCAAGCATAAGTGGCGAGAGGTCTAAGGCCGTCACCTGTGCATGACGTTCGCGCCAGTGGCGGCTCATCCAGCCTGGTCCACAGCCAGCATCCAGTATGTGGGGGTATTTACGCTGTGGGAGCATTGCCAGTAAGGCATCGGCACTCTGGCGCTGTAGATTTGCGTGTTCCTCGTATTGCGCGGCTGCCCGACCAAATGCCGCCGCAATGGCTTGTTTATTGACCGTTGCCATGCAGCACCTCCAGCAGGCGGTCGATATCCTGTGTTTCATGTGCCGCAGTCAACGTCAGGCGCAGTCGCGCAGTGCCGACGGGTACGGTTGGCGGGCGAATCGCCGTGACCCAGCAACCTTGCTGGCGCAGTTTTTCTGCCAGTTGTAACGCACGGCTGTTATCACCGACGATTAATGGCTGGATGGCGCTGCATGAATCCGCAAGCGTAAACGGCAAACCCTGCACTCCGGCACGAAAACGCGTAATGAGTGTCGCCAGTTTTTCGCGCCGTGCATCGCCCTCTTCACTGCGAATGACCGCCAGCGACGCATGTAATGCCTGCGCCTGAGCGGGCGGCATACTGGTGCTGTAGATAAGATGGCGGGCGAATTGCAGCAGATAATTCGCCACGCTATCAGAACAAAGCACCGCCGCGCCGCTGACGCCAAATCCTTTGCCAAAAGTGACTACCAGCAGTTCCGGCTTCACCTTTTGCTGCCAACAACTGCCCCGCCCCTGTTCACCGATAACACCCGTGCCGTGGGCATCATCAACCATCAACCAGCCATTGTGCTGTTGCGTTACCTGCTGAATTTCCGTAAGCGGCGCACTATCGCCGTCCATGCTGAACACACCTTCTGTCACCACCAGTTGCTGCCCCGGACAGGAGGTAGCAAGCAGACGTTCCAGATGAGCGCCATCGTTATGGGCAAAACGGCGAAGCTGCGCCGGGCTTAAACTGGCGGCTTCCAGCAATGAAGCGTGGCTAAGGCGGTCGGCTATAATGCGGTCCTCTTTCGCCGTCATCGCGGCAATGACTGCCTGATTAGCGGCAAAACCGGAGATAAACAGCAGCGCCCGCGAATAGCCCAGCCACTCGGCCAGTTCTTCTTCCAGCGCCTGATGCGCCACGCTATAACCGCTGACGTGACCGGAACCGCCGCTACCGACGCCAAATTGCTCCGCCCCCTGCTGCCAGGCACGGATAATTTGCGGATGATGGCTTAAACCTAAATAATCGTTACTGGAAAAGTTCAGATACTGGCGATCATCCGCCACCAGCCAGCGTCCGGCTCCTTGCGCCACCGGATAACGGCGACGCAGGGCATCGGCAGCACGCCGCGCATCGAGCGCCGCGTTGATTTTCTTCTGCCAGCTCATAGTGCTGCCGCGTTGTAATATTCGTCGGTGTCCGGGGTCATCAGCGCCTGCTCCAGACGCTGCTGTTGTTCGTTATCGCCTGCCAGCACGGCAGTTTGCTGCGGATTTAGCCCCAGTTTGCGGAACAGTTGCAGGTCTTTATCTTCTTCTGGATTCGGCGTGGTTAGCAGTTTGCAGCCGTAGAAAATCGAGTTTGCGCCAGCCATAAAGCACATCGCCTGAGTCTGTTCGTTCATCTGCTCACGTCCGGCAGAAAGGCGCACGTAAGAGGTCGGCATCATGATCCGCGCTACGGCAATGGTGCGAATAAAATCAAAGGCATCGACATCATCGTTATCCGCCAGCGGCGTGCCTTTCACCTTCACCAGCATGTTGATTGGCACGCTTTCCGGCGGCGTCGGCAGGTTTGCCAGTTGCAGTAATAATCCGGCGCGATCTTTTACCGTTTCGCCTAAGCCAACAATGCCACCAGAACAGACTTTGATCCCGGCATCGCGCACTTTTTCCAGCGTATCGAGACGTTCCTGATAAGTGCGTGTGGTGATGATATTGCCGTAAAACTCCGGCGAGGTGTCGAGGTTGTGGTTGTAGTAATCCAGCCCGGCGTTCGCGAGGCGCTGCGCCTGAGATTCACTCAACGTGCCCAGCGTCATACACGCCTCCAGCCCCATCGCTTTTACCCCCTGCACCATTTGTTCCAGGTACGGCATATCGCGTTCGTGGGGATTCTTCCACGCAGCGCCCATACAGAAACGCGTCGATCCCGCCGCTTTCGCTTTGCGCGCCGACTCCAGCACCTGTTCAACTTCCATCAACCGCTCGGCTTCCAGCCCGGTTTTGTAGCGCGAGCTTTGCGGGCAGTATTTGCAATCTTCCGGGCAAGCACCCGTTTTAATTGACAGCAACGTGCTGACCTGCACCTGACGAGGATCGAAATGCTGGCGATGCACCTGCTGCGCTTCAAATAGCAGATCCAGCAATGGTTTTTCAAATAATTCTGTGACTTGCGACAATGTCCAGCGTGGGCGGTGAGCCATGGGGCTTCTCCAAAACGTGTTTTTTGTTGTTAATTCGGTGTAGACTTGTAAACCTAAATCTTTTCAATTTGGTTTACAAGTCGATTATGACAACGGACGATCTTGCCTTTGACCAACGCCATATCTGGCACCCATACACATCCATGACCTCCCCGCTGCCGGTTTATCCGGTGGCGAGCGCCGAAGGTTGCGAGCTGATTTTGTCTGACGGTAGACGCCTGGTTGACGGTATGTCGTCCTGGTGGGCGGCGATCCACGGCTACAATCACCCGCAGCTTAATGCGGCGATGAAGACGCAAATTGATGCTATGTCGCATGTGATGTTTGGCGGTATCACCCATGCGCCAGCCATTGAGCTGTGCCGCAAACTAGTGGAAATGACGCCGCAACCGCTGGAGTGCATTTTTCTCGCGGACTCCGGTTCCGTAGCGGTAGAAGTCGCGATGAAAATGGCGTTGCAGTACTGGCAGGCCAAAGGCGAAGCGCGCCAGCGTTTTCTGACCTTCCGCAATGGTTATCATGGCGATACCTTTGGCGCGATGTCGGTGTGCGATCCGGACAACTCAATGCACAGCCTGTGGAAAGGCTATCTGCCAGAAAACTTGTTTGCTCCGGCTCCACAAAGCCGCATGGATGGCGAATGGGATGAACGCGATATGGTGGGCTTTGCCCGCCTGATGGCGGCGCATCGTCATGAAATCGCGGCGGTGATCATTGAACCGATTGTCCAGGGCGCAGGCGGGATGCGCATCTACCATCCGGAATGGTTAAAACGAATCCGCAAAATGTGTGATCGCGAAGGTATCTTGCTGATTGCCGACGAGATAGCCACCGGATTTGGTCGTACCGGCAAACTGTTTGCCTGCGAACATGCAGAAATCGCGCCGGACATTTTGTGCCTCGGTAAAGCCTTAACCGGCGGCACGATGACCCTTTCCGCCACGCTTACCACGCGTGAGGTTGCGGAAACCATTAGTAACGGCGAAGCCGGTTGCTTTATGCATGGGCCAACGTTTATGGGCAATCCGCTGGCCTGCGCGGCAGCAAACGCCAGCCTGGCGATTCTCGAATCTGGCGACTGGCAGCAACAGGTGGCGGCTATTGAAGCACAGCTGCGCGAGCAACTTGCCCCCGCCCGTGATGCCGAAATGGTTGCCGATGTGCGCGTGCTGGGGGCCATTGGCGTGGTCGAAACCACTCGCCCGGTGAATATGGCGGCGCTGCAAAAATTCTTTGTCGAACAGGGCGTCTGGATCCGGCCTTTTGGCAAACTGATTTACCTGATGCCGCCCTATATTATTCGCCCGCAACAGTTGCAGCGCCTGACCGCAGCAGTTAACCGAGCGGTACAGGATGAAACATTTTTTTGCCAATAACGGGAAGTCAGCGCGAGGGTTTCTGGCTACACTTTCTGCAAACAAGAAAGGAGGATTCATGAAACTCATCAGTAATGATCTGCGCGATGGCGATAAGCTGCCGCATCGTCATGTCTTTAACGGCATGGGTTACGATGGCGATAATATTTCACCGCATCTGGCGTGGGATGATGTTCCTGCGGGAACGAAAAGTTTTGTTGTCACCTGCTATGACCCGGACGCGCCAACCGGCTCCGGCTGGTGGCACTGGGTAGTTGTTAATTTACCCGCTGATACCCGCGTATTACCGCAAGGGTTTGGCTCTGGTCTGGTAGCAATGCCAGACGGCGTTTTGCAGACGCGTACCGACTTTGGTAAAACCGGGTACGATGGCGCAGCGCCGCCGAAAGGCGAAACCCATCGCTACATTTTTACCGTCCACGCGCTGGATGTAGAACGTATTGATGTCGATGAAGGCGCCAGCGGCGCGATGGTCGGGTTTAACGTTCATTTCCACTCTCTGGCCAGCGCCTCGATTACGGCGATGTTTAGTTAGTTACTCTGCCAGATGGCGCAATGCCATCTGGTATCACTTAAAGGTATTAAAAACAACTTTTTGTCTTTTTACCTTCCCGTTTCGCTCAAGTTAGTATAAAAAAGCAGGCTTCAACGGATTCATTTTTCTATTTCATAGCCCGGAGCAACCTGTGAACACATTTTCAGTTTCCCGTCTGGCGCTGGCATTGGCTTTTGGCGTGACGCTGACCGCCTGTAGCTCAACACCGCCCGATCAACGTCCTTCTGATCAAACCGCGCCTGGTACCTCTTCTCGCCCGATTCTGTCGGCAAAAGAAGCGCAGAATTTCGATGCTCAACACTATTTTGCGTCCCTGACACCTGGTGCTGCAGCGTGGAATCCTTCCCCCATTACCCTGCCTGCGCAACCTGACTTTGTTGTCGGCCCGGCGGGTACTCAAGGTGTAACGCATACCACGATTCAGGCAGCGGTGGATGCGGCAATTATCAAGCGTACCAACAAGCGCCAGTATATTGCCGTGATGCCTGGTGAGTATGAAGGCACGGTCTATGTCCCTGCCGCTCCGGGTGGAATTACTCTGTACGGTACAGGCGAAAAACCGATTGATGTGAAGATTGGGCTTTCCCTTGATGGTGGCATGAGCCCTGCCGACTGGCGTCACGACGTCAACCCACGCGGCAAATATATGCCAGGTAAACCAGCGTGGTATATGTACGATAGCTGCCAGAGCAAACGCAGCGACAGTATCGGCGTGCTCTGTTCTGCGGTCTTCTGGTCACAAAACAATGGCCTGCAACTGCAAAACCTGACCATCGAAAACACACTGGGCGATAGCGTAGATGCGGGTAACCATCCGGCGGTGGCACTACGTACTGATGGCGACAAAGTGCAGATCAATAACGTCAACATTCTCGGTCGTCAGAACACCTTTTTTGTCACCAACAGTGGTGTGCAAAACCGTCTGGAAACCAATCGTCAACCGCGTACGCTGGTGACCAACAGCTACATTGAAGGGGATGTGGATATCGTTTCTGGTCGCGGCGCGGTGGTGTTCGATAACACCGAATTCCGCGTGGTGAACTCCCGTACCCAGCAAGAAGCGTATGTGTTTGCACCGGCTACGCTGTCTAACATCTATTACGGTTTCCTCGCCGTAAACAGCCGTTTCAATGCTTCCGGTGATGGCGTGGCGCAACTGGGCCGCTCGCTGGATGTTGATACCAATACCAACGGTCAGGTGGTGATCCGTGATAGCGCCATCAACGAAGGTTTTAACACGGCTAAACCGTGGGCCGATGCGGTGATTTCCAATCGTCCATTTGCGGGTAATACCGGCAGCGTTGACGATAGCGACGAAGTACAGCGCAATCTGAATGACACTAACTACAACCGCATGTGGGAATACAATAACCGCGGCGTGGGTAGCAAAGTGGTTGCAGAAGCGAAGAAGTAAAAGCTATTAACTATTTGCCGGATCCGGCGTAAACACCTTATCCGGCCTACGGCTCGATGCGATTTGTAGGTCGGATAAGATGCGCAAGCATCGCATCCGACAATAAGTGCCGGATGCGACCTACATTCACATGGCGCTTTTTATATCTGACGGTTTTTATTGAAGTTAATCAAACTACCCGCTTTGATAATCTCGCGCTCTTCAGCAGTCAGACTTTCCATATAGAGCGTAATCTCCCTTACCGGCGCATCTTTATGGATCACATAACCTTTAAATGTCGTACCTGGATTATCCAGCGCCGCTTTAATGCCAGGGATGTAAATGTAATCACCTACGTCAAAGTTCGGTGCCTCCGCCATTTGCAGCGGTAACATCCCCCAGTTGATGACGTTAGAACGGTAGCGTTTAGTCGCGTACTCCTCGGCAATATTCGCCAGACCGCCAATCACTCGCTGGCAGCTCGCAGCCTGCTCACGCGCAGAACCATCGCCTGGTTTGACCGCATAGACCATGCTGCCAATTTCAGTTTGCAGCGGATCAATATTTTCCTGACCAGCAATCTGCTTAATGCGCGCAAAAACGTCTGCCAGTTCGCTGACATTCCCCGCCAGACGCTGATTTTCCAGCTCGGCAGTGGCTTTACTTCTGCCAACATAACCCGGATCACGGCGTGACAGGGTAAATTCCGCCAGACCAATCGGATTTGAACGATACGAAGAGGTTTCACCGGAAGGAATCAATTCGTCAGTGGTGGTCACTTCGTCGAGGATCTTCGAGCACACTTTGAGGACGATATTGTCAGTCAGCGCGCCCAATTCCGGCCAGTCTTTGATGTTCGGTCCGTAGATCAGCGGTTGCTGAGTCGCCCCTTTAACAAAGCCCTGATAAACACGGTTTTTATACGGCGTTACATCGAAGGCGTACTCCGGCACGTTGTCCCAGCAATCGAGTTCGCTGGCAGAGGTTAAATAGCCACCGTTTGCCGCAGTCGCAGCGATAGAACGAGCGTCCATCAACGCCACCGCTGACATCTGCCCATTGGCTGGCTTAGAGCCTTCGCGGTTCGGGAAGTTACGTGTGGTGTGGCGAATACTCAAACCGTTGTTGATTGGCGTATCGCCCGCGCCAAAGCATGGGCCGCAGAACGCGGTTCTGATGATTGCGCCTGCACCAATCAAATCGGCTACCACACCTTTTTTGGCGAGATCCATAAACACCGGCTGTGATGACGGGTAAACCGCCAGCGAGAAGGTGTCATTGCCACAGGATTGACCGCGCAGCGCATTTGCTGCGGCGATAACGTTTTCATAGTTACCGCCAGAACAGCCCGCGATAATCCCCTGCTGCACTTTCAGGCGACCATTTTCCACTTTATCCAGCAGCGAGAGTTTGGCTTTACCGTGCGCCACGCGTTCGGACTCAATTTCAATCTCACGCAGAATGTCGGTCAGGTTCTGGTTCAGTGTGTCGATTTCATACACGTTGCTCGGGTGGAACGGCAGCGCAATCATTGGTTTGATGGCGCTTAAATCAACGCTGATGCAGCCATCGTAGTACGCCATCGGTTGAGGGTTAAGCTGGCAGTAATCCTGGCCGCGACCGTGCAGCGCCAGCCAATTATGCACTTCTTCATCAGTTTGCCAGACTGAGCTTAAACAGGTCGTTTCGGTAGTCATTACGTCAACACTGTTACGGAAATCGGTAGAGAGCGCAGCAACACCGGGACCTACGAATTCCATCACTTTGTTTTTGACGTAGCCGTTTTTGAACACGGCACCGATGATAGCCAGCGCCACATCCTGCGGCCCCACATACGGCGCAGGTTTTCCGGTCAGATGCACCGCAACCACGCCCGGATAGTCGATATCCCAGGTGTCATTAAGCAGCTGTTTTACCAACTCGCCGCCGCCCTCACCGACTGCCATTGTCCCTAATGCACCGTAACGGGTGTGGCTGTCTGACCCGAGGATCATTTTGCCGCCGCCTGCCATCATTTCACGCATATATTGATGGATGACCGCAATATGCGGAGGCACAAAAATACCGCCATAACGCTGGGCCGCCGATAAACCAAAAATATGGTCATCACCGTTAATGGTGCCGCCCACAGCACAGAGTGAGTTATGGCAGTTGGTCAGCACATACGGCAGCGGGAAACGTTCCATACCGGACGCTTTAGCGGTCTGTACAATACCAACAAAGGTAATATCGTGAGAGGCTAATGAATCAAACTTAATTTTAAGTTTATCCATATTTCCGGACGTATTATGAGAAGAGAGAATAGACCAGGCAATAGTGCCTTTTTTTGCTTCTTCTTTTTTTATTTCGCCGGTGAAATGTTCTTCGGCAATTATTTCGTTATTACTGGCGAGAAACACGCCTTTTTCAGATAACTTGATCATCAAATGCTCCAGATATCTGCGCACCGGAAAGTGCGCAGAAAGATAATGAAGGGATATTTACAGCATGTTCCAGCCGATCAGCATATTCCACCACCACACGCCGAGGGTGATATGCACCAGGAAGGTTAATATCGTCAGTACCGCACCGACCAACCACCAGGATTTAATATCATTGTAACCCACACCAAAGATGACCGGACCAGCCGCGCCACCATAGTGAGTAACCATGCCGCCGTAGGAGTTGGAGAACAACAGTGCCAGCGCGGTTAACATTAACGGAGCACCGGAGACGTTCGCCAGCATGGCAAATACCGGTAACATGGCAACGATATAGGCACTACCGGAAGCGAAGAAATAACGCACGATGATGCTGAGGAAAATAATAACGAAGAAAGCAACGTTACCGTGACCATCAAATGCCAGGTTATTTTTAAAGACTTCAGCTAACCATTCGAAGAATTTAACTTTCGATAATAAGGAGCTTAAGCCGATAATACCGCCGTACCAGATTAATGTATTCCAGCCGCCTTTATTTTTAACCACGTCTTCCCAGGTAACGATACCCAGCAGCAGCATGGTCGCCATAACAACGATTGCCACAGTGGATTCATCAACCCCGAGCGTTTTACTGAAAATCCAGCCCAGCAACGCCAGCACAAAGACACCGAGCAGCATTTTTTCACGGATTTTCATCGGTCCCAGTTCAGCAAGGCCCGCTTTGGCGATGGTTTTGTTATCCACCTTTTTAATTTCTGGCGGATACATGGTGTAAATCACCAGCGGAGTGACCAGCAGCATAATGATACCCGGCAAACCGGCGGCCAACGCCCATCCCCCCCAGCTAATTTGCAGGTGCAGAATGTCGTTGATCATTTTCAGCGCCAGAATGTTCCCCGCCATTGCGGTAAAGAACATATAGCTGGTGGTTTTGGTGACCATGTAAATGGACATCATCAAGTAATGTCCGACACGACGCGGGCTTTTTTCAGGTTCTGACCCCAAAGCCACCGCCACGCTGTTGATGATCGGTAATACAATGCCGCCCGCACGCGCGGTGTTAGACGGTGTTGCCGGAGCCAGTACCAGATCGAGGAATACCGTAACGTAACCCAGACCCAGGGTAGTGCTACCAATTTTACCAATCAGCAAATAGGCAATACGTTTACCTAAGCCGGTGGTCACAAATGCGGCGCTTAAGGTAAACGCCGAGAACACCAGCCAGGTGGTACCTGAAGAGTAACCGCTTAATACGGCGGTGGTTTTAAACGCACCGTCAGATAAGTTACCGACCACCACCATCGAGGCAGCAACAGCAATTAACAGTACGACAGGTTCCGGGAAAGGCTTGATAACCAGCCCCACAATCGCCGCCAGGTAAATACCAAAAAGTACCCATGCCAGTTCGCTTAATCCTGCCGGGGCTGGCATAACGCCAATAATACATGGGATCGCTAATATCAGAATTAGCTTCCATAACGATTTCTTATTCATTTAAAATCCTGTTCTTTCTGTATGACTCATACAGAAGTCCTTTATTGATTGTCCTTATCACGACAACGAAATTTTTCAGGGAAGATAAACTTCACCGGAAAATATTTTTCTGGTCGTCCGAATAACAGATGCACGTAACGTTGTGGCATCCTGACCGTCATTACTTAAATGAACGTCAAGCGCACCACTGGGGTGTTCAATATTGATATTGCCGTACCCCACAGAAGGGACGATTTGTCGGGTGACGGTGCCTTCCAATGCACAGCTACTGGAAATGGCAATAGCGCCAGTTATCGCCAGTGCGCGATGGCAAGAATGCGGCATAAAATAACGCACATTAATTGCCCCGCCTTTCTGCGCTGGAGAAATAAGCACAGGTTTCGGGATAACCATATTACTAACATCGCCTAAGCCCATTGCTTTACCCGCTTGCAGACGGATAGATTCAATGCGGGCTAATAATGCTTTGTCGGCATCCAGTTCCGCCGGTAATTCATAGCCTGTTTTGCCCAGATATTCAGCCGGAATAATGACGACTGGCATCGCCATATCAATACAGGTCACTGGAACATCGTCAAAATAATCAATCTGTTTATCAGTCGGGAAGACTTTTCCGGTTTTTGTTCCTGCGGCATTCAGGAAAGTGAGAGCGACCGGTGCGGCTGTCCCTGGCACACCATCAATTCTGGCGCTACCCTCGTACTCGACAACACCATTTGGCGTTTGCACATCAGCTTCGATGAACGTACCAGTATTGACGTTGCGGATACGCACACGGGTGACCGGTGATGTCGCTGCAATCAAACCATTTTCAATAGCGAATGCCCCAACCCCAGACAGCATATTGCCGCAGTTTGGTGTCGTATCGACACGCTGCTCATGGACGATAACCTGAGCAAACAGATAATCGACATCAGCACGCGGATCGTCGGAACGGCTAATAATGGCGACTTTACTGGTCAGCGGATTACCGCCGCCGATACCGTCTATTTCCAGATCGTTACCGGAACCCATAATTGCCATCAATATTTTATCGCGCTGCGTTTGATCTTCGGGTAAATGTTCCGCTAACAGGAACGCGCCCCTCGAGGTTCCACCTCGCATCATCACGCAGGGTATTTTTTTCATAATAATGCCCTCAATTTAAAAACATAACTTATTGCGATATGGTTACATTAAGGGCAAAGCATCTCTAATGACTTTAGCTCCACGATTAATAACATTTTTTCATTAATTTAAGTGATTAAATTGCAGTTAAACTGTTTAACTGTAAATCACTAAAACGCACCGCTTCCATTTTTCGGAGTAATAATGAAGCATGAATTATCAAGTATGAAGGCATTTGTTACGCTGGCAGAGTCCAGTTCATTTAACAATGCTGCTAAATTACTTAATATTACGCAACCTGCATTAACGCGCAGAATAAAAAAGATGGAAGAAGATTTACACATTCAACTTTTTGAGCGTACAACTCGCAAGGTTACGTTAACAAAAGCAGGAAAAAGGTTGCTCCCGGAAGCTCGGGAATTAATAAAGAAATTCGATGAAACGCTTTTTAGTATTCGTGATATGAATGCTTATCATCGTGGTATGGTGACGTTAGCGTGTATTCCGACCGCGGTATTTTATTTTTTACCACTGGCAATCGGTAAATTTAATGAGCTGTATCCCAATATTAAAGTGCGGATTCTGGAACAAGGCACGAATAATTGCATGGAATCGGTGCTGTGCAATGAATCTGACTTTGGCATAAACATGAACAATGTCACAAATTCATCCATTGACTTTACCCCACTGGTCAATGAGCCGTTCGTGCTGGCCTGTCGGCGTGACCATCCATTGGCCAAAAAGCAGCTGGTGGAGTGGCAGGAGTTAGTAGGTTACAAAATGATTGGCGTGCGTTCCTCCAGCGGCAACCGACTGCTGATTGAGCAAAAATTGTCCGATAAGCCCTGGAAACTGGACTGGTTTTATGAAGTGCGTCATCTTTCGACGTCATTAGGATTGGTGGAAGCGGGACTGGGGATTTCGGCGCTTCCAGGCCTGGCAATGCCTCATGCGCCCTATTCTTCGATTATTGGTATCCCATTGGTGGAACCCGTTATACGTCGGACATTGGGAATAATTCGCCGTAAAGATGCCGTACTTTCTCCAGCAGCAGAACGCTTTTTTGCCTTGCTGATTAATTTATGGACTGACGATAAAGACAATTTGTGGACCAATATCGTCGAACGCCAGAGACACGCGTTACAGGAGATAGGTTAATACTCCCGGCGCAGGAGATTCAGCGCCGGGTAAATCAGCGGTTAGTGTGCGTTCACCACAACCCACATTGGCCCCTGCCCTACCGCATAGCGGCCTTTTTCATGCAGCAGCCCCTGCTCGCCGACAATTTCGTATACCGAGATATGGTGCGATTTTTGCCCGGCAGCAATCAGATATTTGCCACTGTGATCAACATTAAAGCCGCGCGGCTGAGTTTCCGTTGGCTGGAAGCCTTCTTTACTCAACACGCTGCCATCTTCCGAAACGCTGAAAACGGTAATCAGACTGGCGGTACGGTCGCAGGCGTATAAATGACGACCATCCGGGGTGATATGAATATCTGCCGCCCAACGGGTGTCGGAGAAGTTTTCCGGCATCATATCCAGCGTCTGGACACATTCGATATTGCCGTGCGGATCTTTCAGTTCCCAGACATCCACTGAGCTGTTTAACTCATTGACGCAATATGCATATTGTTCGTTTGGATGGAACACCATATGACGCGGACCGGCCCCTTCAACGGTAGTCACTTCTGCGGGGTCCTGCGCCACCAGATGACCGTCATCGCTGACCGTAAACAGGCAAATACGATCCTGCTTTAATGCCGGAACCCACAGGGTGCGGTTATCTGGTGAAATATTGGCGGAATGACAGCCGTCCAGTCCCTCAACCACATCGACAACGCCCACAGGCAGGCCATCTTCCAGTCGCGTTACGCTCACGTTACCCGCATTATAAGAGCCGACAAAGACAAACTGCCCATGGTGGTCGGTGGAAATATGCGTCGGGCTACCCGGCAGCGCAGACTCTGCGGCAAATGTCAGTGCGCCATCATCTGGTGCAATGCGATACGCCAGAACGCGAAACTCAGGGCGAACGCCAACGTAGAGGTAACGTTTATCCGGGCTGACCACCATCGGCTGCACCTGCCCCGGCACATCGACAACCTGTGTCAGCGTCAGCACGCCTTCATGATTCAGGTTCCAGACGTGAATTTGCTGGCTCTCAGGGCTGGCGATATAAACTGTTTGCTTCATGAATGCTCCTTTGCATTTAGCAACTGACTTTAACAGCTAAAATTAGTCGCTTTTGGCGGTGAATGCTGAATTAAAACGCAGAATTTTGTCCGATAGTGGTATCGGTGTACCATTCGCGCAGACGAAAATTCTTAACCTTAATCTGGAAAACGCCATGACCACACGCGTGATTGCTCTCGACTTAGACGGCACCTTATTGACCCCGAAAAAGACTCTACTTCCCTCATCGATTGAAGCGCTTGCCCGCGCTCGCGAAGCAGGTTACCAATTGATTATCGTCACGGGTCGCCATCACGTCGCTATTCATCCTTTTTATCAGGCGCTGGCGCTGGATACACCTGCTATTTGCTGTAATGGCACCTATTTGTATGATTATCATGCAAAAACTGTGCTTGAAGCCGATCCAATGCCCGTTAACAAAGCCCTGCAACTCATTGAGATGCTGAATGAACACCACATTCACGGTCTGATGTATGTGGATGACGCAATGGTCTATGAGCATCCGACCGGACATGTCATTCGTACGTCTAACTGGGCGCAGACTTTGCCGCCGGAACAGCGCCCGACTTTCACACAAGTCGCTTCTCTGGCTGAAAAGGCGCAACAAGTTAACGCCGTGTGGAAGTTCGCTCTGACGCACGATGACCTGCCGCAGTTACAGCATTTTGGTAAGCATGTTGAACATGAGTTGGGTCTGGAGTGTGAATGGTCCTGGCACGATCAGGTTGATATTGCGCGCGGCGGCAACAGTAAAGGCAAACGCCTGACGAAATGGGTTGAGGCGCAAGGCTGGTCGATGGAAAACGTAGTCGCATTCGGCGATAACTTCAATGATATCAGTATGCTGGAGGCTGCCGGAACGGGTGTAGCGATGGGCAATGCCGATGATGCGGTAAAAGCACGCGCCAATATCGTGATTGGTGACAATACCACCGACAGCATCGCCCAGTTTATTTATAGCCACCTGATTTAATCAGGCGGTTATCGACACACTTTTAATTTGCGCGTATAGCCACAGGCCAGGTTTGATCGCCAGTTCATCCCTGGCCCACGGGCTTATTCGCGCCCACAGCGTTTTACCGCCGACTTCCAGTTCCACTTCCACCTGGCCATTATCGTCATAGCTATTGACGACTTTTGCGCGCAGCACATTGCGGATGCTGGTTTGTTGCGGCGGTTGTAAAACCAGAGAAACATCGGAAGCCTGGATGCGGATGCGTAGCGCGGCTTGCAGCGGTTCATCCAGCTTATTAACCCACAAATGCTGATCGCCCAGCGCCAGCGCGGTCATCGCGTAACGCGGATGATGTTCCAGTACCGTTACTTTCAGAATGCTGCTTTGTTGCTCTTTCGGCAGCCACGGATTCATCACGCTACTGCCCCACACTTCTTCCAGCGCCCCGAAAGCTTTCACCTGGCCGTTTTCCAGTACCATCACTTTGTCCGCCAGATGGAGGATTTCATCCAGCGAATGACTGACATACAGCATCGGAATGTTGATTTCCCGCGTCAGCCGTTGCAGATAAGGCAATAACTCGCGTTTGCGCGGAAGATCCAGCGACGCCAGTGGTTCATCCAGCAATAATAATTCCGGAGCCGTCAGCAATGCCCGACCAATTGCCACACGCTGTTTTTCGCCTCCGGACAGGCTGCCCGGTAAACGGTCAAGCAACGGTTCAATGCCTAAAAGCGCCACCAGCTTATCAAACTGATCGACCATACTTTTCGACATGCCGTAGCGCAGATTGCCACGCACTTTGTAATGCGGGAACAGCCGTGCATCCTGAAACACATAGCCAACGCGACGCTTTTCCGGCGTCAGGCAGATACCTTTTTCGGCATCATTTAGTACCCGACCATTGAGGACAATCCGCCCTTTTTGCGGGCGCGTCAGTCCACTAATGGCGTTAATCAGCGAAGTTTTTCCGGCACCGGAGACGCCAAAGATAGCAGTGATGCCATTGGCGGGCAGCGTTTCATTAATGGTCAGGCAATGGTTGCCCAAGGTCTGGGAAAAATTCAGTTCCAGCATGATTAGCGCCCCGCCCGTTCACGGCTGATTCTGGCCAGCCATTCTGAAATCAACAGGGAGATCATCGCTAGCGCAATAGAAATAATGCACAGTCTCGCTGCGCCGCTTTCACCGCCTGGGGTCTGGATCAGGGTATACATGGCAGAAGGAATGGTTCGCGTTTCACCTGGAATGTTAGAAACAAAGGTGATGGTTGCGCCAAATTCACCGAGCGAACGGGCGAAAGCCAGTACTGTACCGACGATAATTCCCGGCAACGTCAGCGGTAACGTGATAGTAAAGAAAACGCGCCAGCGCCCGGCCCCCAGCGTTCTTGCGGCCTGTTCCAGTTTGACATCAACCCCTTCCAGCGCCAGACGAATCGCCCGCACCATCAACGGAAAAGACATGACGGCGGCAGCGAGAACCGCGCCGCGCCAGCTAAACGCGAAGGTAATGCCAAACCAGTCATACAGGCGTTCGCCGATAAATCCGCGCCGTCCCATAGAAACTAACAGCAAGTAACCGACAACCACGGGCGGTAACACCAGCGGTAGATGCAGTACGCTGTCGAGCAGAGCTTTGCCCAGAAACGTGCAACGCACCAGTAACCAGGCAAAAAAGATCCCAAACGGCAGGCTAAACAGCACAGCCAGGGAAGAAACTTTCAGGCTTAGTAAAACCGCCTGCCATTCTGGATCGGTCAGTATCATTACTTAGTTGTAAATCCGTAACGTTTAAAGATTTCCGCAGCCTGCGGTCCCTTCAGATAATCGTAAAATGCTTTCACTGTCGCGTTGTTATGCCCTTCCACGACGGCAACTGGATATTCCACTTTTTTATGCGAATCTTCCGGGAAGGTGGCGACCACTTTTACCCCTTTGCTGGCAACTGCGTCAGAACCGTAGACAATACCCAGCGGCGCTTCATTACGTTCGACCAGCGCCAGCGCCCCACGAACATCTTCTGCCGGAGCCAGTTTCGGGGAGAGCGTATCCCATGCGCCCAGTTTTTGCAGAGCTTCTTTCGCATAAATGCCAGCCGGAACATGTTCCGGATCGCCAACCGCCAAGCGGCCGCCATTCAGCAGAGAGGTCCAGTTAGTTTTGCTGTCGATGGTGAAATCTTTCTGCTCGCTGGCTTTCGGTGCTACAACGACCAGGCTATTGCCGAGCAAGGTTTGACGCGTGGCGGTATCAATTCCTTTTTTATCAATTGCATAATCCATCCATTTCTGATCGGCAGAAATAAACAGATCCGCTGGCGCACCTGCTTCAATCTGACGAGCCAGAGTAGAAGAGGAGGCGAAAGAAGAAACGACGTCTACGCCTTTCTCTTTTTTATACTGCGTAGCGATATCCTGCATCGCGTTGGTCAGTGATGCTGCGGCAAAAACCGTGATTTTCCCTTCATCCGCCAACGCATTGCCAGCAACAGTGAAAGAGAGCGCCGCCCCGGCAAACAGGTTTAACCATTTACGAGTCATTTGTAACCCCTTTATTTAACGTTATGTAGGCGTCAATATAGCGGTAAGTTCAGAATTTTCCCAGCAGTTATTGTTAACCTTTGAGAGGTAGATAGAAAAAATATCGGCAGGAAAAGCAGGAAGTTGAGAAAAAGAAAATGCCCGACTCAGCGGGCATTCATGGAATCAATGATTTTGTCCGGGCTGGTCTTTTTTACCAACACCAGAAAAGATGTTGAATACTTCACCAAGACCGTAAATCAGACCCAGGATGATGGCCATCACGACAGGTACCATGATTACGGCGAATACCAGACTTTTTAATAACTCTAACATGGTCAACTCCAGATGTAGTCCTGTGACTATTCTAACCGTTAAGCACAGAAAAGCACTCCCCTTTTGTGCGGTCAGCTTTGCGTGGCGCGCATTTTCCGTCACAATAAGATTTTTGCCAGGACATTGTTATGCAGGCCGAAATCCTTCTCACCCTTAAGCTTCAACAAAAGCTCTTTGCCGACCCACGCCGCATTTCGCTACTAAAACACATCGCGCTTTCCGGTTCCATCAGCCAGGGGGCGAAAGATGCCGGTATCAGCTATAAAAGCGCCTGGGATGCCATTAACGAAATGAATCAGTTAAGTGAGCATACGCTGGTTGAACGCGCTACGGGCGGAAAAGGCGGTGGCGGTGCTGTGCTGACCCGCTATGGTCAACGACTGATTCAGCTTTACGATCTTCTCGCCCAGATCCAGCAAAAAGCCTTTGATGTGTTAAGTGACGATGACGCCCTGCCGCTGAACAGCCTGCTGGCCGCGATCTCACGTTTTTCACTGCAAACCAGCGCCCGTAACCAGTGGTTCGGCACCATCACCGCCCGCGATCATGATGACGTTCAACAGCATGTTGATGTCATACTGGCCGATGGTAAAACACGTCTGAAAGTCGCGATTACCGCGCAAAGTGGCGCGCGTCTGGGGCTGGATGAAGGCAAAGAAGTGTTGATTCTGCTGAAAGCGCCGTGGGTGAACATTACCCAGGATGACACCGTAGCCCAGAGTGCCGACAACCAATTGCCGGGCATTATTCGCCATATAGAGCGCGGCGCAGAACAGTGCGAAGTATTAATGGCGCTACCCGACGGGCAAACCCTGTGCGCCACGGTGCCGGTAAATGAAGCGGCTTCTCTTGAGCAAGGACAGAATGTCACGGCCTACTTTAATGCCGACAGCGTGATTATCGCCACACTGTGCTAAGCGTGTTGACAATTTGTTATGAAACACGTATCCCTGTCAGTAATCGCTGCAAAAAATGGGATATAAAATGTCATCGTTGCAAATTTTGCAAGGCACGTTTCGTCTTAGCGACACAAAAACGCTGCAATTGCCTCAGCTAACGTTAAACGCGGGCGATAGTTGGGCGTTTGTCGGTTCGAATGGAAGCGGGAAGTCGGCGCTGGCCCGCGCGCTGGCCGGTGAACTTCCGCTTTTGAAAGGTGAACGGCAAAGCCAGTTTTCCCACATCACTCGTCTCTCCTTCGAGCAATTGCAAAAGCTCGTCAGTGACGAATGGCAGCGGAATAACACCGATATGCTCGGCCCTGGCGAAGATGACACCGGGCGCACCACGGCTGAGATCATTCAGGATGAAGTTAAGGATGCACCGCGTTGTGCGCAACTGGCGCAGCAGTTCGGCATTACCGCCCTGCTCGACCGACGTTTTAAATATCTTTCCACTGGCGAGACGCGTAAAACTCTGCTCTGTCAGGCGCTGATGTCGAAGCCTGACTTATTGATTCTTGATGAACCGTTCGATGGTCTTGACGTTGCCTCACGTCAGCAGCTGGCAGAATTACTCGCCTCGTTACATCAGTCCGGTATTACTCTGGTACTGGTGCTCAATCGCTTCGATGAGATCCCGGAATTTGTCCAGTTTGCTGGCGTGCTGGCGGATTGCACGTTAGCGGAAACTGGCGCTAAAGAGGAACTGCTCCAGCAAGCACTCGTCGCGCAACTGGCACATAGCGAACAGCTTGAAGGTGTGCAACTGCCGGAGCCGGATGAACCTTCAGCACGTCACGCCTTACCCGCCAACGAACCGCGCATTGTGCTGAACTATGGCGTGGTTTCTTATAACGATCGCCCCATTCTTAATAACCTTAGCTGGCAGGTGAATCCTGGCGAACACTGGCAAATGATCGGGCCAAATGGCGCGGGAAAATCGACATTATTAAGCCTGATTACTGGCGATCATCCGCAAGGTTACAGCAACGATTTGACGCTTTTCGGACGACGTCGCGGCAGCGGCGAAACCATCTGGGATATTAAAAAGCATATCGGTTACGTCAGCAGTAGTTTGCATCTGGATTACCGGGTCAGCACTACCGTGCGTAATGTGATTCTTTCTGGCTATTTTGATTCGATTGGCATTTATCAGGCCGTTTCGGATCGCCAGCAAAAACTGGTGCAGCAGTGGCTGGATATTCTCGGCATTGATAAACGCACGGCTGACGCCCCTTTCCATAGTCTTTCCTGGGGGCAACAACGTCTGGCGCTGATCGTCCGCGCGCTGGTGAAACATCCAACGTTGCTTATTCTCGATGAACCATTGCAGGGGCTGGATCCGCTCAATCGCCAGCTTATCCGCCGTTTTGTTGATGTGCTGATTAGCGAAGGTGAAACGCAATTATTGTTTGTTTCGCACCACGCTGAAGATGCGCCTGCCTGTATTACCCATCGTCTGGAGTTCGTGCCGGACGGTGACCTTTATCGTTATGCGCTGACAAAAATAAACTGAGTTGGTAGTGCTGACCGTGCCGGATGCGGCGTAAACGCGTTATCCGGCCCACAGTTCGACGCATCCAGGCATGAAACCGCATCTTTTTTTCAGATAAAAAGCGCAATCATTCATAAACCCTCTGTTTTATAATCAATTAATCGCGCATAAAAAACGGCTAAATTCTTGTGTAAACGATTCCACTAATTTATTCCATGTCACACTTTTCGCATCTTTGTTATGCTATGGTTATTTCATACCATAAGCCTAATGGAGCGAATTATGAGAGTTCTGGTTACCGGTGGTAGCGGTTACATTGGAAGTCATACCTGTGTGCAATTACTGCAAAACGGTCATGATGTCATCATTCTTGATAACCTCTGTAACAGTAAGCGCAGCGTACTGCCTGTTATCGAGCGTTTAGGCGGCAAACATCCAACGTTTGTTGAAGGCGATATCCGTAACGAAGCGTTGATGACCGAGATCCTGCACGATCACGCTATCGACACCGTGATCCACTTCGCCGGGTTAAAAGCCGTTGGCGAATCGGTACAAAAACCGCTGGAATATTACGACAACAACGTCAACGGTACTCTGCGCCTGATTAGCGCCATGCGCGCCGCTAACGTCAAAAACTTTATTTTTAGCTCCTCCGCCACCGTCTATGGCGATCAGCCCAAAATTCCATACGTTGAAAGCTTCCCGACCGGCACACCGCAAAGCCCTTATGGCAAAAGCAAACTGATGGTGGAACAGATCCTCACCGATCTGCAAAAAGCCCAGCCGGACTGGAGCATTGCTCTGCTGCGCTACTTCAACCCGGTTGGCGCGCATCCGTCGGGCGATATGGGCGAAGATCCGCAAGGCATTCCGAATAACCTGATGCCGTACATTGCCCAGGTTGCTGTAGGCCGTCGCGACTCGCTGGCAATTTTTGGTAACGATTATCCGACCGAAGATGGTACTGGCGTACGCGATTACATCCACGTAATGGATCTGGCGGACGGTCACGTCGTGGCGATGGAAAAACTGGCGAACAAGCCAGGCGTACACATCTACAACCTCGGCGCAGGCGTAGGCAGCAGCGTGCTGGACGTGGTTAATGCCTTCAGCAAAGCCTGCGGCAAACCGGTTAACTATCATTTTGCACCGCGTCGCGAGGGCGACCTTCCGGCCTACTGGGCGGACGCCAGTAAAGCCGATCGCGAACTGAACTGGCGCGTAACGCGCACACTCGATGAAATGGCGCAGGACACCTGGCACTGGCAGTCACGCCATCCACAGGGATATCCCGATTAAGGAACGACCATGACGCAATTTAATCCCGTTGATCATCCACATCGCCGCTACAACCCGCTCACCGGGCAATGGATTCTGGTTTCACCGCACCGCGCTAAGCGCCCCTGGCAGGGGGCGCAGGAAACGCCAGCCAAACAGGTGTTACCTGCGCACGATCCAGATTGCTTTCTCTGCGCAGGTAATGTGCGGGTGACTGGCGATAAAAACCCCGATTACACCGGGACTTACGTTTTTACCAATGACTTTGCGGCCCTTATGTCTGACACGCCAGATGCGCCAGAAAGCAACGATCCTTTGATGCGTTGCCAGAGCGCACGCGGCACCAGCCGGGTGATCTGCTTTTCACCGGATCACAGTAAAACGTTGCCAGAACTGAGCGTTGCGGCATTGACGGAAATCGTCAAAACCTGGCAGGAGCAAACCGCAGAACTGGGGGAAACGTACCCATGGGTGCAGGTCTTTGAAAACAAAGGCGCGGCGATGGGCTGCTCTAACCCGCATCCGCACGGACAGATTTGGGCAAATAGCTTCCTGCCTAACGAAGCTGAGCGCGAAGACCGCCTGCAAAAAGAATATTTTGCCGAGCAGAAATCGCCAATGCTGGTGGATTATGTTCAGCGCGAGCTGGCAGACGGTAGCCGTACCGTTGTCGAAACCGAACACTGGTTAGCCGTAGTGCCTTACTGGGCTGCCTGGCCGTTCGAAACGCTACTGCTGCCCAAAGCCCACGTTTTGCGGATCACCGATTTGACCGACGCCCAGCGCAGCGATCTTGCGCTGGCGTTGAAAAAGCTGACCAGTCGTTATGACAACCTCTTCCAGTGCTCCTTCCCCTACTCTATGGGCTGGCACGGTGCGCCGTTTAATGGCGAAGAGAATCAACACTGGCAGCTGCACGCGCACTTTTATCCGCCTCTGCTGCGCTCCGCCACCGTACGTAAATTTATGGTCGGTTATGAAATGCTGGCAGAAACCCAGCGTGATCTGACGGCAGAACAGGCAGCAGAGCGTTTGCGCGCAGTCAGCGATATCCATTTTCGCGAATCCGGAGTGTAAGAAATGAGTCTGAAAGAAAAAACACAATCTCTGTTTGCCAACGCATTTGGCTACCCTGCCACTCACACCATTCAGGCGCCTGGCCGCGTGAATTTGATTGGTGAACACACCGACTACAACGACGGTTTCGTTCTGCCCTGCGCGATTGATTATCAAACCGTCATTAGCTGTGCGCCACGCGATGACCGTAAAGTTCGCGTAATGGCAGCCGATTATGAAAATCAGCTCGACGAGTTTTCCCTTGATGCGCCCATTGTCGCGCATGAAAACTATCAATGGGCTAACTACGTTCGTGGCGTGGTGAAACATCTGCAACTGCGTAACAATAACTTCGGCGGCGTGGACATGGTGATCAGCGGCAATGTGCCGCAGGGTGCCGGGTTAAGTTCTTCCGCTTCACTGGAAGTAGCGGTCGGAACCGTATTGCAGCAGCTTTATCATCTGCCGCTGGACGGCGCGCAAATCGCGCTTAATGGTCAGGAAGCAGAAAACCAGTTTGTAGGCTGTAACTGTGGAATCATGGATCAACTGATTTCCGCGCTCGGCAAGAAAGATCATGCCTTGCTGATCGATTGCCGCTCACTGGGGACCAAAGCTGTTTCCATGCCGAAAGGCGTAGCTGTCGTCATCATCAACAGTAACTTCAAACGTACCCTGGTTGGCAGCGAATACAACACCCGTCGTGAACAGTGCGAAACCGGTGCGCGTTTCTTCCAGCAGCCAGCTCTGCGCGATGTCACCATTGAAGAGTTCAACGCTGTTGCACATGAACTGGACCCGATCGTCGCGAAACGCGTGCGTCATATCCTGACTGAAAACGCCCGCACCGTTGAAGCTGCCAGCGCGCTGGAGCAAGGCGACCTGAAACGTATGGGCGAGTTAATGGCGGAGTCTCATGCCTCTATGCGCGATGATTTCGAAATCACCGTGCCGCAAATTGACACTCTGGTTGAAATCGTAAAAGCTGTGATTGGCGACAAAGGTGGCGTACGCATGACCGGCGGCGGATTTGGCGGCTGTATCGTCGCGCTTATTCCGGAAGAGCTGGTGCCTGCCGTACAGCAAGCTGTCGCTGAACAATATGAAGCAAAAACAGGTATTAAAGAGACTTTTTACGTGTGTAAACCATCACAAGGAGCAGGACAGTGCTGAACGAAACTCCCGCACTGGCACCCGATGGTCAGCCGTACCGACTGTTAACTTTGCGTAACAACGCAGGGATGGTAGTCACGCTGATGGACTGGGGTGCGACTTTACTTTCCGCCCGTATTCCGCTTTCCGATGGCAGCGTCCGCGAGGCTCTGCTTGGCTGCGCCAGCCCGGAATGCTACCAGGATCAGGCCGCATTTCTTGGGGCCTCTATTGGTCGTTATGCCAACCGTATCGCCAATAGTCGTTATACCTTTGACGGTGAAACCGTGACGCTGTTGCCAAGTCAGGGCGTCAACCAACTGCACGGCGGCCCGGAAGGGTTCGACAAACGCCGCTGGCAGATTGTGAACCAGAACGATCGTCAGGTGCTGTTTGCCCTGAGTTCAGATGATGGCGACCAGGGCTTTCCGGGTAATCTCGGCGCAACGGTGCAATATCGTCTGACCGACGATAACCGTATCTCTATTACTTATCGCGCCACAGTTGATAAACCTTGCCCGGTGAATATGACTAATCACGTCTATTTCAATCTTGACGGCGAGCAGTCTGACGTGCGCAATCACAAGTTGCAGATTCTGGCGGACGAATATCTGCCGGTTGATGAAGGCGGCATTCCGCTCGACGGCCTGAAATCTGTCGCCGGAACGTCTTTTGATTTCCGCAGCGCCAAAATCATCGCCAGTGAGTTTCTTGCCGACGACGATCAGCGCAAAGTGAAAGGTTACGATCACGCATTCTTGTTACAGGCCAAAGGCGATGGCAAGAAAGTGGCGGCGCATGTCTGGTCAGCAGATGAAAAATTGCAGCTGAAGGTCTACACCACCGCTCCGGCTCTGCAATTCTACTCCGGCAACTTCCTCGGCGGCACACCGTCGCGGGGAACCGAACCTTACGCCGACTGGCAAGGGCTGGCGCTAGAAAGCGAGTTTCTGCCGGACAGCCCGAACCACCCTGAATGGCCGCAACCGGACTGCTTCCTGCGTCCTGGCGAAGAGTATTCCAGCCTGACGGAATATCAGTTTATTGCTGAGTAATGTTAAGCCCTCGTCATGAGGGCTTTCTCCTCATATTGTTCAAATCACCAGCAAATGCCGACATATTTGCAACTCAATATTCACAACAACCTTACACTGCGACACTATTTTCGCTATGGTTATGCGTAAGCATTGCTGTTGCTTCGTCACGGCAATATAATGAGAATTATTATCATTAAAAGATGATTTGAGGAGTAAGTATATGGCTGTAACTAAGCTGGTTCTGGTTCGTCATGGCGAAAGTCAGTGGAACAAAGAAAACCGTTTCACCGGTTGGTACGACGTGGATCTGTCTGAGAAAGGCGTAAGCGAAGCAAAAGCAGCAGGTAAGCTGCTGAAAGAGGAAGGTTACAGCTTTGACTTTGCTTACACCTCTGTGCTGAAACGCGCTATCCATACCCTGTGGAACGTGCTGGACGAACTGGATCAGGCATGGCTGCCCGTTGAGAAATCCTGGAAACTGAACGAACGTCACTACGGTGCGTTGCAGGGTCTGAACAAAGCGGAAACTGCTGAAAAGTATGGCGACGAGCAGGTGAAACAGTGGCGTCGTGGTTTTGCGGTGACTCCGCCGGAACTGACTAAAGATGATGAGCGTTATCCGGGTCACGATCCGCGTTACGCGAAACTGAGCGAGAAAGAGCTGCCGCTGACGGAAAGCCTGGCGCTGACCATTGACCGCGTGATCCCTTACTGGAATGAAACCATTCTGCCGCGTATGAAGAGCGGTGAGCGCGTAATCATCGCTGCACACGGTAACTCCCTGCGTGCGCTGGTGAAATATCTCGATAACATGAGCGAAGAAGAGATTCTTGAGCTGAATATCCCGACTGGTGTGCCGCTGGTGTATGAGTTCGACGAGAACTTCAAACCGCTGAAACGCTATTATCTGGGTAATGCTGACGAGATCGCGGCGAAAGCAGCTGCTGTCGCTAACCAGGGTAAAGCGAAGTAAACGTCATTTGTTTAATAATGAGAAAGCCGACTGCAAGCGAGTCGGCTTTTTTGTTGCTAACAATGGAGCACATTGCCTGATGCGACGCTGCGCATCTTATCAGGCCTATGGTGATTCATCGGATACGCCACTCTGGCGGTGCATCCGACAATTAAACCTTACCCGCGACGCGCTTTTACTGCATTCGCCAGTTGACGTAACAGAGCATCGGTATCTTCCCAGCCGATGCAGGCATCGGTGATGCTCTTACCGTAGGCCAGCGGCTCCCCGCTCTCGAGGCTCTGATTGCCTTCCACCAGATGGCTTTCCACCATCACGCCAATAATGGCTGTTTCGCCACCGGCAATCTGCTGGCAAACGTCAGCACACACATCCATCTGCTTTTTGAATTGTTTGGACGAGTTAGCATGGCTGAAATCGATCATCACCTGTGCTGGCAGGCCTGCTTTGTTCAGCCCTTCTTTCACTTCAGCAACGTGCTTCGCGCTGTAGTTAGGCTCTTTACCGCCGCGCAGAATGATATGGCAATCGCCGTTACCGCTGGTATTCACAATCGCCGAATGACCCCATTTGGTCACTGAAAGGAAGCAGTGCGGCGCACCGGCGGCATTAATGGCATCGATAGCCACTTTAATCGTACCATCAGTGCCATTTTTGAAACCTACCGGGCAAGAAAGACCAGATGCCAGTTCGCGGTGCACCTGCGATTCCGTAGTACGTGCGCCAATTGCGCCCCAGCTCATCAGGTCAGCGAGATATTGTGGGGTGATCATGTCGAGAAACTCACCCGCCGCAGGCAGACCGCTGTCGTTAATATCAAGCAGCAATTTACGGGCAATACGCAGACCGTCGTTGATCTGGAAGCTGTTATCCATATGCGGATCGTTAATCAGCCCTTTCCAGCCCACCGTGGTACGCGGCTTTTCAAAATAGACGCGCATTACGATTTCCAGGTCGTCTTTTAGCTCTTCACGCAGCGCCAGCAAGCGAGTGGCATACTCTTTAGCCGCGACAGGATCATGAATTGAGCACGGACCAATCACCACTAACAGGCGATCATCATTACCTTTCAGGATCTTATGGATCGCTTTTCGGGCATGGGCAACCGTATTCGCGGCATTTTCAGTAGCAGGGAATTTTTCCAGCAGTGCGACAGGAGGAAGTAACTCTTTGATTTCTTTGATGCGTAAATCGTCGTTCTGATAATTCATGTCTGTTCCAGTGTTGCCATACTTATCTTGGTGAATGCAATCCTTCCAATCTATATCTTCCGTCAGAATGTGTAAACGGGGTTTTACACTATGGACGGAATAATCCTGGAATCGGCAAGAAATACGCCATATTGTCGCGAAAAACGAGATCTCTCCTACAATTTCTAACTGTAACTTCTTTGTTTATTAATTATTTCAAGATTCTCTGCTGGATTTCTTTGCCTGGCTGAAATCTTAAACCATTGCCTGATATTCACCTGCAAATGCACTGTTGGAAGAGGTTATCCGACATAACGACCATAACAGGAGCATCCTATGAAAATGACAAAACTGGCCACACTATTTCTGACTGCCACTCTAAGCCTTGCCAGCGGTGCCGCACTGGCTGCCGATAGTGGAGCGCAAACCAATAACGGCCAGGCAAACGCCGCAGCTGATGCGGGCCAGGTTGCCCCGGACGCCCGTGAAAATGTCGCGCCAAATAACGTCGACAATAACGGGGTAAATACCAACTCGGGCGGGACTATGCTGCACCCGAATGGTTCATCCATGAACAATGACGGCATGACCAAAGACGAAGAGCACAAAAATACCATGTGCAAAGACGGTCGCTGCCCGGACATCAATAAAAAGGTACAAACCGGTGATGGCATCAACAATGATGTCGATACCAAAACCGACGGTACTACGCAGTAAGCCAGGATATATGGCTGATAATGGGAGAGCGGAGGCTCTCCTTTTTAATTTTTCCCCTCTAAAAGCAGTATGATGTCATAAAGTTAAGTGAGAATAATTAAGGGATGACTCGTCATGGCGCACTCACACTCACACACTTCCCCACACCTTCCAGAAGATAATAATGCTCGTCGCTTGTTGTATGCTTTCGGTGTAACTGCCGGGTTTATGCTGGTAGAAGTCATTGGCGGTTTTCTTTCCGGTTCTCTGGCATTGCTGGCTGATGCCGGACATATGTTGACCGATACTGCCGCCCTGCTTTTCGCCCTACTCGCAGTGCAATTTTCACGTCGTCCTCCCACCATTCGCCACACTTTCGGTTGGCTAAGATTGACCACGCTCGCGGCGTTTGTGAATGCCATCGCCCTGGTGGTGATTACGATTTTGATTGTCTGGGAGGCGATAGAACGTTTTCGCACGCCGCGTCCGGTTGAAGGCGGTATGATGATGGCGATTGCCGTGGCGGGATTGCTGGCAAATATACTTTCTTTCTGGCTACTTCATCACGGTAATGAAGAGAAAAACCTCAACGTGCGAGCAGCGGCACTGCATGTGCTTGGGGACCTGCTGGGTTCCGTTGGCGCTATCGTCGCCGCGTTGATTATTATCTGGACCGGCTGGACACCTGCGGACCCGATTCTCTCCATTCTGGTTTCTGTGCTGGTGTTACGAAGTGCGTGGCGTTTGCTTAAAGACAGCGTGAATGAATTACTTGAAGGTGCACCGGTATCGCTGGATATCGCTGAACTGAAGCGCCGTATGTGTCGGGAAATCCCGGAAGTCCGCAATGTGCATCATGTACATGTATGGATGATAGGCGAGAAGCCGGTGATGACGCTGCATGTGCAGGTGATCCCGCCACACGATCACGATGCCTTGTTAGATCAGATCCAACACTATCTGATGGATCACTATCAGATTGAGCACGCCACCATCCAGATGGAATATCAACCTTGTCATGGGCCAGACTGCCACCTGAATGAAGGGGTGTCTGGCCATTCACATCATCACCATTAATGGGACAGCGCGCGTGAACCTCTTTCGCGTGCGCTGTTGATCCACATCCGGCTACCGTTGAGGGCAATAAAGGTCAGGATCAGATACTCCAGCGACATGGCATAGACGCCCTGCAAGGCGAAAATCACCACGCTAATCACGTTAATGATGACCCACAATAACCAGTTTTCGACGTATTTACGCGTCATCAGAATCATTGCCACGATGGAGAGTACCATCATGCAGGAGTCCCAGAATGGGAAGGCGTCCGGTTGCAATTCTGGCATCACTACCTGCAAACCCAATGCTTGCATAATCGTGACTGCCACGCGGGTCAAAAATGCAAACACCGGATTGATAAATACCGTCATCAGACCAATCGAAACAACGCAAACCGCCAACCAGCTTAGCGCCTTCGGCAATGGCAACCAGCGAATTTTTAACTCAGCTTCATGTTGACTGGTTTGTCGCGACCAGGCATACCAGCCATAAATGTTAGCGGCAAAGAAAAACACCTGTAACAGCAGGCTGGCATACAGCTGAATCTGAAAGAAAATAATGCCAAACAGGGTAACGTTGATCAGGCCAAAAAAGTAGTTGCTGATCTTCTCCAGACTGGCAAGGCCAATACACAGTAACCCAGCGATCGTCCCCACCGCTTCGATCCATGAGAGATCGTAACCGCCAGCACCGATCGGTATATGAACCAGAATGTTCTGTGTGCTAAAAAAATCCATCTTTCCCCCAATGCGTAGCGTGACGCCTTATTGTCAGTTATCCACGTAGTGTAGCCGCAAAATCCAGCATGCGGTTGAGCGGCACCAGCGCCCTCTCTCGCAGATTTTCGTCAACATGAACCTCGTGATTGCTTCCTCCCTGTTCCAGCGCCTCTGCGATGGCCTGAAGGCCATTCATTGCCATCCACGGACAATGAGCGCAACTTCGACAGGTAGCGCCCTCGCCTGCGGTTGGCGCTTCCAGCAATTTTTTATCTGGCACTGCCTGCTGCATTTTGTAGAAAATGCCCCGGTCAGTCGCCACAATCAGTTGCTGATGCGGCAATGTTTTTGCAGCGTTAATCAACTGACTTGTGGAACCGACCGCATCGGCCATATCGACAATAGCTTGTGGTGACTCCGGATGAACCAGTATGGCAGCATCAGGGTGCTGTTTTTGTAAGCGGGTTAACGCCTGAGTCTTAAACTCGTCATGAACTATACAGGCACCTTGCCAGCATAAGATGTCTGCACCTGTCTGTTTTTGCACGTAACGCCCCAGATGTTTGTCTGGTGCCCAGATGATTTTTTCACCCAAGCTATCCAGATGATCAATGAGTTCGACGGCAATGCTTGAAGTTACCACCCAATCTGCACGCGCTTTTACCGCAGCCGAAGTGTTGGCGTAGACAACGACAGTACGATCGGGATGGGCATCGCAAAATGCGTTGAATTCTTCAATCGGACATCCGAGATCCAGTGAACATTCAGCCTGAAGTGTTGGCATCAGAATTGTTTTTTCCGGGCTGAGAATTTTGGCAGTTTCCCCCATAAATCTCACCCCAGCAACTAACAGCGTAGAAGCGGGATGCTTAGCACCGAAGCGGGCCATTTCCAGAGAATCAGAGATACAGCCACCGGTTTCTTCAGCCAGCTGTTGAATTTCGGTATCGGTATAGTAGTGGGCGACCATCACCGCATTACGTTCTTTCAGCAGACGTTTTATTTTCTCGCGATAATACGCTTTTTCATCAATGCTTAACGGCGTTGGCTTCGGGGGGAAAGGATAAATCGCCGTTTCAGGATCAAACATCACGCTCATTTGGCCATCTCGTTTTACAGGCTTAACGTTAAAACCGACATAAGCGTGATATTCGCTATTATCGGCGTAATTTGTTTTATATGCTAAACAAGATAGTCGAGTGGTGGGGAAAAGTCACTCGAATTACGTATGAGATGCCGAATGCCATACTTTGCGTCTTATTCCTCCGACGTAGAGTTGTTTACGCAGCAAGCGCGGAGTATGTCATCAGGGTCAAGAATTGAAATTGAGGGATGCCTGAATAGCAAAAAAGCGCCTTTAGGGCGCTTTTTTACATTGGTGGGTCGTGCAGGATTCGAACCTGCGACCAATTGATTAAAAGTCAACTGCTCTACCAACTGAGCTAACGACCCCTTGCGGGATTATGCTGCTTTAATCATTCAGGATGGTGGGTCGTGCAGGATTCGAACCTGCGACCAATTGATTAAAAGTCAACTGCTCTACCAACTGAGCTAACGACCCATATGGGTGTTACCTGAATGATTTTTACTCGAATCCAATCTTTAAGATTGGTGGGTCGTGCAGGATTCGAACCTGCGACCAATTGATTAAAAGTCAACTGCTCTACCAACTGAGCTAACGACCCGAGTGGTGGGTGATGACGGGATCGAACCGCCGACCCCCTCCTTGTAAGGGAGGTGCTCTCCCAGCTGAGCTAATCACCCGATACTGCGCTGGATACTACAAACTGCTTCCACCAAACACACCGCAATTAGTGGTGGGTCGTGCAGGATTCGAACCTGCGACCAATTGATTAAAAGTCAACTGCTCTACCAACTGAGCTAACGACCCGGTGGTGGGTGATGACGGGATCGAACCGCCGACCCCCTCCTTGTAAGGGAGGTGCTCTCCCAGCTGAGCTAATCACCCGATACTACGCTGGATACTACAACTAACTATGTTAGTGGTGGGTCGTGCAGGATTCGAACCTGCGACCAATTGATTAAAAGTCAACTGCTCTACCAACTGAGCTAACGACCCACTTTTTCGTTGCTTTCGGTTTGTTTGATATCCCGTGGCAACGGCGGCATATATTACTGATTTCAGACTTGAGCGCAACAAAAATTTCGATGTAGATCACTCAACTGCTTATGAATCGCACGACACGACCAGAAATAATGCGACTTCTGGTCGCGTGTTATGCATTACATGGCGTTCAGACGTTTTTGGGCCTGTTTAGCACCATCAGTACCAGGGTATTTACTGATAACCTGCTGGTACACGGCTTTTGCTTTCGCAGTGTCACCTTTGTCCTGCATGATGACGCCAACTTTAAACATCGCATCTGCAGCCTTCGGTGACTTCGGATAGTTTTTCACTACCGAAGCAAAATAGTACGCCGCATCATCTTTCTTACCCTTGTTGTAGTTTAACTGACCCAGCCAATAATTGGCGTTGGGCAGGTAAGTTGAATCAGGATAATTTTTGATGAAATTCTGAAATGCCACCATCGCGTCATCCTGGCGGGATTTATCCTGTACCAGCGCAATAGCTGCATTGTAATCAGTATTTGCATCGCCGCTTTTCACCGGCGCGCCAGCATTCGCAGTACCTGCATCAGCTGTTGGCGTCGTTGCCGCCGCCGCCCCGCTTTGATCGCCGCTGGCTGATTGTGCCGCTGGACCACCGCTGCTAAGGCTATCGATCTGCAACAAGATCTGCTTCTGCCGCTCCACGACCTGATTCAGTTGATACTGATTTTCCTGAATTTGACCACGCAGGGAATCAATATCGGACTGATTATCAGAGAGTTGTTGCTGGAGTTGGGTTAAAAGCTGGCTGTGAGCATTAGAAATACGCTCAAGTTGAGTGACGCGGTCTTCGACCGAGCCTGAGCCGACACTACTGATTGGTGCCTGAGCAAAAGCGGCCCAGGGGGCCGCTATACCAACCAGTAACGACAGACTCAATAGTTGATGTCTGAAGTTACTGCTCATGCAATTCTCTTAGTAAACCAGTACCGCACGACGGTTTTTGGAGTATGCCGCTTCGTCATGACCCAGTACTGCAGGTTTTTCTTTACCGTAAGAAACGATGGAGATCTGGTCTGCAGAAACGCCTTTACCCTGCAGGTACATCTTAACGGCGTTCGCACGACGTTCACCCAGGGAGATGTTGTATTCCGGAGTACCACGTTCGTCCGCGTGACCTTCTACGGTGACTTTGTAAGACGGGTTGCTACGCAGGAAGTTTGCGTGTGCATCCAGCATTTGAGCGAAGTCAGAACGGATATCGTATTTGTCCAGATCGAAGTAAACGATGTTATTCTGCTGCAGCTGTTGCATTTGCAGACGAGCCTGCTCTTCGGAAGACATGTTGCCGTTGCCGCCGTTCGCATCCATACCAGTGCCGGCACCCAGCATGCCTTCGCTGCCGTCATTGCTGGCGTTCTTGTTGGAAGAACATGCCGCAATTGCCATAACAGGCAGAGCAATCATCAGCCCTTTCAGCACTTTGTTCAGTTGCATTTCAATGATTCCTTTACTATTCAATTAATTATTATCACAGATACGGCGACCAGGCAGGGAATTTGACCTGTCCATCAGTTGCCGGAAGACGCGCTTTGAAACGCCCATCTGTAGAAACCAAATTCAGCACGGATCCCATCCCCTGAGAAGAGCTGTAGATTACCATAGTGCCGTTAGGTGCCAGACTTGGCGTTTCATCCAGGAACGTTGAGGACAGAACTTGTACGCCTCCCGTTACCAGATCTTGTTTGGCAATGTGCTGCTGCCCACCATTGGAGCTAACCATTACCATAAATTTACCGTCGCTGCTGACATCCGCATCCTGGTTCTGCGAACCTTCCCAGGTAATACGTTGCGGCGCACCGCCATTGATATTCACTTTATAAACCTGCGGACGACCGGCCTGGTCAGAGGTGAAGGCCAGGTTTTGACTGTCCGGGAACCAGGTCGGTTCAGTGTTGTTGCTGCGACCATCTGTCACCTGACGGATTTGACCAGAGGCTAAATCCATTACGTACAGATTCAGGCTACCAGTTTTCGACAGCGCAAAAGCCAGTTTGCTGCCGTCTGGCGAGAAGGCAGGCGCACCGTTGTGACGCGGGAAGGAAGCAACCTGACGCACTGCACCGTTAGCCAGCGTCTGGATTACCAGCGCGGAACGACCGCTTTCGAAGGTAACATATGCCAGTTTAGAACCGTCCGGTGACCACGCCGGAGACATCAGCGGCTGCGGAGAACGGTGAACCACAAACTGGTTGTAGCCATCATAGTCAGACACGCGCAACTCATACGGGAACTGGCCACCATTGGTCTGAACAACATAGGCAATACGGGTACGGAACGCACCTTTAATGCCGGTCAGTTTTTCAAACACTTCATCACTGGCGGTATGGCCAGCGTAACGCAGCCATTGTTTGTTTACTTTGTATGAGTTCTGAGCAAGCACAGTACCCGGTGCACCGCCGGTATCAACCAGCTGATAAGCAACATTGTAAGAACCGTCCGGATTCGGAGTGACCTGACCTACAACGACAGCGTCAATGCCCAGCGCAGACCATGCAGCAGGTTGAACTTCCTGCGCGCTACCTGGCTGTTGAGGCAGACGAGCGCGATCTAACGGATTAAATTTACCGCTGTTACGCAAGTCAGCAGCAACGATGCCGCCAATATCTTCAGGTGCCGCACCTGGACCCGCCCACTGGAATGGAACGACACCAATAGGACGACCGGAATCTACACCACTGTCGATCACAATGCGGACTTCAGCATGCAGAACTGACGCCCACAGTATGAGAAAACCAAATGCTACTCGTAATGCCTGCTTCATCATATCTCCCTTATCTGGACAGATAGCCCACGATAATTTAGCAGAATGTTAACAAACTCAAATACACAAAACTACCAGAACCCTGCGACAACCGATGTCTGATGTTGATCGCCGTGACGACCAACATCGCGATTACGGTTTGAAGTCCAATGGTGCGTTCTTGAACACTTCATATACTGCCTGGCTTGGTGGTTTCGGGATCTTCGCAAGTTTAGCTGCTGCCAACGCAGCCTGACAAAGAGCGGGATCGCCACCTTCAGGTTTGATATCCAGTAACATGCCATCCGGTGCCAGTTTTATGCGCAGCGTACAGGTTTTACCTGCATAGGACGATGCATCATAGAACTTACTTTCGATAGCAGATTTAATCTGCCCGGCATAGTTATTGATATCTGCGCCTGATGCGCCATTGTTTTTAGTATTACCACTCCCGGCAGGCGAAGCATTGTTCCCTTTCGCCCCTCCCCCCGTTTTCGGTGCATTCTTACCAGAGCTTAGCTCACCGAAAATATCATCTGCCTCCGCGGCAGCTTTTGCTGCAGCCGCTTTTTCAGCTGCTGCTTTTTCTGCTGCTGCTTTTGCCGCTGCGGCTTTTTTGTCTGCGGCGGCTTTTTCTGCAGCTGCTTTCTTATCAGCTGCTGCCTTTTCAGCAGCCGCTTTTTCTGCTGCTTTTTTGTCGGCTGCGGCTTTTTCAGCGGCGGCTTTCTTATCTGCAGCCGCCTTTTCAGCAGCCGCTTTCTGCTCAGCGTCTGCCTTCGCTTTTTCAGCAGCTTCAGTTGCCGCTTTCTTTCTTGCTTCAGCTGCAGCAGCTTCTGCCGCTTCCGCTTTCTTCTTCAGCGCCGCTGCAGCTTTGGCGGCTTCGGCCTCGGCTTTTTTCTGCGCTTCGGCTGCGGCTTTGGCGGCTTCTGCTTCTGCTTTTTTCTTCGCGTCCGCAGCCGCTTTCTTCGCTGCTTCTTCGGCAGCTTTGGCTTCCGCTTCAACCTTCGCTTTAGCATCTGCCGCCGCTTTCGCTGCTGCCTCTTCCGCTTGCTTCTGCTTTAACTCGGCCTGTTTAGCGGCTTCTTCAGCCTGTTTCTTCTGTTCCTGAGCAGCTAACCGTTCTTTCTCAAGCTGCTTCAGGCGTTCCTGTTCAGCCGCTTGTTTCTCACGCAGTTCTTCAGCAGCCTGCTGTTCCTTCATCTTGCGCTGCTCTTCAGAACGCTTCGCGCTTGATTCCTGGCTTTGCATGCGTTTGTACTGCTCAACTACCGCACCTGAATCAACCATTACAGCGTCGATGGACGCACCACCGCCGCCTCCGGCTGAAGCTTCTATGTTCTCATCGAACGAACTCCAGATCAGCGCTGCAAATAAGATGACATGCAGCACTGCTGAAATAATTATCGCCCGTTTGAGCTTGTCGTTTTGTTCGGTTGCCTTTGACACTCTCGGTTCCCAAAAACTGTTCGCCTGTTACCCGCTCTCTTAAAGCAAGGGAAACGCAGATGCTTAAATAGGCTGCGTCATTAAACCAACCGATTTCACACCCGCACTGTGTAACAAGTTCAGCGCTTTAATTATTTCATCGTAAGGCACATCTTTTGCGCCACCGATCAGAAAGACCGTTTTCGGGTTGGCCTTGAAACGGCTGGATACTTCCGCCACCACCTGCTCTGGTGGTAAACGCTCCAGACGATCTTTCTCAACCACCACGGTGTACTGACCAATACCAGACACTTCAACAATCACAGGCGGATTATCGTTACTGCTCACCGCCTGTGATTCAGTAGCGTCTGGCAGATCGACCTCCACGCTCTGGGTGATGATGGGCGCTGTCGCCATAAAGATCAGCAACAGCACCAGCAGTACGTCCAGCAACGGTACAATGTTGATTTCGGACTTGAGATCGCGACGACCTCGTCCACGCGCTCTGGCCATGGCTTACCCCTTGTTGCTCTCGCTAACGGTAAACGCCTGGCGGTGCAGAATCGCGGTAAACTCTTCCATAAAGTTGTCGTAATTCAGTTCCAGTTTGTTTACGCGCTGGTTGAGGCGGTTGTAGGCCATAACCGCCGGAATAGCGGCGAACAGACCGATTGCTGTAGCAATCAACGCTTCTGCGATACCGGGCGCAACCATTTGCAATGTTGCCTGCTTCACCGCGCCGAGAGCGATAAAGGCATGCATGATCCCCCAGACTGTACCGAACAGACCGATATACGGGCTGATGGAACCCACAGTGCCGAGAAACGGAATGTGCGTTTCCAGATTTTCCAGCTCACGGTTCATGGAAATACGCATCGCGCGCGACGCGCCTTCCACTACGGCTTCCGGTGCATGGCTGTTAGCACGATGCAGGCGCACAAATTCTTTGAACCCACTGTAAAAGATTTGTTCCGACCCCGAGAGATTATCTCGTTTTCCCTGGCTCTCCTGATAGAGGCGAGAAAGTTCGATTCCAGACCAGAATTTATCCTCAAACGCTTCGGCTTCGCGAGCCGCGGCGTTAAGAATACGGGTCCGCTGGATAATAATGGCCCAGGATGCGATTGAAAAACCAATCAAAATCAACATGATAAGTTTAACCAGAAGGCTCGCCTTCAGGAACAAATCAAGGATATTCATGTCAGTCACTGCTTAAACTCCGCGACAATAGACTTGGGAAGCGCACGAGGCTTCATTTTGAGTGGGTCAACGCAAACAATCAGAACCTCGGCTTCATTCAGCAGAGTATTCTCAGCGTTGACAATACGTTGCGTGAAAACCAAAGAGGTGCCACGCATTGATGTTATTTCAGTCTGTATTTCGAGCATATCGTCGAGCCGCGCAGGCGCGTAATATTCCACCGTCATCTTACGCACCACGAAGGCAACGCGTTCAGCCATCAGCGCCTGTTGACTGAAGTGATGATGACGCAGCATCTCTGTGCGTGCTCTTTCATAAAAAGCGATGTAACTGGCGTGGTACACCACACCACCGGCATCGGTATCTTCATAGTAGACGCGAACCGGCCATCGAAACAGCGTTGTATTCACTTTACATCCCGGTAATGCAACAAAAATTAGAACTTTTAAACGCTGCTACTATACGCGCGCGATTGAGGTTTGGGAATGAGGGCAAGTTAAGGGAGCGTAAAAATTTATGGACTGTTGAAGGTCCATAAATTTTTAAAGAGAATTCTGATTTAAAAGAAGAAGAAAATCAGCCCGACAATGAGAACGATATCGGCAAGCAGTGGGCAAAAAATCCCTTGCCAAAGAACCTTCTGCGGACGAAAACCCACGCCGTGAATTACGCCAGCACAGACGGCCCACATCAGCAATAAACCATGCCAGATTTCCAGTTCACTGGTCTTCGCGGCAAAACGTGATGGGTCCCAAAACATACATCCTGCTAACAGAAGCGCCATCACGAAGGAAAGCGCCCGCAGGGGGCGCTTGTCCATTACCGCATACAAAGTTGCGATAACCTTACTCATCAGCTGTCTTCTTGACCGGCTTTACCTGATTCGACGTGCTCAAGCGCCAGCGCGGTGATTACCCCAAACGAACAGGCAAGAAGCGTTCCCAAAATCCATGCGAAATACCACATTTTTAGCTCCTTACTTAGTACAGAGAGTGGGTGTTACGTTCAATATCTTCTTTGGTGATACGTCCGAACATTTTCCAGTAACACCAGGTGGTGTAGAGCAGAATGATCGGAACCAGAACCACCGCAACCCAGGTCATGACGTTAAGCGTCAGCTGGCTGGAAGTTGCATCCCACATTGTCAGACTTGCATTCATCATGGTGCTGGACGGCATCACAAACGGGAACATTGCAATACCGGCAGTCAGGATGATGCAGGCCAGCGTCAGGGAGGAGAACACAAACGCCCACGCGGCTTTATCCATACGTGCAGTCAGAATGGTCAGCAGTGGCAGAACCACACCCAGCGCCGGAATAGCCCACAGAATCGGCGTGTTGTTGAAGTTCACCAACCATGCGCCAGCTTCACGAACCACTTCTTTATTCAGCGGGTTAGAGGCAGCGTAATGGTCCATTGTCGATTTCACGACATAACCATCGATACCGTACATCACCCATACGCCAGCCAGTGCGAAGCAGACCAGTGTCACCAGAGCCGCCACCTGAGCCGTTGCACGGGTACGCAGGTGCAGCTCGCCCACGGTACGCATTTGCAGGTAGGTTGCGCCCTGGGTAATGATCATCCCTACGCTCACCACACCTGCCAGCAGGCCGAACGGGTTAAGCAGCTGGAAGAAGTTACCGGTGTAGTACAGACGCAGATATTCATCAACGTTAAACGGTACGCCCTGCAACAGGTTACCGAACGCCACACCAATCACCAGCGGCGGAACGAAGCTACCAATGAAGATGCCCCAGTCCCACATGTTACGCCAGCGGGTTTCTTCAATCTTGGAGCGGTAATCAAAACCGACCGGACGGAAGAACAAAGACGCCAGCACGAGGATCATCGCCACATAGAAGCCAGAAAACGCAGCGGCATAGACCATCGGCCAGGCAGCAAACAGTGCGCCGCCTGCGGTGATCAGCCATACCTGGTTACCGTCCCAGTGTGGTGCGATGGAGTTAATCATAATTCGACGCTCGGTGTCGTTACGACCGAGGAAACGGGTGAGCATGCCCACCCCCATGTCGAAACCGTCAGTGACTGCAAAACCAATCAGCAGAATGCCAACCAGCAGCCACCAGATAAAACGCAATACTTCATAATCGATCATTTGACGACTCCTGTCTTAGCGTGCCGGCTGAGTAGTCGTGGAGGACTGCTCAAAGTGATAGCGACCGGTTTTCAGGCTGCTTGGGCCGAGGCGTGCAAACTTGAACATTAAGAACAATTCTGCCACCAGGAACAGGGTATACAGGCCGCAAATCAGCACCATCGAGAAGATGAGATCGCCTGCGGTCAGTGACGAGTTCGCCACAGCTGTCGGCAGCACTTCACCGATAGCCCACGGTTGGCGGCCATATTCAGCCACGAACCAGCCCGCTTCTACAGCAATCCACGGCAGCGGAATACCGTACAGCGCGGCGCGCAGCAGCCATTTTTTCTCGCCAATGCGGTTGCGGATGACACTCCAGAAGGAGAGCGCGATGATTGCCAGCAGCAGGAAGCCACACGCCACCATGATACGGAACGCGAAGTACAGCGGCGCTACACGCGGAATGGAGTCTTTGGTTGCCTGTTGAATCTGAGCTTCAGTCGCATCCGCCACGTTTGGCGTATAGCGTTTCAGCAGCAGACCGTAACCGAGGTCTTTCTTCATACTATTGAACTGGTCACGAACCGCCTGGTCGGTAGAACCAGAACGCAGTTGTTCGAGCAGAGAGTACGCTTTCATCCCGTTACGGATGCGTTCTTCATGCTGAACCATCAGCTCTTTCAGGCCGATCACTGGCGTATCCACGGAACGCGTTGCAATGATGCCCAGCGCGTAAGGGATCTGGATCGCAAATTTGTTCGTCTGCTCATCCTGATCAGGAATACCGAACAGAGTAAAGGCAGCAGGCGCAGGTTGCGTTTCCCACTCGGCTTCAATTGCAGCCAGTTTGGTTTTCTGCACGTCGCCCATTTCGTAACCGGATTCATCACCCAGAACAATAACAGACAGAACGGCAGCCATACCGAAGCTTGCAGCGATAGCAAAGGAGCGTTTAGCGAAGGCGAAGTCACGACCTTTCAGCATATACCATGCGCTGATACCGAGGATGAACATCGCGCCAGTCACATAACCAGAGGCTACAGTGTGAACGAATTTCACCTGAGCAACCGGGTTAAGCACCAGTTCGGAAAAGCTCACCATCTCCATACGCATGGTTTCGAAATTGAAATCGGACGCGATTGGGTTTTGCATCCAGCCGTTCGCAACCAGAATCCACAGTGCGGACAGGTTTGAACCGAGCGCCACCAGCCAGGTGACACACATATGCTGAACTTTACCCAGACGATCCCAACCGAAGAAGAACAGACCTACAAAGGTGGATTCGAGGAAGAAGGCCATCAGACCTTCGATTGCCAGCGGAGCACCGAAGATATCCCCTACATAGTGGGAATAGTAAGACCAGTTAGTCCCGAACTGGAACTCCATGGTCAGACCGGTTGCCACACCCAGAGCAAAGTTGATACCAAACAACTTGCCCCAGAACTTGGTCATATCTTTATAAATCTGTTTGCCGGAAAGGACGTAGACCGTTTCCATAATGGCCAGCAGGAACGCCATACCGAGCGTCAGCGGCACAAAAAGGAAGTGGTACATCGCGGTCAAGGCAAACTGTAAGCGCGACAGTTCGACTATATCTAACATCATGACTCCTTGCTCATCGCATGAAGACTCCGAGAGTGAACCCCGTTAGAAAGGGTCACACGCATGCCCCAATACAAAATTATTTGCTCGCCCCTATCGTTGCCATTTCATCAAAAGAGGAAAGACAATGATAAAAAAGTTACAAATATGTTAATGAATAAACCAAATTGATCCCGTAATTATATTACGCCGCAAAATCCTTACAATAAACAGGTTTTTATTGAGCAAATTTGCATTTTTCGACAGTGATCAATTTATAGTGAAATTGTCACTATCCCACCAATTTGATCTACGACAATTTATCGCGTTTTGCAGATTTTTTTCAAGAATTAAAAATTGATTTATATCAAAATCAACCAGATATGTTAATCATGTATAATCTATAGATCATTGGTAATTTTATTGTTAATTTATTGTAACCAAATAGCGCAGTAAAATTACCACTATGGAAATGCATAGATAAAAAACCAGTATTTTATTTAACAGAACCGCCTTACCCACTTTTTATAAGACTAATTGAGTAGATTAGCCAATTTGTTGTCATTTTACATAACATATTTTTATCAAAGTTAATTGATTGTTGTCTTTATGAGCACCCATCTTTACCCCGGAATGTTATTGTTGCTTTGCTAATAATCACGTTGAAGGATGGATTTGTAGAATGCAGGAGGAGGGGAAAGAGAGCTTTTAAGCTAAATTGCATCTGATATAAGTATTTTTCCCCTTTTTATATTCAATGAACGGCTCAGTGAGCCAACATCAAACAACATGAGATTCAATAACTAAGTTTATCCTGCGTTGGTATATGTAAATTATCTTTATTACCCCAGCAGCAAGACGAGACAATGAAACGGTATTATATCTGGACGTTATTGAACACCCGCCCACTCTAAGTAATACGTTCCACTGCTCAAGAATAATCATTTGAGTAGAAGTGATTAATTAGGTCCAATGAATAGTACAACCCCAAATGAGTTATTAACCATTTGTTACTTTAAACATTACTGTTACAATTTCATGTTAAGACGGCAGTAAATTGCATTAATAATGCGCACAAAACTTTATGAACTACTTTTATAACCAGCCCCTCTTAAAAAAAATGCAAATCAGATGTTGATCACAAATATATCAACACATTAAATCAATATAATTTGAAAAATTAAAATCAATAACAACCATATACGTAACCTATTGAAATAAACGTCATATTTAAACTAACCACATAAACAAGCATTTTTCGAAAGATATTTTGAAAATAGATCAATTGCAACCTGACGACAGGACACAGACACTCCAGTGTTATTAATCATGTGCCACAGAAACGGCCATAAATACGACGTGTGTAACTTATTTTACTCTCTGTCTTACAAAGGATTACCCATGAAGAAAGCAACACTAGTGCTTGGCGTTATTGGTGCCGACTGCCATGCAGTTGGCAATAAAGTTCTGGATCGCGTTTTTACTTCTCATGACTTCAGAGTCATAAACCTGGGCGTAATGGTCAGCCAGGATGAATATATTGATGCTGCCATTGAAACTGGCGCTGACGCGATAGTGGTTTCCTCTATCTATGGGCATGGGGATATCGACTGTCTGGGTATGCGTGAACGCTGCATCGAACGTGGGCTGGGCGACATTCTGCTCTATGTAGGCGGTAACCTGGTGGTGGGTAAACATGACTTCGCTGACGTGCAAATCAAATTCAAAGAGATGGGTTTTGACCGCGTCTTCGCCCCCAGCCATGACTTAGAAGATGTCTGCCAGCTGATGTCCAACGATATCAACCAGCGTCATGGTGTTGAAACACGTATTTTCGAAGAGGCCATCTGATGCAAATCGTCTCTGTCGATATTGGATCGACGTGGACCAAAGCTGCCCTCTTTACCCGGGAGGGGGACGCGTTAACGCTGGTTAACCACGTTCTGACCCCAACCACCACGCATCATCTGGCCGATGGTTTTTTCTCAAGCCTGAATCAGGTGTTAAACATCGATAACGCCCTCCCCCTGTTAAAAAACGGCGAAGTCGCATTGAAGTACTCCTCTTCAGCCAAAGGTGGACTGGCGGTTGCCGCAATGGGATTAGTGCCTTCTATTACCCTGGAATCCGCGAAAGTAACCGCTCACTCTGCTGGCGCTAAAATAGCGCAGCATTACTCCTACAAGTTGAACCGCCGTGATATTCAGGCGCTGGAAGAGTCACCCCCCGATATCCTCTTGTTCACGGGCGGCACCGACGGCGGAGAAGAGAGTTACGGGCTAAATAACGCCCGTGTGCTGGCGGAATCAAAACTCGAGTGCGCCATTATTTATGCCGGAAACAGGGACATTCAGGACAATATACAGGACATCCTCGGGCATAAAGATCTGACTATCGTCGATAACGTCCTGCCTGACCTTGAAAATCCCTCCCCTTTCGCCGCGCGACAGGCCATCTGCGACATTTTCCTCAAACGCATTGTTAAAGGAAAAGGGCTGGATGTCATTGTTGATGAAACGGGCGAAGAGCCGATGCCAACGCCGTGGACAGTTTTTGAACTGGTTAAGGCAATCAGTAATGTCGATAGCAGTTGGAAAGAGTTCATGCTGATCGACATGGGCGGCGCAACTACAGATATGTATTCTGCCTGTGCCAATAATCTCTCACCCGACACCGTTTTACACGGCGTACCGGAACCCTTCGTAAAACGGACCGTTGAAGGCGATCTGGGAATGCGCGTCTCAGCAATGGCGGTTGGTGAAAGCGCAAAAGACTTAGTTAATGTGATCTTTTCTCAGCACCCCACGCAGCAGGACGCTTTTTATCATTATCTCCGTCATTTGGTTGCACATCCCGACCATTTACCCACTAACGCAGAAGAAAAATATTTCGATACTGTGCTGGCCGGACTGTGCGTAGGTTACGCCACTGAACGTCATGCCGGCACCAAAAAAGAGGTCTGCACCTGCGTCGGCAATGTCGATTTACAGATGGGACGCGACCTGACCACCGTGCGCAAAGTCGTTGGTTCCGGTGGATGGCTGTCGCGCGCCAGCCAGTTTGATATTCATCGTTGGTTGAAATACCGCGAGTTAAACGACGACGGCAAACGCATTCTCTTACCGACCGAATTTGAATATTACCGCGATTCACGGGGGCTATTTCCACTGCTGGCAAACGTCGCCAGAGTCGATCCGCAGGCCGCCGCGCGTACCAGTATTCAATGCTTAACCCTATAACAATTAAGGTAGCAATCAATGGAACTTCGAAATAAGAAATTAACCCATGACGAATTCATGACCGAGCGGCAACAGGTACTGAAAACCTGGGAAACCGGCAAGGATGTTGAAAACTTCGAAGATGGCGTTAAATATCAACAAACTATTCCTGATCACAAACGCTTCTCCCTTGCCCTACTGAAAGCAGACCTGGAAGGTAAAACGCTTAGCCAACCGCGCGCAGGCGTGGCGTTGATGGACGAGCACATCGAACTACTGAAAACACTGCAAGATGAGTGCGATTTGCTGCCGAGCACCATCGATGCCTATACCCGTCTGAATCGTTACGAAGAAGCCGCGGTAGGGATTAAAAAATCCATCGAAGCCGGAACCTCTAAACTGAACGGTTTACCGGTGGTTAACCACGGCGTCGCAGCATGCCGTCGTCTGACCGAAACCTTGCAAAAACCGCTACAGATCCGCCACGGCACACCAGATGCGCGGCTGCTGGCTGAAATCTCAATGGCCAGCGGCTTCACCAGCTATGAAGGCGGCGGCATTTCCTACAATATTCCGTATGCCAAACGCGTAACGCTGGAAAAATCGATCCGCGACTGGCAGTACTGCGACCGTTTAATGGGGCTGTATGAAGAGCACGGAATTCGCATCAACCGCGAACCGTTTGGCCCGCTTACAGGTACCTTGATTCCACCGTTTATCTCGCACTCTATTGCGATAATCGAAGGCTTGCTGGCACTGGAACAGGGCGTGAAATCTATCACCGTCGGTTATGGTCAGGTCGGAAGCCTGACGCAAGATATTGCGGCGATCCAGTCTCTGCGGGAACTCGCTCACGAATACTTCCAGAATCATGGCTATGCAGAGTACGAATTAAGTACGGTGTTCCACCAGTGGATGGGCGGTTTTCCGGAAGACGAGTCAAAAGCGTTCGCGATTATCTCCTGGGGCGCGGCGGTTGCTGGAATGTCGGGCGCGACCAAAGTAATCACCAAGAGTCCGCATGAAGCCTGGGGCATCCCTACCGCTGCCGCCAACGTGCAGGGACTGAAAGCCTCCCGACAAATGCTCAATATGGTTAGCGATCAGAAATTCCCACCGTGTCCTGCGGTGGAACTGGAAGTTGAGCTGATTAAGAGTGAAGTTCGCGCCGTGCTGAATAAAGTGTTCGAACTGGGGAATGGGGATATCGCGCGCGGTACGGTGCTGGCATTTGAAGCGGGCGTACTGGATGTGCCGTTTGCGCCAGCCGCCTGCAACGCGGGCAAAATTCTTCCGGTTCGCGACAACACCGGCGCGATACGCGTGCTGGAAGCCGGCGCCGTTCCGTTGCCAAAAGACATTCTCGACCTTCACCACGATTACGTTGCCGAACGCGCACGCTTTGAAGGACGCCAACCGACATTCCAGATGGTTGTTGATGACATCAATGCTGTATCCCACAGTAAATTAATAGGAAGACCATAATGAAAATAAAACAGGCCCTGTTCACCGCTGGCTACTCCTCATTCTATTTCGATGACCAGCAGGCGATAAAAAACGGAGCGGGCCACGACGGATTTTTTTATACCGGGGAGCCGGTTACGTCTGGTTTTAGCGCAGTACGTCAGGCTGGGGAGTGCGTTTCAGTTCAGTTGATTCTGGAAAATGGCGCGGTCGCGGTTGGTGACTGTGCTGCGGTACAGTACTCCGGGGCAGGCGGTCGCGATCCGCTGTTCCTCGCCGAGCATTTTATTCCGTTCCTTAATGACCATATCAAACCGTTACTGGAAGGCCGCGATGTGGATGCGTTTGTGCCGAATGCCCGTTTTTTCGACAAGCTGCGTATTGACGGCAACTTGCTGCATACCGCCGTGCGCTATGGATTATCGCAGGCGTTGCTTGACGCTACCGCGCTGGCAACGGGCCGTCTGAAAACTGACGTAGTTTGCGATGAATGGCAGTTACCGCGCGTGGCAAAATCCATTCCTTTATTTGGCCAGAGCGGCGACGATCGGTATATCGCCGTCGATAAGATGATCCTTAAAGGGATCGACGTACTGCCCCATGCGCTGATTAATAACGTCGAAGAGAAGCTGGGCTTTAAGGGCGAAAAACTGCGCGAATATATCCGCTGGCTGTCAGATCGCATTCTGAGCAAACGTACCAGCGCTCGCTACCACCCTACCCTACACATCGATGTATACGGCACCATCGGTTTGATCTTCGACATGGATCCCGTTCGCTGCGCGCAATACATCGCCAGCCTGGAAGAAGAAACACAAGGTCTGCCGCTGTACATTGAAGGTCCGGTCGATGCCGGTAACAAACCTGACCAAATTCGCCTGTTGACTGCCATCACCAAAGAGCTGACGCGCCTCGGTTCCGGCGTGAAAATTGTCGCCGACGAATGGTGTAACACCTACCAGGATATCGTTGATTTCACTGACGCAGCCAGTTGCCACATGGTGCAAATCAAAACGCCTGATCTGGGCAGTATTCACAACATCGTCGATGCGGTTCTGTACTGCAACAGCCACGGAATGGAAGCTTATCAGGGTGGCACCTGTAACGAAACCGATGTCAGCGCCCGAACTTGTGTCCACGTAGCTCTTGCCGCGCGTCCCATGCGGATGCTGGTAAAACCGGGGATGGGGTTTGACGAAGGCCTCGACATCGTGTTCAACGAAATGAATCGTACTATCGCGCTGATGCTGGCTAAGGATTAACAGATGGCTCGTTCTTTTAAAGTCTTATCACCTACTGCGATCCTCGGTTACGGCTTCCCTGAAGAGAGCTTCCGCAAAGCGATGGCGGAATCTCCCGATCTGATCGCCGTTGATGCCGGTTCTTCCGATCCTGGCCCGCACTATCTGGGGGCGGGTAAGCCCTTTACCGACCGCGCGGGAGTTAAACGCGACCTGCGCTATATGATAACCGCAGGCGTGCAAAATAATATTCCAGTGGTGATCGGGACGGCCGGTGGTTCTGGCGCAGCCCCGCATTTGGAGTGGTGTCGTCAAATTATTCACGAGATTGCGCAAGAGGAAAAACTTTCGTTTTCGATGGCGCTGATCCCGGCGGACGTTGACAAAGCCATCGTCCACCAGGCACTGGATAACGGCAAAATAACGGCGCTGGATTTTGTCCCGCCGTTAACGCACGACGCGATTGACGAAAGTACCTATATTGTCGCGCAAATGGGCATCGAGCCCTTCCAGAGGGCGCTGAAAGAAGGCGCACAGGTGGTGCTGGGCGGCCGGGCTTATGATCCGGCCTGCTTTGCCGCGCTACCCATCATGCAAGGCTTTGACGAAGGGCTGGCGCTGCACTGTGGGAAAATTCTCGAATGTGCAGCAATTGCCGCGACGCCAGGCTCCGGCTCTGACTGTGCGATGGGCATCATCGACGATAATGGCTTCACGCTGAAGACGTTCAATCCACAGCGTAAATTCACCGAAACATCCGCAGCCGCGCATACGCTGTATGAGAAATCAGACCCGTACTTCCTGCCGGGACCAGGTGGTGTTCTGAATCTGAAAGGCTGCACCTTCAAAGCCGTGAACGACGGTGAAGTTTATGTCAGCGGTTCTAAGCATGAAGAAACGCCATATGCCCTGAAACTGGAAGGTGCGCGGCAGGTGGGCTTCCGCTGCCTGACCATCGCAGGCACTCGCGACCCAATTATGATCGCCGGGATCGACAAAATCATTGAAGATGTCAAAGCCAGCGTAACGCGCAACCTGTCGCTGACCGATGACAGCATTCGAATGACATTCCACCTGTACGGTAAAAATGGTGTCATGGGCGACCACGAGCCCATGGAAACTGCCGGACATGAACTGGGGATCGTCCTGGATGTGGTCGCGCCGACGCAAGAAATCGCCAACAGTGTTTGTTCACTGGTGCGCTCCACTATGCTGCACTACGGTTATGAAAATCGCATCGCCACTGCGGGCAACCTGGCGTTCCCGTTCTCCCCTTCTGATATCCAGAGCGGACCCGTATACGAGTTTTCTATCTATCACCTGATTGAAGCCAACGACGCACTGCGCTTTGATTTCCATATTGAACAGGTGACGCCAGAAGGAGTTCAGGCATGAAACAGTCAATTGTCTCACTGGCGCAAGTCATTCGTTCGAAAAATGCCGGACCCTACGAACTGGTTTTAGATATTTTATTTAAAACGAAAGAAAACTATGAGCGAGTTAAATCATCAGGGCAATTAACTCCAGAGCTGATTGCGCGCTTATATCATGTTGAACCTGACTTTATTCATCGTATTGTCTGGTTTGATCCTTCTAATGCAGTAAAAATCGTCATGCCACGAGATATTATCTCCGGGAATGTGGGCGATAATGATGTTTATGGTGCGCAGCAGCACGCACCTTTATTAAGCATTCATTTTGACATTTAATAATTAATACTGTTTAGATTATCAACCCCATAAATGTACCTGCACAGATTTCTTTATGTCAGGTACATTTATCTAAACATATCAATAAAATTGATTACGAAGCTGCCAGCATTATCACAACAGAAATAACTGGTGGCCTACGTTCTCCTAAAAACCATACAACAATCACACGTAATTAAACAAAAAATACTTAAGTCAATACCGAATCTCTGCTGGAAAAAAACCGCCTTATCATTCGGTAAAAATAACCACAATGTGAGAACACATCATGTCCAAACCATTTATCTGGCAAGAACCGTTTTTACAATATAAAGACGCAACGGAATATAAATTAATCAGCGATCAATATATTACAGTAACGGAAATAGACGGCGAAGAAGTGATAAAAGTCGCTCCGGAAGCATTAACGTTGCTTGCCCGGGAGGCATTTTATGAAGCCTCTTTTTTCTTACGTCCCGTTCACCTGCAACAAGTCGCCAGCATTCTGAACGATCCGCAGGCCAGCAGTAATGACAGATATGTGGCCTTGCAGCTACTGCGCAATGCCGAAGTCTCAGCAAAAGGGATATTACCCAACTGCCAGGACACCGGCACCGCCACCATTGTCGCCAGTAAAGGGCAACACATCTGGACCGGGGGCAATGACGCCGAAGCCTTAAGCAAAGGTATTTACACCACTTTCCAGGAAAATAATCTGCGCTTTTCACAAAATGCGCCACTGGATATGTATACCGAAGTCAATACACAAACCAATCTTCCGGCGCAAATTGATATCAGCGCCGTCCCCGGCGACGAGTACCATTTTCTGTGTGTTAATAAAGGGGGTGGCTCTGCCAATAAAGCTGCGCTTTACCAGGAAACTAAATCTCTCCTGCAACCAGAAAAACTGACTGCGTTTTTAATCGAAAAAATGAAATCGCTGGGAACTGCCGCCTGTCCGCCCTACCACATCGCCTTTGTCGTCGGGGGACTTTCTGCCGATCAGGCGCTAAAAGTTGCCAAACTAGCGTCGACAAAATACTACGATAATCTGCCCACCAGCGGAAACGAGCAGGGACAAGCCTTCCGCGATGTTGAGCTGGAAAAAACCTTGCTCGACGCCAGCCAACAATTTGGTATTGGTGCTCAGTTTGGTGGCAAATATTTCGCTCATGATATTCGTGTTATTCGTCTACCGCGCCACGGCGGCTCCTGCCCAATCGCTATGGCACTCTCCTGTTCCGCCGATCGTAATATTAAAGCCAAAATTAACAAGCACGGCATCTGGCTGGAAAAACTCGAACATAATCCGGGACAATATATTCCAGCCTCAATGCGGGAAGACAATCACACGCATAACGTACAGATTGATCTCACTCGTCCATTGCGTGAGGTAATGCAGGAGCTCGCCACATTACCGATCGGCACCCGAGTGTCGTTAAGCGGCCCCATCGTGGTGGCGCGTGATATCGCCCACGCCAAAATAAAAGAACGACTGGATAACGACGAACCGATGCCGGATTACCTGAAACATCATATTGTCTATTACGCTGGCCCCGCGAAAACACCGGAAAATATGGCCTGTGGTTCTCTTGGGCCCACCACGGGCGGTCGAATGGACGGTTATGTCGACGCCTTCCAGGCGGCTGGCGGCAGTCTGGTGATGTTATCGAAAGGCAACCGCAGCCAGCAGGTTACCGATGCCTGTCACAAACATGGCGGCTTTAATCTGGGAAGTATCGGCGGTGCGGCGGCGTTACTGGCACAAGAATATGTCAAAAGCCTGCATTGCCTGGAATATCCGGAGTTGGGCATGGAAGCAGTGTGGATGATGGAAGTTGAAAACTTGCCCGCGTTCATTCTGGTGGATGATAAAGGCAATAATTTCTTTAGTCAGTTTGAGCAGCAACACTATTGCGCCAATTGCCCCGCCGGGCATTAAGGAAAGTGAATGGAAGCGCGGATTTCAACCGAACGACATATTCAGCGCCAGCAGAAACTGAAAGAACAGGTCGACACACGCATCGCGGCGGCGACGGAGAAAAAAGGAATATTGATTGTTTTCACTGGTAACGGAAAAGGAAAATCCACCGCTGCTTTTGGTACCGTGACGCGCGCCGTAGGTCATGGCAAAACGGTTGGCGTTGCGCAGTTCATCAAGGGACAGTGGGACAACGGCGAATATAACCTTCTCCATCCACTGGGCGTTGAATTTCATATTATGGGAACAGGTTTTACCTGGGAGACACAGAATCGGCAAGCGGATATCGACGCGGCGAAAGAGGTCTGGTCTGAATGCAAGCGGATGCTGGCTGATGAGCGTTACGATTTAGTGGTGCTCGATGAGCTGACCTACATGCTGGCTTACCATTATCTGGATACCGAAGAAGTGATCGCTTCGCTACAAAATCGCCCGACGCAGCAAAACGTCATTGTCACCGGGCGCGGCTGCCATAGTGAGATAGTAAAAATGGCGGATACGGTAAGCGAAATCCGCCCCGTCAAGCATGCTTTTGATAACGGTATTCAGGCACAGCCTGGTATCGACTGGTAATGACTGCGCCTGGCATCTCGCCAGGCGCAGGTTTTACATCTCCTCCGGTACGACCGATTTTGCCAGCAACCACTCACGAAAGAGTTGCAAGTGCGGATAATCAGCCTTCTCTTCCCGCCACGTCATAATAAAGCGATTGCCGGTACGAATAGGCACATCACACGGAATCACCATGTCACCGCTATCTAAATCGTGTTGAATTGCAAACCGGGGCAACAGCGCCACGCCGAGATTAGATCGCACGGCGGCAATCAGCATTGAAAGTAAATCAAAACGTGGCCCGTTATTCACCAACGGACTGATTACGCCAGACAATGCAAACCACTCTTCCCAGCCAGTAATACGGGTGCTTTGATGCAGCAGTGGTAGCTCACTTAATAGCTCTGCAACAGATAGTTTTTGGTCAGGAAGTGAAAGTAAACTGCCGCTGCATACCGGCAGGATCTCTTCCTCAAAGAGATATTCTACCTCCGACCAGGGCGCACAAAAATTTTCGCGCATAATGACGGCATCGTATTCCCGATTAAGAAAATCCCCGTTATTAGCTAATGAGTGAATATTGACAATTATATCGGGATACAATTTATTGAACTCACGTAAATTGGGGATCAACCAGTGCGTACTGAAAGTAGGATTGACAGCAAGCTCAATAACCTGAACCGTAGGCTGCCAGGTCATGATAGTATTCGTGTCACGTTCAAGCTTATTCAATGTTTCTTTAACAATGCCCAGATAATGCTTTCCGGCATCATTAAGAAATATTCTTTTTTTAGAATGCGCAAATAATGATATATGTAAAAAATCTTCCAGTGCGCTAACTTGCCTGAATACTGCGCTTTGGGTTAACGCTAACTCCTCTGCCGCTCTGGTATAACTTTCATGGCGTGCGACTACCTCAAAAGTTACCAACAGTTCCGTTTTGGGTATTTTTCCTCTCATAATGCCGTCCCTTAAAAATAGTTTAAACTATCAAAAAACCATTACTTATTGCTAAGTAATGGCAACCAAAGCAGCAATAGATTATTTTATAAAAATCATGATCGATATTTATAACCCAGCAAGCCCGGCGTGACAATTGTCTCAATCAGATAATAATAATCCGAAAAGCAAAGCGCCCTTCGGATTATTATGATTCAAGTTAAGTGAAGATTATTAAATTGATAGCAATTATCATATCTATGGATATTATGATAAACAATCAACAAAAATTTTATTTTTGATTTATAGCATATCCTTCTAAGAATTTTTGCGAAGCTGCAATATCTGGGGTAAAGACCCGATCCTGGTCGACAAACGGCACGACTTTTCTGTATTCGGTAAACATTGCTTTGGTGGATTTTCCTAATGCCAGTTGCGGATCGGCCTGCAACCGTAAATCGAGAGCCTGTGCGGAATGCATCAGTTCAATGCCATAAATCACGTTCAGATTATCGACAACCTGTTTCAATCTTCTGGCCGCGTGGTCATTATTGGCGCCGGTATCTTCTATACCTCCGGCAACCGGTTGAATATCGAAAGAAACAGGATTGGCGAGATCGACGTTTTCCGCATGCAGCGCGACAAACGGAATATGCAGCGAACCGAAGCCGTGACCTTTATTACCGGGCGCCGACAGGAAGCGCGTTAAACCGGTAAAGTGCTCATCTTCCAGGTGCAGCGAGCGACGGATACTGTTATGCGAAACATGTACCAACGCCACGGTCAGACGCTGAGTGGCAAGCGCAACAGGTAACGATTCGAAATTCGCCGTCGGGAAGATCCCGCCGCTGACTGCGCCATCTTTAACAAAATATTGCGCGACCTGACTGGAGTCCTGATACGCCTTGTCAGCATTCAGCACCGTTGCTGGGTTGTCATCGGAACTGTTGATTTGTACGGTTATGATCTCTTCAGCATCATGCAAAGCGCGTACTGATTCAGCAATGGTATATACCGTAGTTCTGAACGATAACGGATCTTGCAATGCACGTTTGTCATCTTTATGCCATAAATATGAACCGTTTAACGCATCGCGAATCTCTTTTGCAGAGTCAGCCAACTGCGGGAAAGGACGCACGGCAATTGACTGCGGCAGTACTGGTGCGACGTTACCATTCAACGCTTCCAGACTCATAGCGAAAACCACCGGGCTGACATTCAGCAACTGACGTGCCGAACGAACTGCTTCGATAGCGTAGGCTGTCCCGACGCTGTTGTTCGACAAAATCGCCAGCATATCTTTACCCTGTGGCACCAGTGGCTTAAGCCCCACTTTCGCCAGCGCGTCACCACCGCTCATTTGCACGCCATTTACTCGGGCTTTCCATTCCCCCATCATCACCAGACCAACGTGCGAAGCGAGCATAATATCCGCTGCGCCGATGCTTCCCCGCGCCGGAATTAACGGTGTAACGCCGCGGTTAATAAATTCGACATACAACTCGGCAATATAAGGCTGCGCGCCGGTTTGCCCATGCAGCATAGTATTTAAACGTAATACCATTGAAAGGCGTGCCAGATAATCCGGTAACATCGGACCAACGCCCGCAGAATGGGCGCGCAGCGCGGCAGCATTAAATTTTTTCGACGCGTCAATCACCTCAGGCGTTAAATTTCCTTTGGCATCAAATATCGGCTGGTCTTTATTTAGCCCCACACCTACGGTTAAACCATAAACGGGTGTTCCAGAATGTGCGGCGGTCATCACCAGATCATAACTTTTTTCCATTCTGTCCAGAGCTTTCGGCGCGATTTTGACGTCGTTATCACCTAACGCAATTGACCAAGCCTGGTCAATGGAAAGATGTTCGCCATCCAGAGTGATGGTTGATTTCGCCATCGCGATGGAGCAAACGCTCCAGAGCACAACGGTGACAGTGACTCTTCGTATCAATCCTTTCATTGTGTTTCCTTATCATGATGAGTTTAACAACGGGTTACTGCGACAACGTTTTAATTTGTTCTATCTGTTTTCCCCCGCCGGACAATACTGGTCACCAGGCGAGCGGCAACTTTCGCGGTTAAATTATCGCGGTCCAGGTCCGGGTTAAGTTCGGCAATATCCGCCGCAATCAACTTCTCGCTACCGGCGATTAAATTCACAATGGCTTCAGTAATATTTAACGGCACGCCTAACGGTGATGGCGCAGAAACACCGGGCGCCTGATAACCAGGTAAAACATCGAGACAAATCGTTAAATAAATGGCGTCACATGCCTGAATATCTGCCGAGAGCGCATTAGCGACCTCATGCAAACCACGTTCAAATTGCAGAGATTCGTCCAGCCAATAACGCACACCGAGACAATCAGCGCGATCAAATAACGCCTGAGTATTGGCAAAACGACTTATTCCCAGCACGCGATAATTAAACGGTTTGCCATGCTGCGCGTTCCACTCTTGCATCTGACGAAACGGCGTACCTGAATTGGCTTTTTCCGCCATCCGTAAATCAAAATGCGCATCAAGGTTCACAATCAGTAACCGCTGAATATCAGGACGCGACTGCATAATCCCCTGAAATGTTCCCCACGCCACTTCATGACCGCCACCCAGAACCACCGGTAAACTGCCGCGCGTAATGGCTGTAGATACGTTGGCCGCCAGACGATTTTGTGCGGACTCCAGCGCGTGGTCCTCGCTTTGTACATCGCCCATATCGAAAATAGCGCCTTCACAGAGCACTGGCATATTTCCCAACATGCTGCGCAACGCGCCCGGTCCGCCTGCTGCACCCGCTCGCCCACCATTACGTTGCACCCCGTCATCAACGGCAAAACCAATCAGCGTACAACCGCCGTGGCTTTGTTCACTAAACGGTTGCACATGCTGATGCCAGCGAGTGCTGATGCCGATTTCCTGCGAGTCAACACGCCCACTCCACGGCAATAATGTTTGCTTCATTACCAACTCCTTTTTCCGCCGACAATAAGCCCCTGGCAAGGCTGATGCCCAAACCAGTAAGCCAGTTCACGTGGATGGTTAAGATCCCAGACCGCCATATCCGCCCGTAATCCCGGTGCAAGTTCACCCCGATCAACAAGCCCAAGTGCCTTTGCCGCATGACGCGTAACGCCCTGAACGGCTTCCAGCGGCGTCATGCGAAACAGCGTACAGGCCATATTGATCATCAATGGCAATGACATATTGGGAGACGTTCCGGGGTTATGGTCCGTGGAGATAGCAATCGGCACGCCCGCTGCCCGCAAAGCGGCAATCGGCGGCAGATGGGTTTCGCGCAGGAAGTAATAAGCACCGGGGAGCAGTACCGCCACCGTTCCAGCCATTTTCATGGCGGCGATCCCCGACTCGCTAAGGTATTCCAGATGATCGCAGGAGAGTGCAGAAAACGCCGCCGCCAGCGCAGCGCCTTGCTGGTCAGAAAGCTGTTCGGCATGCAGTTTTACAGGCAATCCATAGTGTTGCGCTTTACTGAAAACGCGCCGTACCTGGTCTGGGCTAAAGGCAATGTTTTCACAAAAAGCGTCAACCGCATCAATCAGCCCCTGTTCATGTAAGACGCCCATCCAGTCGCAAAGCGCCGTAATGTAATCATCACTGCGCCCGGCAAACTCTGGCGGCAAGCTGTGCGCCCCAAGAAACGTAGACTGAATACGTAATCCTGTAGATTCCTGTAAGCGGCGGATAACGCGCAAACAGCGCGCTTCATCTTCCAGCGTCAAGCCATAACCGGATTTTATTTCCAGTGTACTGACGCCTTCACGCAACCAGTTTTGTAGTCGCTGCGCCGCCAGTTCAAACAGTTGTGTTTCGCTGGCCGCCCGCGTGGCATTGACGGTAGATAAGATCCCGCCGCCCGCTTTGGCGATATCTTCATAAGCCACGCCTTGCAGCCGCATCTCAAACTCATTCGCCCGCTGGCCGCCATACACCAGATGCGTATGGCAATCCACCAGACCGGGGGTCAGCAACTTACCCTGCAGGTCGTGTTCCTCTGTAATGTCAGCCGTCAGTTCGCGAGGGATCTGCGTGGCCTTGCCAAGCCAGACAATAGTGTCGCCACGGCTGATTACTGCACCATTTTCAATCACTCCCCAATCGTTAGCGGAAAGCGTCGCCAGCGTGGTATTTCGCCAGAGCGTTAATGCACTCATAAGGATTTTTCCCCTCGTAGATAATAAAGCCACCAGCCCGCCAGCTCACCGACGGAGACTTTTTTCCGTGGTACGAAACGCCAGGGCTTGCCATCAGGCGCAACCAGCCATAACAACATATTTGCCGCGACAAACACCCTTTTCTCGCCGCTTATCCACTCCCCTTCACACAGCGTGAACAGGCCCGCTTGCGCAAGTGACGGAGGAAGCCAGTCAACGGCACTTTGCACTCGCAACATCCCCGTATCGCCTTCCCGCGCCATGACATTGAGATCGCGAACTGCACCGCCCAGCAGCTGGCAATCTGGCATGGCTTCTCCGGGAAAAATTAAGGCGGGATCGTGACGTTGCAGGTTGATTATCGAATCGGCAAACGTCAGCCTCACCCCTTCCCCATCGAGAATGGCGAGGCCACGTACCACGCCAGGCCACGCCGAAAAAGGACCGTCCTGGCTGACATTGGCCATACTGATGCGTAACAGCCAGTTTTCATCATCAGGCCAGGCATGCAGTTGTCGCGTAAAACCCCCGCCGTTGCGCCACGGTTGCAAGGGCTTATCCATTGCAGATATCAGCATTGGTTCCATTTTACGACTCGGGATAAATAGTCTGGGCAGGAACGCTGGTAGTACGTTTTGCCCACGGGTAATAAATAACGGCAGTCATTAACAAGCCGATAATCCAGGAAATATCCGCCCCGCCCATCAGTACAGAAATGGGTCCCTGATACAGTTTTTGATTCAGGAAGGGGATCTGCACCAGCACACCAATTCCGTAGCAAACCAACGCAGTTTTGTTATACGCGCCATAGCGCCCCTCCGGGGTATAAAGTGCCGGAATGTCGGTTTTACCTTGTGAGATGAAGTAGTAGTCGATGAGATTGATGGCGCTCCACGGCACAAATACCGTCAACAGCAGCAGAACGAAGTTTTTGAAATTATTCAAAAAGTCTGCGCTTGCCGCCAGCGCGACGACCATCGACAACAGCACGAACCCTACAACGTAGGCAGCACGAACACGCTGTGAAACCTGGCTGCGATTGTTAAAGGCGCTGACGGTCGCCAGAATCGACATAAAGCCGCCGTAGGCATTCAAACAGTTAACCGTCAGTTTGCCGCAAACAATCACCGTATAAATCAGAATGGCAAACGTTGGTCCGGCTAAATCGCCCATAAAACCAACCTGATCTTTCAGGAAGTTAGCACCGCAAGCAGCAACAAGAACGCCAAAAGTCATGGCACATTGCGCGCCAAGCGTAGTTCCCAGAAAGGTGGCAAAGAAGATTGATTTTGCTGGTGTATCAGAGGGTAAATAGCGGGAATAATCAGAGGCGTATGGTGCAAACGTTAATTGCCATCCGGCTGAGAGTGCAATCGTTAATAAGAACACCGATAAGCTAAATGGCTTTTGACCAAATGCCGCAGCCACATCGTAGTGACCACTAAGTTGAGTGGCCAGGTAAATAAACCCCAGAATACTTAATATCCCTGCAACACGGCCAACGACGTGAATAAGTTTATAACCGACCAATGCGATCATCGCGGTAAGCATGCCGAAAATAATAATTCCGGTCGATGCTGACTCAAAACCAAATATCCGGTTAATCGCCTGACCGGATAATACCGTACCCGTCGCGGCAAATCCGAGATACATAATAATCACCATCAGTAACGGTAGCGCCGCTCCTTTGACGCCAAAGCGGATACGACTGGAGATCATCTGTGGTAATCCCAGCTTTGCCCCCTGTGACGAGTGCAATGCCATAACCGCGCCGCCGATAATATTACCGATTAATAAACCAATAATTGCTGACATGGCTTCAGAGCCAAAAATAATCGCTAACGCGCCGTCCACCACGGCGGTAATTTGTAAGTTAGCACTTAGCCATAAAGTAAACTAGCTGGAGGGCGCGCCGTGGCGAGCGGACTCAGGAACGGCGTTAATCGTATTTGATTCTAATACTGGTTTTTTACTGCGGATAGGGCTGCTTGATTCCATGAAAAAGTCTCCTGCAAAATGAGAGGTCATTTTTTGAAACAGCAATAGAGGGTCGAGAGATATTTCTCTCGACGATGTAATGAATATTTTTGATAATTATTGTTATACAGGCGGATAACTTCCCGCCTGTATTAGCGCAAATATTAAATAACAGCGTTAATATTTAGCGAATCATCGGCAATTTCAGACCATAATTTTTGGCACATTCAATTGCCGCCTCATAACCCGCATCCGCATGACGCATAACCCCGGAAGCACAGTCATTCACCAGCACACGCGCCAGACGTTTTTCGGCTTCTTCGCTACCATCGGCAACAATAACCATCCCGGCGTGTTGTGAATACCCCATCCCGACGCCGCCGCCATGATGCAGAGACACCCACGTTGCGCCACCTGCGGTATTGAGCAGACCATTGAGCAACGGCCAGTCAGAAACCGCGTCACTGCCATCGAGCATGCTTTCAGTTTCGCGGTTCGGGCTGGCGACAGAACCGGTATCAAGATGATCGCGCCCAATCACAATCGGTGCTTTTAGTTCACCGTTGCGCACCATTTCGTTGAATGCCAGCCCCGCCAGGTGACGCTCACCAAGCCCCAGCCAGCAAATACGTGAAGGAAGCCCCTGGAAGGCGATACGCTCACGCGCCATATCCAGCCAGCGATGGGTCAGTACGTTATTGGGGAATAGTTCTTTAATTTTGGCATCGGTTTTATAGATATCTTCCGGGTCACCAGACAGCGCCACCCAACGGAACGGGCCTTTGCCTTCACAAAACATGGGGCGAATGTAAGCAGGAACGAAGCCCGGGAAATCGAAGGCATTTTGCAGACCTTCGTTGAAAGCCACCTGGCGGATGTTGTTACCATAATCGACAACCGGGATCCCCATCGCCTGGAAGTCCAGCATCCCCTGAACATGCGCCACGCAACTCTGTGCCGCTTCTTTTTGCAGTCTGGCGTGCTGTTGTGGATCCTGCTGTGCAGCACGCCATTGTTCTACGCTCCAGCCCATTGGCAGGTAACCATAGACCAGATCGTGAGCGGAGGTCTGGTCGGTCACCAGATCCGGTTTGATCGCTCCCTGATGCGCACGTTTCACCAACTCAGGAACAATTTCCGCTGCATTGCCCAGCAGCGCGATAGAAACGGCTTCTTTGCGTTCGGTGTGGTATTTAATCAGCGCCAGTGCATCATCAAGATCTTTCGCTTGTTTATCGACATAACGGGTACGCAGACGGAAGTCGATGCTACTTTGCTGGCACTCGATATTTAATGAACAAGCTCCCGCCAGAGTCGCCGCCAGCGGTTGTGCACCGCCCATACCACCGAGCCCCGCGGTCAGGATCCATTTTCCACTTAGCGAATTGTTGTAGTGCTGGCGACCTGCTTCGACAAAAGTTTCGAACGTTCCCTGCACAATGCCCTGACTACCGATGTAGATCCACGAGCCCGCGGTCATCTGGCCGTACATGAACAGACCTTTGCGATCCAGTTCATTGAAGTGATCCCAGTTGGCCCATTGCGGCACCAGGTTAGAGTTGGCAATCAGCACGCGGGGCGCGTCAGTATGAGTTTTAAACACGCCCACGGGTTTACCGGACTGTACCAACAGCGACTCATCAGGCTCGAGATTTTTGAGTGATTCGAGGATCTGGTCGAAACATTCCCAGTTACGCGCCGCGCGGCCAATGCCACCGTATACCACCAGATGCTGTGGATTTTCGGCTACGTCGGGATCAAGGTTGTTCTGCAACATCCGATAGGCAGCTTCGATCTGCCAGTTTTTGCAATGCAGTTGAGTTCCTTGTGGCGCATGGATGACGCGACTGGTATCAATACGAGGGTCTGAAGGCTTACTCATGAATCTTCTCCTGTTACTGGATAAAATTAAATGCTGTCATCGCCCAGAAAAAATGAGCGAAGGAATACAGAAACGGTTTATATAATCTCCGTTTATAATTTCGCATTATCAATTCATTTGGTGAATTTCATTTGTTATGGAATATTCACCCTGAATGTAAATTCAAAAAAACTGCCAACGCTTTGTATGCGATTTCAATATGCTTAATTTAACTTTTGGAAAAAGTGATATTGTTGGCAAAATATTTTCTCATTTGAACATATGAATATGATGAGATTGCAAGATGTCTGTAATTTAATTATCCGGAGAAATGCGTTAATAACAACCAGACATTAGCATAACACCAGGTAATCCGACACCACGCAGTGCGCATAACACGATGATATTTAAAATAAGATCTTCATTATTCGTCATAAAAACATGTTGTATTATCATCAATAATTCATTTGTTTTTATCCCACTTTGATAATTAAAAAACGGCAAGCAATGGATAGTTACCGCCGTAAGAACAGGCGTAAAAATAACTCTTAAAATATATATTCTGGGAGTTATCATCTTTCATATTTTACAATCGGGTGTCGATAATTCACCACCTTTATAACAACAACCCTCTTTGGCAATCGGTATTTTTATCTTGTATTTATCGTCATTGCTGAATACACTACGCGCGTTTTCTTTCCCTTTTGCTGGCTGCTGACCGGAAAGACAAAATTACCCTCGCAATACAGGGGGTTGATTAACGTCTATATTTCAGGACAGCGTTATGCATCATCTTTCGAGGCTTGATAAAGCCTTTCTGCGCAAAGGGATCCAACTTTCCCGCGCCAACAATATTGTTTCATTATCTCGTCCATCAGGAGCCAGAGCCCACGTACTGCTGCCGGACGAACTGCCGCTAGAAGAAAAAGCAGTGACACAACTTCTTGATTTTGCAGAAGTGAAGCTACCAGATCATCCAGGTTATGTACGCCAGACGTGCGCGACGCCAGATTTTCACCCCGGCAATGGCGTCCCCGTTGGCGCAGTGGTGGCCTCAACGCCGGATTTAGTCATTCCCGCCGCCATCGGCACCGATATTTCTTGTGGCATGCGACTGCTGACGACTGGATTAACACTTGAGCAAGCCGAAGCGCATAAAGACGTCATCACTCAGCGGTTAACACAAGTGCTACTGCAAAATGAGCGCGATGTTCCGTTATCCGCACGAGCGTTCACCGCGCTTTTTGATGGCGGACCGGCAAATTGTGTGTCGACCTTGCCATCAGCGGGTCTCTGGACACGCACGAATATCCCCCGGATGATGCAAGAGATTGATCGCTGCATTGGGCTGAACGAGCATAACAGTCATTCGCGTTATGCCCCACCCGCCCTGCTGGCAACGGACCGCGCATTACTCCGCGATCCTTGTCTTGGTACGCCGGGTTCAGGTAATCATTTTATTGAACTTCAGGTGGTTGATAGCGTGGTCGATCGCCATGTGGCCTGGCAACAAGGGCTGAAAATGGGCGATATCGTGGTGATGATCCATAGCGGATCGCGAGATGTCGGCTTTTACGTCGGACGACGCTGGATGGATCGCGCCCGTGCAGCCTGGCCCGCCGGGCATAAACATCCACAAAGCGGATTATATGCTCTGGGCGGTGAGCTGGCGGAGGAATACCTGCAGGCTATGGGAATGGCGGCGCGTTACGCGTGGTTAAATCGCGTGACCATTGCGGAAATGGTTCGCGTATGTTTTGCCGATTTATTCCATCAGGATGATTCACATCTGGTGGTGGATGTGCCGCATAACATCATCCTTCGCGAGCATGAAATGAATATTCATCGCAAAGGCGCAACGCCGGCACGCGTGGGCGATCTGGCGTTAATCCCCGGATCAATGGGCGATTATTCGTGGCTTGCGGTCGGTTGCGGCAACCCGCAGTGGCTGTGGTCATGCAGTCACGGAGCAGGACGCAGCCAGCGTCGGCAGACCATGCGCTCACGCGCGACTGAAGAGTCAGCGCTGCCGTGGCAATGCGTCACATTGCGCGAAGAACGACGTCTTGAAGAAGCGCCAGCTGCTTATAAAGATATTGGTCCGGTTATCGAAGCCCAACAAGCAGCCGGATTAATTCAACATGCGGTCAGATTTCGACCGTGGTTAACGTTTAAGGCATAAAAAAGGCCATCATAAGATGGCCAACCATGTCGAAACCGACAGCCCTTCGCCATTCCTGTAGAGGGAAGCGGCGAGGGCTATTTCTTATTACACGTATTTATTTCAGAACAGTTTTCAGAGCTTCACCGATATCCGCCAGGCTGCGAACGGTTTTCACGCCTGCGGCTTCCAGAGCAGCGAATTTCTCATCCGCAGTCCCTTTACCACCGGCAATGATGGCACCCGCGTGGCCCATACGTTTGCCTTTCGGCGCAGTCACACCAGCGATGTAACCCACAACTGGCTTGGTAACGTGCTCTTTGATGTACGCAGCCGCTTCTTCTTCAGCGCTACCGCCGATCTCACCGATCATCACGATCGCTTCGGTCTGCGGATCTTTTTCGAACATTTCGAGGATGTCGATAAAGTTAGAGCCAGGGATCGGGTCGCCGCCGATACCGACACAGGTCGACTGACCGAAACCGTAATCCGTGGTCTGTTTAACCGCTTCATAGGTCAGTGTACCGGAACGGGAAACGATACCCACTTTACCCGGTTTGTGAATGTGACCCGGCTGGATACCGATTTTGCATTCACCCGGAGTGATTACGCCCGGGCAGTTCGGGCCGATCATACGAACGCCTGCTTCATCCAGTTTCACTTTCACAGTCAGCATATCCAGCGTCGGGATGCCTTCAGTGATGGTGATAATCAGTTTGATGCCTGCATCGATAGCTTCCAGAATGGAGTCTTTGCAGAACGGTGCTGGTACGTAGATAACAGAAGCGGTAGCGCCAGTAGCAGCAACAGCTTCACGCACAGTGTTGAACACCGGCAGGCCGAGATGGGTAGTACCGCCTTTACCTGGAGTTACGCCGCCAACCATTTTAGTGCCATATGCAATGGCCTGTTCAGAGTGGAAAGTCCCCTGGCTACCGGTAAAGCCCTGGCAGATAACCTTGGTGTTTTTATCAATTAAAATGGACATTATTTCCCCTCCACTGCGGCAACAACCTGCTGAGCTGCATCCGTCAGACCTTTTGCTGCAATAATATTCAGGCCGCTGTCAGCCAGTTTCTTCGCGCCGAGTTCGGCGTTGTTACCTTCAAGACGTACTACTACAGGTACGTTAACACCCACTTCCGCTACCGCGCCGATGATACCGTCAGCGATCAGGTCGCAACGAACGATACCGCCGAAGATGTTAACCAGAACGGCTTTCACTTTGTCGTCAGAGAGGATGATTTTGAACGCTTCGGTTACACGTTCTTTGGTTGCGCCGCCGCCAACGTCCAGGAAGTTAGCCGGTTCGCCGCCGTGCAGTTTAACGATGTCCATCGTACCCATCGCCAGACCTGCGCCGTTAACCATACAACCGATGTTACCGTCCAGCGCAACGTAGTTCAGTTCCCACTGTGCAGCCTGTGCTTCACGCGGATCTTCCTGCGACTGGTCACGCATTTCGCGCAGATCAGGCTGGCGGAACAGTGCGTTGCCGTCAGCGCCCAGTTTGCCGTCGAGGCAAATCAGATCGCCCTGTTTGGTGATGACCAGCGGGTTGATTTCGATCAGCGCCAGGTCGCGCTCCAGGAAAATGGTCGCCAGGCCCATGAAGATTTTGGTGAACTGCTGAACCAGTTTACCTTCCAGACCCAGTTTAAACGCCAGCTCGCGTCCCTGATACGGCATCGGGCCAGTCAGCGGATCAAGCGCAACTTTGTGGATCAGGTGCGGCGTTTCTTCCGCCACTTTTTCGATTTCCACGCCGCCTTCGGTGGAGGCCATAAAGACCACGCGACGGGAACTACGGTCAACAACAGCACCGAGATACAGCTCTTTAGCGATATCGGTCGCCGCTTCAACCAGAATCTGGTTAACCGGTTGGCCATTGGCATCTGTTTGATACGTTACCAGACGCTTGCCCAGCCAGTTTTCTGCAAAAGCACGGATGTCTTCTTTGCTGTTTACAACTTTCACACCGCCCGCTTTACCGCGGCCACCAGCGTGAACCTGACATTTCACTACCCACGGACCGGCACCGATTTTTGAAGCGGCTTCTTCTGCTTCGCGCGGAGTAGTACAGGCATAACCCACCGGTGCTGGTAAGCCATAGCGGGCAAACAGTTGTTTTGCCTGATATTCATGTAAGTTCATGTGTTCTGTCCATCCTTCAGTAATCGTTATCTTTTAAACCGTAGACCGAATATTTCGTATCGCTTCCGGGCATTGTCGGTCACCCGTAGGCCTGATAAGACGCGCAAGCGTCGCATCAGGCATCGCTTGTCGGATGCGGCGCGAGCGCCTTATCCGACCTACATTGGTGCTCCCCGTAGGCCTGATAAGACGCGTTAAGCGTCGCATCAGGCTTCAATTGCCGGAGAAGGCGATAATGTCTTATCCGGTCTACAGTGCAGGTGAAACTTAAACTACTACACGTCCAGCAGCAGACGCGTCGGATCTTCCAGCAACTCTTTGATCGTTACCAGGAAGCCCACGGATTCGCGACCATCGATCAGACGGTGATCGTAGGACAGCGCCAGGTACATCATCGGCAGGATCTCAACCTGACCATTCACCGCCATCGGACGATCTTTGATAGCGTGCATACCCAGGATTGCGCTCTGCGGCGGGTTGATGATCGGCGTAGACATCAGGGAACCGAACACACCACCGTTGGTGATGGTGAAGTTACCACCGGTCAGATCTTCAACCGTCAGCTTGCCGTCACGGCCTTTGACTGCCAGCTCTTTGATTTTCTTCTCGATGTCTGCCATGCCGAGGGTATCGACATCACGCAGAACCGGCGTCACCAGGCCGCGCGGCGTAGAAACCGCCATGCTGACGTCGAAATAGTTGTGGTAAACCACGTCATCGCCGTCGATAGAAGCATTCACTTCCGGGTAACGTTTCAGGGCTTCAACCACCGCTTTCACGTAGAAGGACATAAAGCCCAGACGGATGCCGTGACGTTTTTCAAACGCTTCACCGTACTGCTTACGCAGATCCATAATCGGCTTCATGTTGACTTCGTTGAACGTGGTCAGCATGGCGGTGGAATTTTTCGCTTCCAGCAGACGCTCTGCCACACGCTTACGCAGGCGAGTCATCGGGACACGTTTTTCGCTACGTGCAGCCAGAACCGGTTGCGCCGCCGGAGCAGTCGCTGCCGGTGCAGACTCTTTCGCCGGGGCTTTCGCCAGATGTTTTTCCACATCTTCACGGGTCAGACGACCACCCACACCGGTGCCTTTAATGGCGCTGGCGTCGAGGTTGTGTTCAGCCAGCAGGCGACGGATCGCCGGGCTTAACGCATCGTTGTTTTGCTCTTCCAGAGACGCCTGCTGGCGTTGCGCCGGAGTGGACGCTTTCTCTTCAGATTTGGCGCTGGTTTCTTTACCCGCGCTGTTGCCTTCACGCAGGCGACCAAGGATCTGACGAGACGTTACCGTTGTACCTTCATCTTCCAGAACCGCATCCAGAATGCCGTCTGCTGATGCCGGTACTTCCAGTACCACTTTGTCAGTTTCGATTTCTACCAGCACTTCATCACGTACGACTGCGTCGCCGGGTTTTTTATGCCAGGTTGCGACGGTGGCATCGGCTACGGATTCAGGCAGGTCAGGGACCAGAATATCTACGCTACTCATTGTGTATCCTTTATTTATTCGACGTTCAGCGCGTCATTAACCAGATCTTGTTGCTGTTTCTGGTGAACGGACATATACCCTACCGCCGGAGAGGCGGAGGCCGGGCGGCCTGCATAACGCAGAGAAGCCCCAAACGGAATCACTTCACGGAAATGATGCTGGCTGCAGTACCATGCGCCCTGGTTGAGCGGCTCTTCCTGGCACCAGACAAAATCCTTGACGTGAGCAAACTGCTGCAACACTTCCTGCATCGCTTTATGCGGGAACGGGTAGAGTTGCTCGATACGCACAATGGCGACATCGTGTTGATTGTTCTTACGACGCTGTTCCAGCAGGTCGTAATAAACCTTACCAGAACACATCACTACGCGCTTCACGCCCTTCGGATCAAGCTCGTCGATTTCACCGATGGCGGGCAGGAAGGTGCCGTTCGCCAGTTCTTCGAGGCTGGAAACCGCCAGCGGATGACGCAGCAGGGATTTCGGCGACATCACGACCAGCGGACGACGCATCCCGCGCAGCGCCTGACGACGCAGCATGTGGTAAACCTGTGCCGGGGTAGACGGTACGCAAACCTGCATGTTTTGCTCAGCACAAAGTTGCAGATAACGTTCCAGACGCGCGGAGGAGTGCTCCGGCCCCTGCCCTTCGTAACCGTGCGGCAGCAACATCACCAGGCCACACATCCGGCCCCATTTCTGTTCGCCAGAGGAGATGAACTGGTCGATAACCACCTGTGCGCCGTTGGCGAAGTCACCGAACTGCGCTTCCCAGATGGTCAGGGTGCGTGGTTCTGCGGTGGCATAACCGTATTCAAACGCCAGCACTGCTTCTTCAGACAGTACGGAGTCCCAGACACGGAACGCGCCCTGGCCGTTATGGATATGTTGCAGCGGCGTGTAAGTGGAACCGTTAGACTGGTTATGGATCACCGCGTGGCGGTGGAAGAACGTACCGCGACCGGAGTCTTCACCAGACAGACGAACCGGAATGCCTTCGTCAACCAGCGTGGCGTAAGCGAGGTTTTCCGCACCGCCCCAGTCGAACAGTTTCTCACCGGCAGCCATCGCCTGGCGATCGCCATAAATCTTGGCAACGCGAGACTGCATTTCAACCGCTTCCGGCACCGTACTGATGCGTTTAGCCAGTTCCTGCAGGCGCTTCATCTCAACTTTGTTCGGGTACTCTTCGTCCCATTCGTGGTTGAGGTACGGCGACCAGGTGAAAGAGTGCATGTTCATCGGACGCCACTCTGCTACAACGCAATCGCCAGCATCCAGCGCATCGCGGTACAGGTTAACCATCTCGGTGGCATCTTCCAGCGTCGCGACTTTTTCCTGCTCCAGCTTGTCAGCGTAGATTTTGCGCGGCGTTGGATGTTTTTTGATTTTCTGATACATCAGCGGCTGGGTTGCGCTCGGCTCGTCGGCTTCGTTGTGGCCGTGACGGCGGTAGCATACCAGGTCGATGAAGACATCACGTTTAAAGGTGTTACGGAAATCGAGCGCCAGACGGGTCACAAAGGCAACGGCTTCCGGATCGTCCGCGTTAACGTGGAAAATCGGTGCCTGAACCATCTTACCGATATCAGTACAGTACGGCGTCGAACGAGCATCCAGCGGGTTAGAGGTGGTGAAGCCAACCTGGTTGTTGATAACGATACGTACCGTACCGCCAACTTCATAACCACGCGCTTTCGACATGTTCAGGGTTTCCTGAACCACGCCCTGCCCGGTTACTGCGGCGTCACCATGAATGGTGATTGGCAGCACTTTGTTGCTGCTCGGCTCATCAAGTCTGTCCAGACGAGCGCGAACAGAACCGATAACTACCGGGCTTACAATCTCAAGGTGAGACGGGTTAAACGCCAGCGCCAGGTGCACCAGGCCGCCATCGGTCTGGAAGTCAGACGAGAAGCCCATGTGGTATTTCACGTCGCCTGTGCCGAGGTGTTCTTTATGTTTACCGGCAAACTCGTCGAACAAGTCTTGCGGTTTTTTACCCAGCACGTTTACCAGCACGTTCAGACGACCACGGTGCGCCATCCCGAGAACCACTTCGCGGGTGCCGCTGTTGCCCGCGTGGCGGATCATCTCTTTAAGCATCGGGATTAACGCGTCACCGCCTTCCAGCGAGAAGCGTTTTGCGCCAGGGAATTTTGCACCGAGGTAACGTTCAAGGCCTTCAGCGGCGGTCAGTTCGCTTAAGAAGCGTTTTTTCTCTTCGCTATTGAAAGTCGCGCGACCAGACTCGATACGCTGTTGGATCCAGCGTTTTTCTTCGGTGCTGGTAATGTGCATATACTCGGCGCCAATCGGGCCGCAGTAGGTTTGCTTGAGAGCTTCCAGCAACTCGCCGAGTTTCATGGTTTCTTTGCCGCTGGCAAATGAACCGACGTTGAAGGTCTCCTGGAAGTCTGCTTCGGTCAGATCGTGGAAAGACGGATCCAGATCGGCCACTTTATCTTGCTGCCACAGTCCCAGCGGATCGAGATTCGCATGCTGGTGACCACGGAAGCGGTATGCGTTAATGAGCTGCAGGACTTTAACCTGCTTCACATTGGTGTCAGGGTCGGAGATCGTTGAAGAGTAACGTGAAGCGTCTTTCGCCAGGCGGCGGAAATATTCACGCGTTTGAGAGTGGAATTGATCCGGTTTGACTCCCGTACCAGGTAACTGCTGGAACGTCGAACGCCAGTTAGCGTCAACCGAGTCAGGATCGGTTAAGAAGTCTTCATAGAGCTGTTCTATCCAGCTCTGGTTTGCGCCAGAGAGGTAAGAAGAGTCCAACCAGGCTTTCAAAGCGCTGTTCTGCATCGTGATCCCTTAAGCATCTTTTTTATGCTTACTTCGCCGTGGATACTACCACGCACATTTCATATCAGATGTGCGTGCCGGGGTTCACTTGTTGCGGACTTGTCGTGTTTTCTGCGTCCGCTAAGGAACCTTTAAAAACTGTCTTAGTGTCAGGGGCAGTTTTTAAAGATTTCCTGCATTTCTTTGTTACGCCTGATGCACTGCGCTTATCAGGCCTACGGGTAATGATTTGTAGGCCGGATAAGGCGTTCACGCCGCATCCGGCTCTGGTTGCCTGATGCGACGCTTGCGCGTCTTATCAGGCCCGGGGTTTATGCATTACGTTGCAACAACATCGACTTGATATGGCCGATGGCGCGCGTCGGGTTCAGCCCTTTCGGACATACACTGACGCAGTTCATGATGCTGTGACAGCGGAATACACTGAATGCATCACTCAAACCGTCGAGGCGCTCGTCAGTCTCGGTATCACGGCTATCGATCAGGAAACGATATGCCGCTAACAAGCCTGCCGGGCCGATAAACTTATCGGGATTCCACCAGAAAGACGGACAAGAGGTTGAACAACATGCGCAGAGAATACATTCATACAGCCCGTCGAGTTTTTCGCGCTGCTCTGGCATCTGTAAATGCTCACGAGCTGGCGGATTTTGCCCATTATTCAACAGGTAAGGTTTGATTTTCTCATATTGCGCATAGAATTGTCCCATGTCTACCACCAAATCGCGGACAACCGGTAAACCAGGTAACGGGCGAATTACAATTTTCTTACCCGGCTGGTTGAGTGCCGAAATTGGGGTAATACAGGCCAGACCATTCTTACCGTTCATGTTCAGACCGTCGGAACCACATACCCCTTCACGACAGGAGCGACGGAACGACAGGCTGGGATCTTTCTCTTTCAACTGGATAAGCGCATCCAGCAGCATCATGTCGCGACCTTCATCCGCTTCCAGGGTGTAATCCTGCATACGCGGAGCATCATCAACATCCGGGTTATAGCGATAAATTGAAAACTCGAGTCTCATTTTCCTGTCTCCGCATTAGTAAGTACGAATCTTCGGCGGGAATGCCGGGCGCAGTTTCGGTTCCATGTTGACGCTTCGGCGCGTCATGGATTCCGACTCTGGCAGATACAGGGAGTGGCACAGCCAGTTTTCATCATCGCGATCCGGGAAGTCGAAGCGGCTATGCGCGCCACGGCTTTCGGTACGGAAGTTGGCAGAAACAGCCGTTGCATACGCCGTTTCCATCAGGTTATCCAATTCCAGGCACTCAACGCGCTGGGTGTTGAACTCACTTGAAGTGTCATCCAGACGGGCATTTTTCAGACGCTCGCGGATCACTTTCAACTGCTCAAGCCCTTTCGCCATCGCATCACCTTCACGGAAGACCGAGAAGTTATGCTGCATACATTCTTGCAGTGCTTTACGAATCGCCACCGGATCTTCACCGTTACGGTTGTTGTTCCAGCGGTTCAGACGATCGAGAGAAGCTTCAACATCAGACTCGCTGGCATCGCGCAGTGCGCCCTGCTCGGCGATAGACTCTTGCAGATGCAGGCCAGCCGCACGACCAAATACCACCAGGTCCAGCAGCGAGTTGCCGCCCAGACGGTTTGCGCCGTGTACGGATACGCAGGCAATTTCACCTACCGCGAACAGCCCAGGGATCACCACATCTTCGCCTTTCTCGTTCACGGTCAGCGCCTGACCGGTCACTTTGGTCGGAATACCGCCCATCATGTAGTGACAGGTTGGGATTACCGGAATCGGCTCTTTCACCGGATCAACGTGAGCGAAGGTGCGGGAGAGTTCAAGGATGCCCGGCAGACGGGATTCAAGAACTTCTTTACCCAGGTGGTCGAGTTTCAGTTTTGCGTGTGGCCCCCACGGACCATCACAACCGCGACCTTCACGGATTTCGATCATGATGGAACGCGCCACCACGTCACGGCCCGCCAGGTCTTTGGCGTTCGGCGCATAACGCTCCATAAAGCGTTCGCCATGTTTGTTCAGCAGATAACCGCCTTCACCACGGCAACCTTCGGTGACCAGTACGCCCGCACCGGCAATACCGGTCGGGTGGAACTGCCACATTTCCATATCCTGTACCGGTACGCCTGCACGGATAGCCATGCCGACACCGTCGCCAGTGTTAATGTGGGCGTTGGTGGTGGACTGATAAATACGCCCTGCCCCGCCAGTCGCCAGCACAGTCGCGCGAGCTTTGAAGTAAACCACTTCACCGGTTTCGATGCACAGTGCGGTACAACCGACCACCGCGCCATCGGCGTTTTTCACCAGATCCAGCGCGTACCATTCGGAGAAAATAGTGGTGTGGTTTTTCAGGTTCTGCTGATAAAGCGTGTGCAGCAGTGCGTGACCGGTACGGTCAGCAGCCGCCGCAGTACGTGCCGCCTGCTCGCCGCCGAAGTTTTTCGACTGGCCGCCAAACGGACGTTGATAGATACGACCATCATCAAGACGCGAGAACGGCAGGCCCATGTGTTCCAGCTCCAGAATCGCTTCCGGCCCGGTTTTACACATATATTCAATCGCGTCCTGGTCACCGATATAGTCCGACCCTTTTACGGTGTCGTACATATGCCATTCCCAGTTATCTTCATGGGTGTTACCCAGCGCAACGGTAATACCGCCCTGCGCAGACACGGTATGGGAACGGGTCGGGAAAACTTTAGATAGCAGCGCACAGGTCTGGCCGCTCTGGGAAATTTGTAGCGCCGCGCGCATACCTGCGCCTCCGGCACCAATCACAACTGCATCAAATTCTCTGACTGGCAATTTCATCACACACCCCACACCACAACGAATCCATAAATCACGTAAACCACCAGTGCAACGACAATCACCAGTTGCAGAATCAGGCGCACGGCCAATGGTTTAACGTAGTCGGTCAACACCTGCCACATGCCGATCCAGGCATGGATCAAAATGGAAAACAGTGCCAGCAGAGTGAAGACTTTAGTGAACGCAGAGGCAAAGAAACCACTCCAGACGTCATATGTCAGTTCGCCACTGATAGCAAAAAAACCGACCATATAAATGATGTAAAGCGTCAGGACGAGAGCAGTAGCGCGAACGAGGATGAAATCATGTACGCCATTGCGTCCTAATGCGGAAGCGTTGCTTACCATACGAGGACTCCTGCAAGAATTGAAAGCACGATAGTAATGACAAAAGAGACTTTGGCAGAGCGTTTACCCGCTTCGAATGTTTCTTCCAGATAGCCAAAATCCATCATCATGTGGCGAATACCTACGACGACGTGATATGCCAGAGCGGTAAGGATGCCCCACATGATAAATTTCACGAAGAAGCTGCCCATAATGGCGGAAGCTTGCTCGAAACCTTCAGGGGAAGAGAGGCTGGTACCCAGAAGCCACAGCAGGATGCCCACTGCAACAAACGTAATCACACCGGAAACGCGATGAAGAATGGACGCTATCGCCGTGATGGGGAACCGGATGGTCTGTAGGTCCAGATTAACAGGTCTTTGTTTTTTCACATTTCTTATCATGAATAACGCCCACATGCTGTTCTTATTATTCCCTGGGGACTACGGGTACAGAGGATAACTTTCTGTTACCTGGAGACGTCGGGATTTCCTTCCTCCGGTCTGCTTGCGGGTCAGACAGCGTCCTTTCTATAACTGCGCGTCATGCAAAACACTGCTTCCAGATGCGAAAACGACACGTTACAACGCTGGGTGGCTCGGGATTGCAGGGTGTTCCGGAGACCTGGCGGCAGTATAGGCTGTTCACAAAATCATTACAATTAACCTACATATAGTTTGTCTGGTTTTATCCGGAACAGTGATCTGGGTCACGATAACAACATTTATTTAATTTTTAACCATCACATTTGACAATCATTCAACAAAGTTGTTACAAACATTACCAGGAAAAGCATATAATGCGTAAAAGTTATGGGGTCACTATTTCACCTGAGATTAACTTATGTAACAGTGTGGAAGTATTGACCAATCCATTCGAGACAGTTATTAGTGATAGACAGGTTTAATAATTCGGATTGCTAAGTGCTTGATTCGCCGTTTATTCGTCATCAATGAATTCTTTACCTGCAAGCGCCCAGAGCTCTGTACCCAGGTTTCCTCTCTCCCACAGAGCGGCGAGCCAAATAACAAACGGGTAAAGCCAGGTTGATGTGCGAAGGCAAATTTAAGTTCCGGCAGTCTTATGCAATAAGGCGCTAAGGAGACCTTAAATGGCTGATACAAAAGCAAAACTCACCCTCAATGGGAACACAGCTGTTGAACTGGATGTGCTGAAAGGCACGCTAGGTCAAGATGTTATCGATATCCGTACGCTTGGTTCAAAAGGCGTATTCACCTTTGACCCTGGTTTCACTTCAACAGCATCCTGCGAATCTAAAATTACTTTTATTGATGGTGATGAAGGTATTTTGCTGCATCGTGGCTTCCCGATCGATCAGCTGGCAACCGATTCTAACTACCTGGAAGTTTGCTACATCCTGTTGAATGGTGAAAAACCAACCCAGGAACAGTATGACGAATTCAAAACTACAGTAACTCGTCATACCATGATCCACGAACAGATCACCCGTCTGTTCCACGCTTTCCGTCGTGACTCGCATCCGATGGCGGTCATGTGCGGTATTACCGGTGCGCTGGCGGCGTTTTATCATGACTCTCTGGACGTCAATAACCCGCGCCATCGTGAAATCGCCGCGTTCCGCCTGTTGTCGAAAATGCCGACCATGGCAGCAATGTGCTACAAATATTCCATCGGGCAGCCATTTGTTTACCCGCGTAATGACCTCTCCTACGCCGGTAACTTCCTGCATATGATGTTCTCCACGCCGTGCGAACCGTATGAAGTCAATCCAATTCTGGAACGTGCTATGGACCGCATTCTGATCCTGCACGCTGACCACGAACAGAACGCCTCTACTTCTACCGTACGTACCGCAGGTTCTTCGGGCGCGAACCCGTTTGCCTGTATCGCAGCAGGTATTGCCTCTCTGTGGGGACCAGCACACGGCGGCGCCAACGAAGCTGCACTGAAAATGCTGGAAGAAATCAGCTCGGTTAAACACATTCCGGAATTTGTTCGTCGTGCGAAAGACAAAAATGACTCTTTCCGTCTGATGGGCTTCGGTCACCGTGTGTACAAAAACTACGACCCGCGCGCCACTGTCATGCGTGAAACCTGCCATGAAGTGCTGAAAGAGCTGGGTACCAAAGATGACCTGCTGGAAGTGGCCATGGAGCTGGAAAACATCGCTCTGAACGACCCGTACTTTATCGAGAAGAAACTGTACCCGAACGTCGATTTCTACTCGGGTATCATCCTGAAAGCGATGGGTATTCCGTCTTCCATGTTCACGGTCATCTTTGCGATGGCACGTACCGTTGGCTGGATTGCTCACTGGAGCGAAATGCACAGCGAAGGAATGAAAATTGCCCGTCCGCGTCAGCTTTACACTGGTTACGAAAAACGCGACTTTAAAAGCGATATCAAGCGTTAACCATTGATTGCCTGACAGTAAATCCTTCTAACCCGTCTTTTCTATGGCGGGTTATTTTTATTTGCCTAAACACAAAAAATTGTAAAGATAAAATCCATTATCGGACCAACATAGATATTGTAAAAAAAATAACACTACTCATTTTATGAGCAATTTAATGATTTTTTATTACCCCTTCCAGACAGCAACATTTTTAACTTCATGAAAATGAGGGAAATCTCTAATAAACCCGCATCCTTTTCATTAAAAAATTAATTCACCACATCAATTAATTAGCCTTGTATTTAATACAGTTAACAATGTTTTTAAATAAAACTAAAAACATTTGATATTCAAGTAAGTTATTCTGGTATCGCTATACTTTTTCTATTTCCTCTAAGGACTCCGTTATGTTTAAAGGACAAAAAACACTGGCGGCGCTGGCCGTATCTCTGTTAATTTCAGCCCCTGTTTATGCTGCAAATGAAGGCTCTGGTGAAATTCACTTTAAAGGTGAAGTTATTGAAGCACCTTGTGAAATTAAGCAAGAAGACATTGATAAACAAGTAAATCTTGGTGAGGTGACCAAGAACCGCATCAACCAGGATCATCACAGTGCATTAACGCCTGTCGATATTCATTTAGTTAACTGTGACCTGCCAAGTTCCGATAACGGTTCAGGTACCGCAGTATCAAAAGTCTCGGTAACCTTTGACAGTTCAGCGAAAACAATGGGAGCCTCCCCGATGCTCAGTAACACCAGTGCTGGTGAGGCCACAGGTGTTGGCGTGCGCTTAATGAACAAAGACCAGTCCAACATCACTCTGGGTTCAGAAAGTCCAGATATTGGGCTGGAACCAACAGCCACAGAACAAACTCTGAACTTCTTCGCCTGGATGGAGCAGATTGATAACGGTATTCCCGTGACGGCGGGTGAAGTCACTGCCAACGCGACCTATGTGCTGGATTATAAATAATCACCGCGTCGTCATTGATTAATCTGTACATATGACAGCGTGTGTGGTTATACGTATTACGGCGGCAAGTTAGCCGCCTTTCTTCAAATATTTATCAGGTATGGATGCCGTGAATATTTACCGACTTTCTGTTTTATCCTGCCTGACGATGGCTATCCCCTCTGCATTGGCAGTGGAGTTTAACCTTAACGTCCTTGATAAATCGATGCGCGATAGCGTTGATATTTCTCTGCTCAATGAAAAAGGCGCTATCGTTCCCGGTGATTATTTTGTTAGCGTCGTTGTTAATAATATTCAAATCAGCAGCGGGCAAACTATTCGCTGGCAAAAAGCCAACGACAAAACAATTCCTTGTATCAATGATTCCCTGTTGAGTAAATTTGGCCTTAAAGAAAAAATCCGCCAGACATTGCCGCAGGTTAATCAGTGTTTTGATTTTAGCAGCCTGCCGGAAATCAACTTTACGTTTGATCAGACCAACCAACAACTTAACATCACGATTCCACAAGCCTGGCTGGCATGGCATTCCGACAACTGGGCGCCGCCTGAAACATGGGATGCCGGAGTTTCGGGTATCTTGCTGGACTACAACCTGTTTGCCAGCACTTATCGCCCGCAGGAAGGGAGCAGTAATACCAATCTGAATGCTTACGGTACAACGGGTATTAACGCCGGAGCATGGCGGTTGCGTAGCGATTACCAGCTCAACCAATCCGACAATGGTGATGTGCACGATCGATCCGGGGCTATTTCCCGAACCTATCTGTTTCGCCCGCTACCACAAATAAGCTCCAGATTAACCCTTGGCGAAACCGATCTCAGCTCCAATATTTTTGACGGTTTTTCGTATACCGGTGCAGCCCTGACCAGCGATGACCGAATGCTTCCCTGGGAATTACGCGGATACGCACCGCAAATTAGCGGCGTGGCGCAAACTAACGCCACCGTCACTATAAGTCATACCGGACGCGTCATTTATCAGAAAAAAGTCCCGCCTGGCCCGTTTATCATTGATGACCTGAATCAGTCAGTTCAAGGCACACTGGATGTCAAAGTGGCGGAGGAAGATGGTCGGGTCAATAATTTCCAGGTATCCGCAGCATCAACGCCTTTTCTGACCCGCCAGGGGCAGGTGCGTTATAAACTTGCAGCGGGTCGTCCGCGTCCTTCTTTGTCTCATAATACTGAAAACGAAACATTTTTAAGTAATGAAGTTTCCTGGGGGATGCTCTCCAATACTTCACTGTATGGCGGGTTGATTCTCGCAGGGGACGATTATCATTCTGGCGCGCTGGGTATCGGGCAAAATATGCTGTGGCTGGGGGCGCTCTCCTTCGACGTCACCTGGGCTAAAAGTCGTTTTGATAATCAACCGGACGAGAAAGGTTACAGTTATCGCTTCAACTACAGTAAACGGATAGATGCCACCGACAGTCTTCTTTCGATAGCGGCGTATCGTTTCTCCGATCGCCATTTCCATAGCTACGCCAATTATATCGATCATAAATACAATGACGCTGATGCTCAGGATGAAAAAAAGACAATCAGCCTTTCCGCCGGGCAACCCATTACACCGCTGAATCTCAACCTGTACGTCAACGTGTTGCGTCAAACCTGGTGGAATGCGGAGTCCTCCACAACCGCCAATATTACCGCTGGCTTTAACGTTGATATCGGTGACTGGAAAGATATTTCCGTCTCAACCTCATTTAACACCACACATTACGAAGACAAAGCTCGTGATAACCAGATTTACCTGTCCATTTCATTGCCTATTGGTGACGGTGGCCGCATTGGTTATGACATGCAGGACAGTAAAAATAGCACCTCGCACCGCATGTCGTGGAACGATACCCTGGATGACCGTAACAGTTGGGGAATATCGACCGGCCTGCAATCTGACCGACCTGGCAATGGCGCACAGGTTAGCGGCAATTATCAGCATCTTAGTTCTGCGGGCGAGTGGGATCTGTCTGGCACGTACGCCGCTAATGATTACAGCTCTGCCAGCACCAGCTGGAGTGGCTCCTTTACTGCTACACGCTTTGGCGCGGCGTTTCATCGCCGTAGCTCCACCAACGAACCTCGTCTTATGGTTAGTACAGACGGTGTAGCCGACATTCCGATTCAGGGTAATCTCGACTACACCAACCGCTTTGGCATTGCGGTCGTACCGTTTGTCTCCAGTTACCAACCCTCGACTGTCGTGGTCAATATGAACGACTTGCCCGACGGCGTCACGGTATCCGAAAACGTGGTCAAAGAAACCTGGACGGAAGGCGCGATCGGCTATAAAGCGCTGGCTTCACGTTCTGGAAAAGATATCAACGTCATCATCCGCGACTCCAGCGGCCATTTCCCGCCACTCGGCGCCGATATCCGGCAAGAAGGAAGCGGAATCAGCGTCGGAATGGTGGGGGAAGATGGTCACGCCTGGTTAAGTGGTGTGGGTGAAAGTCAGCGATTCACAATACTTTGGGGTGATAAACAGCGTTGTTTAATTCAGCTTCCTCAGCACCTGGAAGATATGAGTAAACGTCTGATTCTCCCCTGTCATTAATTAAGGAAAAGACAATGACAATTTTTAAAGGAATGCCCCTTATTCTGCTGATCGTGAGCTTATGCAGCAATGCCGCCTTACAGCCCGATCGCACTCGTATCGTGTTTAACGCCAATGATAAAGCGACCAGCCTGCGGATAGAAAATCGCAGCGATAAACTTCCCTATCTCGCATACTCATGGATAGAAAATGACAAAGGGGATAAAAGCGATGATTTCCTCGTAGCCTTGCCGCCAATCCAACGTCTGGAAGCGAAAGCGACATCGCAGGCGCGTATCGTCAAGCAATCTTCCACTAGCCAATTGCCGACCGATCGTGAGTCGCTGTTTTACTATAATCTGCGCGAGATCCCCCCTGCCCCGGAAAAAGCAACCGGTCATGCCATTCTTCAGGTTGCTATCCAGAGCCGTATAAAGTTGTTCTGGCGGCCCGCCGGATTACGCAAAAAATCGGGCGAGCATGTGGAATTACAGTTACAGGTCAGCCAGCAGAATAATCAGCTTACCCTGAAAAACCCGACCCCTTATTACCTGACCATCGCCTATCTTGGCCGCGATAAAAAAGGCATTCTGCCCGGCTTTAAAAGTACGCTCATAGCGCCTTTTGCTTCGGCAATCGCCAGTACGGGTAACTATAACGGCAACCAGTTTTATCTTGGCTATATGGATGACTATGGCGCGTTACGTATGACGACGCTCAACTGTCAGGGGCAATGCAAAATGCAGCGCGTGGTGGAGGATAAACAATGAGTATAAGCAAAGGACTGTTACTCATTGCCTGCTTGTTATTTCTGCCCTTAAAAAACGCGTTGGCGCTGGACTGTTATTTTGGCGCCTCAGGCGGCGCAGTGGAAAAATCAGAAACGATTATGCCATTCGCCGTCCCGGCTAACGCCAAACCGGGAGATAAAATCTGGGAATCCGATGATATTAAAATCCCCGTCTATTGTGATAACAATACCAACGGTGATTTCGAAAGTGAGCATGTATACGCGTGGGTAAACCCCTACCCCGGCATGCAGGATCGTTACTATCAGCTCGGTGTAACCTATAACGGCTCTGATTATGACGCCAGCCTCGGAAAAAGCCGTATCGATACTAACCAATGTATCGACAGTAAAAAAATTGACATGTATACGCCAGAGCAAATAATCGCAATGGGATGGCAAAATAAAATTTGCTCTGGTGATCCTGCAAATATCCGTAAATCGCGAACGTTCATGGCGCGTATGCGCCTGTACGTCAAACTACGCGAAATGCCGCCACACGATTATCAAAGCACCCTTAGCGATTACACTGTCGTACAATTTGATGGCGCTGGCAGCGTCAACGAAGATCCCTCGGCTAAAAACCTGAAATATCACATCTATGGGCTGGAAAATATTCGCGTTCTTGACTGCAGTGTCGACTTCGCCATTACCCCCAATAATCAGGTCATCGATTTTGGTAAATTTAACGTGCTGGATATTCGCCGTCACAATATGACAAAAACGTTCTCTATCAAAACGACCAAAACCCAAAATGCTGAGTGCACTGATGGCTTCAAAGTCAGTTCTTCGTTTTATACCGAAGAAACACTGGTGGAAGGCGATCAGGCGCTGCTCGTGGGTAATGGGCTACGACTGCGTGTGCTGGATGAAAACTCATCACCTTATACATTCAATAAATATTCTGAATACGCCGACTTTACCAGCGACATGCTGGTCTATGAAAAAACCTATACGGCAGAGCTGTCATCCATAAGCGGCACACCCATTGATCCCGGCCCCTTTGATACCGTGGTGCTGTTCAAAATTAACTACAACTAAATTCTATTCACGCGGATAGAACGTTGTGTGTATCACTGTCGTTATATTGTTATCAACGTTCTGGCCTTCTGGTCAGAACGTTTTCTAACCAGCATATACTCTAAATTATTTTAAAAAACACCCCATCGGTTGACCATAGAAAAAATAATGCAAAAGCCTCCTGGTAAAATACCCCCGAAAAAATCACGGGGGTCATACTCAATCAAAGGGTATTACATTTATTGTTCAAACCAGCAGTAAAGATATTGCCGGAATATAGGTAATGACCAACAGAAGTAAAATAAGACTGATCAGTAGTGGCACCGCTTCTCGCATAAATTGCCCGACAGAAACCTGTACGGTATTACACACCAGCAGCATCACCGTTCCGACAGGCGGTGATAACGTTCCTAACGATAAGTTGAGGATCATGATGATGCCAAAATGCACCGGATCAATGCCAAAATGCGCCACCACAGGTTTGAGCAACGGCACTAATATCAGCAGGATGGCGCTGCCTTCAAGGAACATGCCAAGCACCAGCAGCAATAGATTGATAATCAATAAAAAGACATATTTATTATCGGTCAGAGAAGTTACAAACTCCGCAACCGTGATACCTGCCCGCTCAAGGGAAAATATCCAGCCCAGCGCCGCACTCGCCATAATGATTAACATGACCGATGCCGTGGAACGCGCCGTCTCAGAGAGCGCAGTAAATACATGGCTGATTTTCAGTTCGCGATAAATGACAAAACCAATAAACATCACCAATAATACTGCTACGGCTCCGGCTTCCGTTGGCGTGAAGATATTTGCCCGAATGCCGCCGATAACCGCAACGATTAAAAACAGTGCTGGCCAGGCCTGCACCAGCGCCACTGACACTTCTTTCGGTTTTGGCCAGTGTTCGCTGGAAGGTTTTAAACCGCGACGAATAGCCACCAGCCATACAGTGACAATCAACATAGCGGAACACAGCAGACCGGGCAGGATCCCGGCCATAAACATGGAACCGATGGAGACATCCGCCACCAGTCCATACAGGATCAGCGCAATACCCGGTGGAATGATTGGTGTAATCAGCGAACCACAAGCCGTTATCGCCGCCGCAAAGCCACGGGAATAGCCTTTCTGTTCCATTTCCGGCACCATCATGCGCGATAACATCGCGGCATCCGCCAGGTTTGAGGCGCTGACGCCGCCCATCATGGTACTGACCAGAATATTAGCCCCACCCAGACCACCGCGCATTCTGCCAATCAACACGTTGGCAATTTGCAAAATACGTGCGGCAATACCGGTATAGCTCATTAACGTGCCTAATAAGATAAAAAATGGAATAGCTAACAGCGAAGGAGTTTGCGTCGTGGCAATCAAACGCTGAATTGCCACCATTAACGGTACGTTTGAATAGCAAAGGAAGTAGGTCAGAATGCCGCAAAACATCGCCAGCCATACCGGCATATTAATAAATAAACAGATGAACATCAGCGGAATGATCATCAGCCAGTTATCCAGCCAACTTCCCGCCAGTAATTCACTCAATGCGGTCATTATTCACCTTCCTTGTTGGGTGTTTTCTTGATCAGGTGTAAGGCAGTAAAACAGGCGATACCGATTGCACCAACCGTGACCGCAATATCGATCCAAAACCAGGATATTTTTAATATTTGCGTGGTTTTAAATGCTGTTCCGGCAGCTAATTTCCATGCTGACCAGGCCATCACAATCAGTAAAATAATAGATACCAGAGAGACAAATAACGTTAAAATACGTTGCCAGCGTGGTGTCAGCGCATCAGCTAAAAATGGAATCGACAAATGGGTATTATCTCGTTCAGCAACAACCGCACCAAACATGACTACCCAAATCATTAATAAACCGGAAACCTCTTCTGTCCACTGCAATGGCATATTAAAACAGTAACGCATTATTACCGCAGCAATGGTCATGATTACCAATATAAAGAGCGTTAATACTGCGGCAACTTCAATTACTTTCCCTAAAAGACGCATACACACCTCTGCTCTTAACGGTCGGTGCCGAAACACCGACCTGTCCTTGTGCCATGAAGTTATTTCAGCTGTTGCTGAATAGTGTCATATAACCCCGGGGTCCATTCCGGGAATTGTTGGTACACTTTTAAGGCTTTTTCTTTGAAAGGAGCCACGTCAGGATAGATAATTTCTACGCCCTGCTCCTGCATGGTTTTCAACATTGCTGCATCCTGCTCAGTGGTAATTTTCTGGCTATATAAACCAGCTTCATACGCTGTCTGGTGAATAATATCTAACTGCGCAGGTGTCAGGGTACTGAAAAACGCTTCTCCACCCAACCATAATGATGTATTGGTCAGATAGTTCACCATTGACAGATATTTCGCCTGCTCATGCAGTTTTTGCCCATACAGAACAGAAACCGGGTTTTCCACGCCGTCGATCATTCCCTGAGTCAGCGCCGGATAAACGTCTCCCAGCGGCATCGGTGTTGGCGTTGCGCCCATCGCTTCAATGGCCTTAATCTGCATGACGTTATTCGGTACGCGAATCTTCATTCCTTTCAGGTCTTCCGGTGTACGAATTGGTTTTTTAGCAATGATCTGCCGGGTACCGTACAGATAGTTGCTCATGACAATATGCACACCTTTTTCCCGCAGCTTTTGTTCTTTCTGTTTAAACCAGTCGCTGGCATAAATCGCAAACAGTTTCTGCGGATCGTCGGTTAAATAAGGCCCAAATAATATTCCCAGGTCTGCATCATAGTCAGTTAAAAAACCAACATCACTGATGGTGATAATATTCATCCCCATCAACGCTTGCTCTGTAATATCTTGTTTAGAACCTAACTGTGAACTTGGGTAAAGTTCGAAAACAATATCTCCATTGCTTTTTTTCTTCACAAGTTCTGCCCAGTGCTTCACTACTGTATCCGCTGGCTCGCCGGGGTTACTTTCATAGGCGATTTTGATAGTGACCGGTGCGGCATTCAGCATCGGACTTAATAAAGCGAAAAGAAATAAAAAGGGTGTCAGTAATTTTTTCATTATTATTACCTGTAAGAGCTTTATCGATTAACGGGGATCTGCCCGACAGACTGCACTTTTGCTGTAATCAAATGCTTTATACGTTAAAACAAATTCCTGATGTTCCAGTCGTTCTGCGGCACAATGCTGACCGTTGGCGACATGTTCTATCACCTGCAAAATATCGTCTGCAATATCGTCGAGCGTTGCGCCTTCGCTAATAACTCGTCCGGCATTTACGTCCATATCGTCAGATAAATGCTCCCACGTCTGTGGGTTATTACACACTTTAATAATGGGTGCGATCACTGAACCAATAACTGAACCGCGACCTGTGGTAAATAACACCATATGACAGCCAGAGGCGATAAGTTCCAGTGCTTCTGAGGAATCGTTAATATTCGGATAACCAAAACGAGGCTCACCATCAGGCACCACGTCCATCAACCAAAGCCCAGGAAAGGGCGTTTGTTGCGTCGGTAAAATAACGCCAGCAATCAGCGCATCGCCCGACTTGGTATAAGCCCCAAGGGATTTTTCTTCCTGAGTGGTTAAGCCGCCTTCAGCATTACCGTTAGAAAAACTCCCCAGCCCCATCAAACTGTAATAACGCTCTGCTTTTGTCATTGCCATTTCGATGGCATCACGTGCCTGCGGGCTACCCGCGCGCGACATCATATGCTGCTCACAGCCAAGCAACTCACCGCTTTCTTCAAAAATACAGGTAGCCCCTTTCTCCAGCAGTTGGTCAAAGGCGCGTCCTACTGCCGGATTACCCGTGATACCACTGGTGCCATCGGAACCACCGCAGATAGTACCAACCACCAGGTCGCTCCAGTTCAGAGTACAACGCGGTGCATCCGCAAGCTGTTCCAGCATTTCAGCGACCAACTGCTTACCCAGAGTAATGGTGTTGGTCGTGCCTTTATTTTCCTGAATGACCAGCGTATGGCACGGTCGCCCACTTTCTCGTACTTCTTGCTCCAGCCGACGGCGATCGAAATTCTCGCACCCCAGCGAAATAATCAGTACACCACCTACGTTGCTATGAGTCGCCAGATTTTTCACCAGCCGATAGCCGTAATCGCTGGGATAACAACCTGAAAAACCAAAATACTGCACATCGTGACAAGGAAATCCCTCGGCAATCTTTTTAGCAACATGGCTGGCACACTCCACCATAAAGATTACCTGCACAGTATTACGAATACCCGGTCGGCCATTTTGCCGTACATAACCTTCCATTATGCTTTTTCCTCTGGCTGATAGCCGGCATCATCATGGTGAAAAATGGCGATGGCATTGCTGGCAAGATTATGGGAATGCACATGTTCACCCATGGCAATATCGCGAGTGGCATGTCCGATAATGGCGCCGTATTTCAGAATCGAATCACCATTGTTCAGCGCTTCGCAGGCCAGTTTGTGACCCAGCGTGACGGAACTACAGGCCACCATTTCCCCCCCATCCCACCAGACAACATCGCCACTGGCGATGTCATTCAGCGCGACCACGCAGTTATCTCTGGCATGAAGCTTTAACGCACGTTTGCGCATAATTCCTCCGTACATCAGAAGCCGATTAATGCGCCGCCATCGACCACCAGCACCTGACCACTGACAAACGCCGCTGCGTCTGAAGCCAGATAAACCGCAGCCCAACCGATATCTTCCGGCTTGCCGAATTTTTTCATCGGTGTACGCCCCAGGATTTTGTTACGGCGTTCGTCATCACCCTCAATGGCCTTACGCAGCATCGGCGTATCAATCCAGCCAGGCGCAATACCATTGACGCGAATCCCGTGTCCGGCAAGCTCCGTGGTCATACCGCGAATCATGCCGAGATAGGCTGACTTCGCAGCGCTGTAGCCAGTAACCAGAGGCTGCCCAAGAAATGAGGTCATCGATGCAGTAAAAAGCACACAGCCTTTACCGCGTTGTTTCATATGCGGCACCAGCGCTTTGGTTAACGCAAATGCACCGACCACGTGAACGTCGAGCACTGACTCAAAATCACTGACGCTCATCTCTTCAATCGGTTTTTTGCAGTGATTGCCTGCGTTATTGACCAGGATATCGATAGCCCCGTGTTCGCTAACAAGCGCATCAACTTTTTCCTGCGCGGCTGCGGTATCCCCGACATCCATTTGTATCCAACTGGCCTGCGAACCTAATGTTCCGGCGGTCGCTTGCGCCAGTTCGCCGTTCAGGTCAGCAATAATGACCTTCGCCCCGCTGACTATCATGCATTTGGCCATTGCCAGCCCCAGTCCACTGGCCGCCCCTGTAATCAGCGCGGTTTTGTTATGTAAAGAAAAAGCATTCATGAAGTGTCTCCTTAAAGGTCAATGAGGATTTTGGTATACGCGCCGGGATCACTTGCCCAGTCGCTAAAAGCGTGATCAGCCTGTTCCAGCGGGTAGTGAGCACTCACAAGATTGCTGACCGGATAACGCCCGGACTCCATCAATGCCAGCACGGCCCGAAAATCTGCCACGGTGGCATTGCGCGAACCTCGGATATCCAGTTCTTTCATCAGGAACTGCGCACTCTGATAACTCACTGGCTGTTTGGCGTAACCGACATAAACCACACGACCGCTAAACGCCACCAACCCTGTAGCCTGTTCAATGGTTTGTTGATTACCCACCGCTTCAATCACCACTTCCGGGCCGCGACCGTCATTTAACAGCGCCAGTTCTGCCGCCACGTCACATTGCTGCGAATTAAGAAAACGTTGCGCACCGCACTCTTGGGCAATGTTCTGCTTGCGATCATCAATATCGATAGCAATTACGCGCGCGCCCATGGCGGATGCCGCGGCGATAGCGCCAAGGCCAATTACCCCACAACCGATAACTGCGACCCATTCACCCACGTTAATTTGCGCACGTCTGGCCGCATGTAGTCCCACGGCCAGCGGTTCTACCAGCGCTAACTCATCAACACTTAAGGCATTACAGACAATGACTTTATGTGCAGGCATCGTCAGTTGTTGCGCCATCCCACCCTGACGTTGCACACCGAGAGTTTGGTTGTTCTTACAGGCGTTAGGACGACCGCTCAGACAGGAGCTGCACACACCACACTCAGTGCAAGGCAGAACGACCACCCGGTCACCTGGCTTGATCGCACCCGCCATATCGCCAGTTGCCAGCACCGTGCCGCCAATTTCATGCCCCGGAATACAGGGATAATTAACCAGCGGATTCAGCCCCCGCCAGGTATTGAGGTCAGAGCCACACAGCCCGACACGCTCAACATTGATAAGCACTTCTCCTTTCCCGCAGACAGGTTCGGGGATATCAACAAATCGCGCCTGACTTCCCTGCTCTATTGTTAATGCCTTCATTCGTTGCTCTCCTTACATTACGCCGAAGGTTTCAAAGGCCTGTACCGTGCTCATGCCATCACTGATGGCTTTGCGCACTTCACTTTCAGTTGCCACTTTTTCCAGAGCCTGGGTAATAACTTCTTTCTCAACGACCTGGGGAATAATCAGTAATCCGTCACGATCGCCAAACACGATATCGCCCGGATTCACCCGCACACCGTGAAATTCAATGGGTACGCCGAAGTCGATGACCTTGCCGCGCGGACCTTGATCCTGTGCGTAAGTGCCATGACAAAAGGTGGGAAATTTAAGTTCAAGAATTTCAGCAGAGTCACGGGCGTAACCATCGAGTACCGCACCTGCGGCTTTCAGATGCATGGCTCGGGTAGACATCAACCCGCCCCACAACGCATAGCGCAGAGAGCTGCCCGTAGTGATGTAAACATCGTTCTCTTTGAGGGCATCCAGCGCTTCAAACATGATGCCAAACGGTTTTTCGCCAATCGCCGTCTTACCCGACGTCGATTTGGTTTCGTAAACGTCCGACTCCAGCACCGGCATTGCCCGGCCTGCCACCACCATATTCACATCCAGCGGCTTGATTGCCGGAGAAACAAACTGGTGCATATAGCCCAGCGTGTCGAGAATATCGCCAACCACGGCGGTAAATAGCCGGGTTTTCATCAACGCAAAAAGTTCGTTATCACTCTTCCACATCACATTTACCTATAAGCCTGTTTAACAGGTTTACAGGGTAAGGAGAAAAAGCGCACAATACTGCGAAGGGCGTCACGAAAAAATTGTGTATTTGCTATTTCTGCGTCACGCTTTGACGCAATATGTCTTTGATTCGCACTGCATGGCGGGCGCACAGGCGCAGTAGTCTATTGATAATCAAGGGTTCTGGAGGAAAATATGAAGGATACAGTCCCGGTATTCTGGATTTTACCGACCAGGAAAAAGTACAACAGGAGTAAAAATGAGTGAGAGTGCGTTATTGACCAGCGTAACGTTATCGTCACAGGTCAAAAATCATATTCTTAATCTGATCGCCGAACAAAAATTGACACCGGGGATGCCAGTTCCCAGTGAAGTTCAGTTGATTCAGAAATTGGGTGTCAGTCGGGGTATTGTGCGTGAGGCCTATCGTTCACTTGCCGCCCTGGGGATTCTGGAAACGCACAGCGGTAAAGTGCCACGAATCAAAAAATTTGATGATGAAGTGCTGCGCGTGGTATTTGGATTTGCCCTGGCGACCGAACAAGTGACAACAGAGCAAATTCTTCAAGTACGTCGCTGGCTGGAGTTGGGCGTTGTGGAAGCAGCTGCCCGTAATGGCGAAGAGGAAGATTTTGCTAACCTACGGGCTGAAATGGCAAAAATCCGCGAACAGTTTGATGATGTTGAAAGCTTTATCACCCATGATATCCGCTTCCATCAGTTACTCGCCGTTGCCTCAAAAAATCCGCTTTTTATGATGTTATTGCAGGCATTACATCAGCAGTTGCGGCAATCCATCCAGGAGGGGTTAAACGCCCAAAGCGATCAAAAAGAGTATGGCAATCACATCATCACACTACACCAGAAAATCTGCGACGCTGTGTGTGCCAGAGATGTCGAAACGGCGACTCAGGCCATGAAATCACACTTCGACAGCCCGGTCAGTGCACTGATCAATAATTCCTCGCCTTGACATCCTCCACGCCCTGAATGACGAGGATCCCTGCTACGTTCAGCCTGTCGCCTGAATCATTTCGGTGGGTTCCTGCTTCAACGAGCGGCCTGACTGCACCATCCCTCCACAGGCAAGAACGGCGTGCCCCGCCGCTAAAATGTTACGAGCGCCGTTTACATCGGCGTTCGCTGTATATCCACATACCTGGCATCTGAATTTGCTTTGTGACAGGCGATTTTCTTTCGCTGTATGACCACAGCACGCGCAACGCTGGCTTGTGTACGCTGGCGGAACAGCCAGTATCTGACCGCCACGCCAGCATCCAGTCCGACCATTGATACTGAAGGGTGAACAGGAGTGGATACTTCACTTTCAGTCTGA
>NZ_RHJR01000008.1:0-48298 GCF_004212325.1 Escherichia sp. E13S3
AAAGAGTCACGGCAGAGAAGAAATCCGTCTTCACATTGTTTGCGATGTCCCTGACGAACTTATTGATTTCACGTTTGAATGGAAAGGACTGAAAAAATTATGCGTGGCAGTCTCCTTTCGTTCAATAATAGCAGAGCAAAAGAAAGAGCCAGAAATGACGGTCAGATATTATATCAGTTCTGCTGATTTAACCGCAGAGAAGTTCGCCACAGCGATCCGAAATCACTGGCACGTGGAGAATAAGCTGCACTGGCGTCTGGACGTGGTAATGAATGAAGACGACTGCAAAATCAGAAGAGGAAACGCAGCAGAATTATTTTCAGGGATACGGCACATCGCTATTAATATTTTGACGAATGATAAGGTATTCAAGGCAGGGTTAAGACGTAAGATGCGAAAAGCAGCCATGGACAGAAACTACCTGGCGTCAGTCCTTGCGGGGAGCGGGCTTTCGTAATTTTGCCCTGTATAAAGTTCCTTCCGCAGTTCCTGTACTTCGTTGCTCTCAGCGATCAAGATCAAACATCCCTTCGAGATCTTCACCGTGACACCCGTCCCGGTATCAAATCCCGCCTCAGCGAGCCAGTCGCCCTTAAGGTGCAGGCTGGGATGCTGTGAATAATGCGTGGTCATGCCTGTTTTACGGTTCTGGTGGCAGACGCTAACATAGCCCACCTGATAGTGGCGCTGGGGCGTCTCAGGGCCTGCCGATGCTGAGAATACTGACCGACAGAGGCACGGAGTACTGTGGCAAAGTAGAGCAGCATGATTATTAGCTTTATCTGGCAATAAACGACATAGAACACACGAAAACGAAGGCGATGTCCCCGCAGACCAACGGCATCTGCGAGCGGTTCCATAAAACAATCCTGAACAAATTTTATCAGGTAACGTTCCGTAAAAAACTGTACGGCGATCTTGATACATTACAGTCGGATCTTAATGAATGGCTGGCTCACTATAATAATGAGCGAACCCATCAGGGAAAAATGTGCAATGGGCGGACGCCAATGGAAACGTTACTTGATGGAAAGCGCATCTGGGCCGAGAAAAATTTAAGCCAGATGTAATCTGACAGATACCTGTATAAATAACCGGTAACTGTCAGATCAGGTCTGAGCTAATACAGCTTAAGTGAACGGCATAGCGCTTTATAGCGGGCTTTTTGCTATATCTGATAATCAATTTCCTCTTCACTATTTTCCATCACCTGTCGCTTAATATCCTCAACCGACAGTCCTGCATTGCACAGTTCCAGAAAACGCCAGACATAGTTACGCTGTAATTGGCCTCGTTTTAGTCCCAACCAGACGGTATTAGCATCGAAAAGATGGCGCGTTTCCAGACGGATTAAATTCTCTTCCTCTTGTTCGCCACTGGATTGTTCGGCGACTAATCCAATCCCCAGGCCAAGGGCTACGTAGGTTTTGATAACATCAGAATCCTGCGCACTCAATACAATATCTGCCAGCAAACCTTTGCGGACAAATGCGTCATCAATCCGCGAGCGACCAGTAATCCCCTGTCGGTAAGTGATCAACGGCCACTTCGCTATTGATTCCAACGTCAATGGCGTAATTTTTGTTAAGGGATGATTATCTGGAACGAGCAAACTATGATGCCAACGAAACCACGGGAAGGCGACGAGTTGCGGATCATTGCTCAGACGCTCACTGGCGATGCCAATATCAGCCCCGCCATTTTGCAGCAACGTCGCAATTTCCTGTGGTGTTCCCTGGATAAGCTCAAGCCGCACTTCCGGGAAAAGTTCGCGAAAGGCTTTAATGACCTTTGGCAAGCTGTAGCGTGCCTGAGTATGCGTCGTTGCGATAGTGAGAACGCCAGATGTATCGTTGGTAAAGAGATCGGCAAGTCGACGAACATTACTGGCTTCATTCAGAATGCGTTCTGCAATTACCAGCAATGCTTTGCCCGGTTCAGTCATACCAAGCAGTCGTTTGCCCCGACGAACGAATATTTCTATACCAAGCTCATCCTCCAGCTCTCGAATATGACGGCTGACACCTGACTGTGAGGTAAAAAGCATATTCGCAACCTCTGTCAGGTTGTAATCCTGACGTGCAGCCTCGCGGATTATCTTTAGTTGTTGGAAATTCACGGTAAACTCCGGGCAGATCAGACATTCCGCTATTGTTAAAGTCTAACGCCCGGCATAACAAATAATAAAAACCTGCATCTTATTCCATCCAGATATAACGTTTAGCTAACCAATTGCCATTGTCTTTTTTCCATGACTGGAGGACTGATCACTGACAATAAAAGCTCTTTCACTGCTTGTGCCTGTGGCGACAGTTTTGCTCTGGCTGGTAAATTTAATGACAAGGAGAGACTCATTGACGGTGTGGTAATACGTGACATCCATCCGTTAACTGCGTCACATAACGAGCGCGCGGCTGATTCGGGTAACACTGCAACCCCCATGCCGCTGGCAATCGCTGCGGTAAGCGTGGCGATAGACTCAATTTCACCGATGACTTTTGCCGTGAGTCGCCGTAAAGAAAAAGCCTCATCAACGCGGAGTCTTACGGCACTGTAATCGCCGGGAAGAAAGAGATTCATTTGTGCTATAGCATTAACATCAACGCTTTGCCCTGGAAAATCCTGAGTTCCGACAAGAAAAAGATCTTCTTTAAACAAAGCCTGGCTGGATACGCCTGCCACAGGGGAATGCTCGTAAATTACCGCCATATCAAGCTGGCTATTTATAAGTTTATCGTTAAGAACAGCGCCGCTGTTTTCATGTAGATAGATAATCACTTCCGGAAATTCGGCACGTACCGCCTGTAATAAGGGCATGGTGATAGACGACGCGGCGGTTCCTGGCGCAAAGCCAATTGAGACTTGACCCGATAATGTCTGACCTACGTTATGAACTGCCAGTTGGGCCTGTTCACACTGACGTAAAATTGCCCGCGCATGGGTATAGAGAATTTTTCCGGCGTCTGTTGGAGTAACGCCACGTTTAGTGCGAATCAAAAGTTGTTGATCCAGCTCGCCTTCCAGTGTGGCGACCTGCTGACTGAGCGCAGGCTGCGCGATATGCAACACTTCAGCAGCCTGGGTCAGGCTACCAATGTCTACAATTTTTACGAAGTATTTCAGGCGTCTGAAGTTCATGTTGCCTCCGGTTTTTAAGAATCGGCCCAAGTGCCAGTATTACTCACAACCAGATTGCAAGATGCTTGCCAGTTTAAGTTTGGCGCTAACGCGAAAGCTAATCGCCTGTCAAATAAGAGATTATGATTGTTTTGTCTTTTCATCCGGGTTACAGAACGAGCGTTCATTGCCCCATAAAAGGATGGCATGCACTACAATGGAACATTACAAAAAAGATTGAATGTTCATCGCTTTGTCGAAATTGCCAGCAAACGAACAAAAAAATGCATTCCCCCCTTTGACATCGCGGAACGCTGCCATTAGTATGCGCCCCGTTCACACGATTCCTCTGTAGTTCAGTCGGTAGAACGGCGGACTGTTAATCCGTATGTCACTGGTTCGAGTCCAGTCAGAGGAGCCAAATTCAAAAAAAACCTGCTTTCGAGCAGGTTTTTTGCTTTCTACGTAACAACTATTTTAAAACATCTGCCTGGAGCCAGAATTAACTTGCACAGGCATTCCCGATCGACGTTGCAACGCAGCATTTGCGCGATTCACATCAACTTCTTGCCCGTTGATAAATGCCTGCAATGAAGGCGTTACCGGCAATGGCACTTTTCTGTCAGACTCATATTCCGCCCGATTGCGCGATAACGGTTCATGAACTTCCAGCCACTTTGAGCCATCCAGTTCCGTTGTGTATTTCACCGGCTGATCGATAATTTGCACGCGCGTCCCGACGGGAACATTATCGAACAAATACTTTATGTCATCATTGCGCAGACGAATACAGCCCTGACTCACCCGCAAGCCAATGCCAAAATTGGCATTAGTGCCGTGGATGGCATAAAGCCGACCAATATAGATGGCATAAAGCCCCATAGGATTATCGGGACCCGCAGGGACAAATGCTGGCAGGCTCTCCCCTCGTTTTGCATATTCACGGCGAGTATTAGGGGTTGGTGTCCAGGTTGGTGCTTCTTGTTTACGTTCAACGGCAGTCACCCAGTTACGCGGGGTTTCTCGCCCAGCCTGACCAATGCCGATAGGAAACACTTCCACAGTATTACTGTCCGGCGGGTAGTAATAAAGACGCATCTCAGCGACGTTAACCACAATCCCTTTACGAACAGTGGCGGGCAAAATCAGTTGCTGCGGAATGGTGAGTTGCGAGCCAGACTTCGGCAAGAAAACATCAGCGCCCGGATTCGCTTCCAGCATATTACTCAGGCCTTGCCCGTACTGTGCAGCAAAGGTTTCCAGCGGCTGGGTATTGTGATCAGGAACCGTTATTGTCAGTGGTTGCCCTACTAAACGGCTACCCTCTGGAGGGAGTGGATAAGTTACCGCCAGACTATTATGGCTGGCAAAAAGCAGAACAAATGAACAAAGAATATTTACACGACGCATCATGTCCCTTTCCTAAGTCGCGAAAGCTATCCGATAAGTATAGCTTTTCTCTGACTTTTCGTTTTTAACTGTTCAATTCAGAAGTCGTCTTTCCCGGTAGAACAATATTACTGGCGGCAAGCTCACCCATGTTGCTGTATATCGCGCAGGCGGCTTCGATGATGGGCATCGCCAGCGCTGCGCCACTCCCCTCACCTAAACGCATTTCCATATTGAGATAAGGCTCCAGCCCCAAATGTGACAGCGCTATACGCGCCCCTTTTTCTGCCGACAGGTGAGAAGGAATGAGATACGGTTTGATTGCAGGACACATCTGGCAGGCGGCAAGTGCAGCGGCGTAAGAAAGAAATCCATCCAGCAACACGGGTAAACCGCAGGAAGCGGCACCTAACATTACGCCAGCCATTCCGACCAAATCAAACCCACCGACTTTGGCCAGCACATCAATACCATCCTGTGGATTCGGTTGATTCAATGTTATTGCCCGACGAACAACATCAACTTTATGAGCCAGTTTATCTGTCGGCAGGTTTGCGCCAATACCGACCACTTCTTCAGGATCGCGTCCAGTAATCGCACTGACTATCGCCGCTGCCGGTGTGGTATTTGCCATACCCAGTTCACCCACACCAAACAGCGTGATGCCATTTCTCGCTAACTCGCGCGTATATTGTATGACGTCCAGAAGTAACGCTTCAGCCTGACAGGGGCTCATTGCCGGACCCGAGGCAATATTACCGCTACCTCGTGCGACACGCATGTTAATAAGCCCAGGGATAGGCTCAACGGTATCAATCCCAACATCAATCACGTGAACTTTAGCGCCCGCTTGTGCTGCCAGCACACACACACCAGTTGTTCCACGTGTCATATTTTCAGCCTGGATGGCTGTCACTCCTTTCGGAGAAATAGCGACCCCTTCATCCCAGACACCATGATCGGCACACATAACCAGCACTGCTTTTTGGCCCACATGAGGCACACCATTCAGTCCCGGCATTCCTGCCAGTTGTACGGCAAGCGCCTCCAGTCTTCCCAGACTACCGACAGGTTTGAGTAACCCGTCAATATGCCGTTGTGCACACGACATAGCGGCAGGATCGATGGCAGGGATCGTATTCAATAATTCGGCGAGTGTTTGCATGTAACGTCTCTTCGGTAATCAGTCTTATAGCAGTGCCAGCAGGAAGACCAGTTCACCAAGTTCTATGGCTGCTCCCAGCGTATCGCCGGTTTGCCCGCCCAGAGTCCGTTTGAGAAGCTGACCGAGGACGAAAATCGCCACCATCGTCACCACCATAGCAGCCACACCATGCATACCTGGCAATAATACGGCAGCAAAAATAGCGGCTAAACCGAGTGTGACGCAGGTTTGTCGCCCGTCAATTTTGCCAATGAACACATTACCAAGCCCTTCTTCCCGGGCATAACAATGACGATACATCAACAATGCGGCAGTCCCACGGCTAACCGCACATGCTGCCGCCAGCGATGCAAGGATCGGTTCGCCACGCAGTGCCAACTCGCTTAGCACCAGAATCTTTGCCAGAACCACAAAAATCAGCGCCAGACCACCGTGAGTACCCAAACGGCTATCACGCATGATTTCCAACATGCGATCGCGGCTACGTGCAGAAAATACGCCATCACAGGTATCTGCGAGGCCGTCCAGGTGGAATCCCCCTGTCATCAGCGCCAGCACCAGCACGCTAAACAGTGCCGCCAGTGGTATACCACACCATGCCTGCAACGCCATGAAGACCAGTCCACTAATGGCGCCAAGCAATAAACCAATTAAGGGAAAAGTAATGATACCGCGAGAATAATGCTCGAAATCCAGCCCCTGGGACCAACGACGCGGTACAGGCAGACGCGTAATAAAAGAGAGCATCGCCCAAAATAATTTACTCATTTGATTTTTACTCCAATACCCGAAACCACCAGCCATACTTCATCTGCCGCAGCGGCCAACTGCTGATTTACACGCCCGGCAATATCACGAAAATGTCGCGCCAGACGATTCTCCGGCACAATCCCCATGCCCACTTCATTGGTCACTAATACGACCTTTGCAGTACAACGTTGACAGGCGGCAATCAACGACTGAATCTCACCGTTAATCGCCTGCTCCATCGCGTCATAATCCCATTTTTCAGGATCTTTATCGCCGCCATATTCAAACAAAAGATTAGTCACCATTGTTGTAATGCATTCCAGCAATACGGCAGCCTGCGGATTAATGTCTGCGTTAATTAACTCATCAAGATTTTGCCAGCGTTCCACCGTGTGCCAGTGCGCCGGGCGGCCTTGCCGATGGTGTTCAATCCGTGCGGCCATCTCATCATCAAAAATTTGCGAAGTAGCGATATACAGGACCTGTGGAGTGTCCCCAATAAGCGCCTCGGCGTGCCGGCTCTTCCCGCTCCGTGCGCCCCCCGTCACCAAAATCATCATACGGACTCCCGGTTCAATTGTATGATGGTATTCATTGACCAGAGCAATGGATGTTCCACTGTTACTGACCGTAATAACATTTCTTCGATTAATACTGCGCGTATTAAAAATAAAAATCCAGCATTCTCAATCCATTACGAATGAGGGAGGCATTGTGAAATAGCCCGATTTCCCTGCGTTAACGACCGACGAAATGTGTCATTAGCAACGGTTTCTCTGAATTGACACATTTCATTCAGATAATGGATTAACGCTACAGCCCCACTAGCCGTGCCATTCAGCAAACGAGCATTGTGCTCTGCTATTAAGATTACCGTCACGCCATCAGGCAGAGGGAGCCTTTCTGGTATGAGTGTCCCGCTTTCAGCAATCAATAACAGCACTGAATAATCACTATACGCATCTGATAATGATTGTTCTGGCCCACCGTTAAAAGGCAGGAAACCTTGCTGCCAATCCTCACCGACAAAACAGGTAATAGGCAACATTTCAGCCAGATGTTTAGCGAGTTCAATATCGCCAGATGAGAGGCAAAAAAGAGCTATCGATTCAGGTTTTATCGTTTTCATGACCACCACCCTCCGCTTAGTTTCCTGTAATAACGGTCAGGTTGATATGCCACAAAAAAAAGATTGCCACACCATAAGTGCAGCCCTGGCGCCTGTCGACACGACGATGAATGAAATAAATGCTGCCGCCATCCCCTGATCCTTTCAGGGTGGTAGGGGTATAAAGACGCGCCAGTGCTCAACCGGGCGCTTCCAGACAACCCACTTCCCACCGAAGTTGTTGGTATTAACTGACAGGCTGGTCTTCTGGCTTAGCGTCATCCTCCCCCGGCCTTCCCGATCTCACGATCAGTGGCATTTTCGGGGTTGTCAGCATTACAGCAGCGGGGGCTGCGAGGGATTTCCACCCTCTTCCCAGGCACAAATGTGCCAAACATGTCAGCGTATGCTATGAGCCGATTTCAATTTTCCCATAACACGTAAATGAATTATTACTGCCAGAGTATATTTAATCATCCCTCATTTTTTACATTGAATTTATGCCGTTTCCGCAGCCGTATTTTCGCTAATTTGCTGACGGTATACCTGCGGCGTTACCCGATAGGTCTGTCGAAAAACTTTGCAAAAATAACTGGTTTGAGAGAAGCCTAAATTACGCGCAATGCTGGCGATGCTCCAGTCACTATGGCACAGCAACTCACGGGCGCTGGCCATGCGTTGTTGGTTTACCCATGCATTAAAACCAATTCCATGATATTTCTTAAACAATTTACTGAAATAATAAGGGCTTAGATAAACATGCGAGGCGACATCCTCCAGGCGTAAATCGTCTGATAAATGCGCATCAATATAGCGCAATGCTTTTTTCATTTTATTATCGTGGGGATTAGACGCACGTGTCTGACGAACTGAATCCGAATGAGGTTTATTCTCTTTAATCACGACAAAATTGAGTTGCTTTTTGAGGCAATTTTCCACAATCAACTTCAACAAATCAGCAGAGGCCATAACTCGCGAGTAATCCATCTCCGGGACTTTGCGAAATTCATTAAGTAATTCGGGATCTGCTTGCCAACGATCATCGACATTCAGAATATCGATCAAATCGACATCACCATTACGCAGGCGGACTTGTCCACACAACACAAAGCCGACTAAATGCCCGGCAATCACCAAAGGAATAGAGAAATCGGTTAATCCTGCATGGCAACGGTAAATACAAGGTTGATCGGATTTAGAAGCTTCCAGGCCTCCACAACGATCGCTCATGCGGCAGCGAGTGCTAAGCTGTGGATGTTGCCGCATCATCTGACAAAACGGGGTGAAGTTAAAAAGTTCGGAAATTTCATCACCGTGGATATTGACCACGACAACCGCAAGGCTGGTCGCCTGCGCAAAATCCTGCGCGATTTTATTAATGAGTTCTGAATTAAGTGTCGCCGCAGAAATCATGATAAAACCTCCCAGTTAATTTATTGTTATTGTAAAAACAATTGTTTTACATTTAATCTTCACATCATCCCTGATGATTTACTGACGAGAAGCACAAAGGACAATAACAAAAGCCTCCATGAAGCGGGAGACTTTTTAATAAGTTCGGAAAGCAGATCACAAACAGTAAAAAAATAAACGTTTATAACCGCCAGGTTATTTCGCTATTCGCGGATATCTTTAGGCGTAACACTATTGACAGGTAAATTTTGTGCAATGAGAAAGCGATAAATCGCCGCGCCAACGCAGGCACCAATGACCGGGGCAATAATGGGTACAATGAAATAAGGAATATTGCGTCCGCCAGTCATCGCTATTTCTCCCCAACCCGCAAGCCAGGTGAACATTTTTGGCCCAAAATCACGCGCTGGATTCATGGCAAAACCGGTTAATGGTCCAGTAGAAGCACCAATAACAGCAACCAGAATACCAATCAGTAAAGGTGCAAGAGGCCCCTTCGGTACACCGTTGCCGTCATCGGTCAACGCCATAATCAATCCCATCAACATAGACGTGATGACTATTTCAACCAGCGCCGCCTGCCATACATTTATTGCCGCTGCCGGGTAAGTACTGAAGATACTGGCGAGTTGTAAACTTTCTGCACTTCCACGAACCATATTGTGGGCAGATTCAAAATCGGTAAACAAATTGCTATATAAAAAATACGCCAGAACCGCACCACCAAAGGCACCCGCTAATTGTGCCATACAAAATGGCAGCACTTTACGGCCAGGAAAAGCGGCGAACAACCATAGAGCAATCGTAACCGCTGGGTTGAGATGAGCGCCGGAAATTCCTGCCGTAAGATAAACAGCAAGTGAAATACCTAACCCCCAAATAATACAAATTTCCCACAGCCCCAGACTTGCCCCAGCAAGTTTGAGGGCACACAAACAACCAATGCCAAAAAAGAGGAACAGTCCGGTGCCCAAAAACTCGGCAACGCATTGCGCCTTGAGTGAATCATTCATAGTGACACCTTCTTTGCGGAATTTGTTTCTTCATCAGCCAACAGAATTGCTGATTGTTGTGTATATCGAGGGCAACTATAAAAATTGCTCTGCAAAAAATATTGCCAACATTCATGACAGACTCGTGGAAAAATCGTGCTGACATAGCAAATTATTGTCATTGCAAAAGCATCCAATACAGCGTTAATCAGTGTTGAAAGTAATAATTACCGCCAAACTTTCACAATAAAAAATTGCCATCATGACATAATAAAATTTAAACAAATATCACAGTTCCCTTCCGCGAACCAAACCCAACGAAATATTATTCGCGATTAACCCCTTCAGCCAACGCAATTAATTCACATTAAAACTCCCACAAAACAACCAATAAATTAATAACATATAGTATATAAAAGCAATTTTATAATATTTGTCCTCTATTTATTTTTCTCATTGGTCGACTAAGTCAGCCATTCTTTTTCCTCGCTTTTTTTTATAGTCATATCGTCAAAAAATCCAGGCGAGGTCTTTATGCAACAAGAAGCGTTAGGAATGGTAGAAACCAAAGGCTTAACTGCCGCCATAGAGGCCGCAGACGCCATGGTGAAGTCGGCAAATGTATTGCTGGTTGGCTACGAAAAAATAGGTTCCGGGCTGGTGACCGTCATCGTTCGTGGTGATGTCGGGGCTGTAAAAGCGGCAACAGACGCAGGTGCCGCCGCCGCGCGTAACGTCGGTGAAGTAAAAGCCGTACACGTTATTCCCCGCCCACATACCGATGTCGAAAAAATCTTACCAAAGGGAATTAACCCATGAGCAGCAATGAACTGGTCGAACAGATCATGGCGCAGGTCATCGCTCGCGTAGCGACGCCAGAGCATGAGGTTCTCCCGGAAACCACTCATCAAACACGAGAGACGGCTATGGCAGAAAAAAGCTGCACGTTAACGGAATTTGTTGGCACCGCTATTGGCGACACTGTAGGTCTGGTCATTGCGAACGTTGATAGCGCCCTGTTGGACGCGATGAAACTTGAAAAACGCTATCGCTCCATTGGCATTCTGGGTGCACGTATTGGCGCAGGTCCACACATTATGGCCGCTGATGAAGCGGTAAAAGCTACGAACACTGAAGTTATTAGCATTGAACTTCCTCGCGATACCAAAGGCGGTGCCGGACACGGCTCATTAATCCTCTTAGGTGGCAACGATGTTTCCGACGTGAAACGCGGTATTGAAGTTGCCCTGAAAGAACTCGACCGGACCTTTGGTGATGTCTATGCCAACGAAGCCGGACATCTTGAACTGCAATACACCGCCCGCGCCAGCTATGCACTGGAAAAAGCGTTTGGCGCACCTCTGGGTCGCGCTTGCGGCGTTATTGTCGGCGCTCCGGCCGCTGTGGGTGTTCTGATGGCCGATACCGCGCTGAAGTCCGCCAATGTGGACGTGGTGGCATACAGCTCGCCTGCTCATGGCACCAGCTACAGCAATGAAGTCATTCTGATTATCTCGGGTGACTCCGGCGCAGTCCGCCAGGCGGTCATCTCCGCACGCGAAATCGGTAAAACCGTGCTTTCGACTCTCGGCGATACACCGAAAAACGATCGCCCTTCCTACATCTGAATTCCCTGAGGCAGATTCATGAGATCGAAAAGATTTGAAGCACTGGCAAAACGCCCGGTCAACCAGGACGGTTTCGTTAAAGAGTGGATTGAAGAAGGCTTCATTGCGATGGAAAGCCCGAACGATCCAAAACCGTCAATCAAAATTGTTAACGGTGTTGTCACCGAGCTGGATGGAAAACCCGCCAGCCAGTTTGACCTGATCGACCACTTTATCGCCCGTTACGGCATCAATCTCGCGCGCGCCGAAGAAGTCATCGCGATGGATTCGGTCAAACTTGCCAATATGCTGTGCGATCCAAATGTCAAACGTAGCGATATCGTTCCCCTTACCACAGCAATGACGCCCGCCAAAATCGTCGAAGTGGTTTCGCAGATGAACGTGGTAGAGATGATGATGGCGATGCAGAAAATGCGCGCCCGTCGAACACCATCACAACAGGCTCACGTCACCAACGTCAAAGATAACCCGGTACAAATTGCCGCCGACGCAGCTGAAGGCGCATGGCGCGGGTTTGATGAACAGGAAACCACCGTTGCCGTTGCTCGCTATGCGCCGTTCAACGCCATCGCTCTGCTGGTAGGTTCACAGGTAGGGCGCCCGGGCGTGTTGACCCAGTGTTCACTGGAAGAAGCCACCGAACTGAAACTCGGTATGTTAGGCCACACCTGTTACGCCGAAACAATTTCTGTCTATGGTACAGAACCTGTTTTCACCGATGGCGATGACACCCCGTGGTCAAAAGGATTTCTCGCGTCATCTTATGCTTCTCGCGGCTTAAAAATGCGCTTTACTTCCGGCTCCAGCTCTGAAGTACAGATGGGTTACGCGGAAGGCAAATCAATGCTTTATCTCGAGGCTCGTTGCATTTACATCACCAAAGCCGCAGGCGTACAGGGGCTGCAGAATGGTTCCGTAAGCTGCATCGGTGTTCCATCAGCTGTGCCGTCAGGCATCCGCGCAGTGCTGGCGGAAAACTTAATTTGCTCATCGCTGGATCTGGAATGTGCCTCCAGTAATGACCAGACCTTTACCCACTCAGATATGCGCCGTACCGCGCGTTTCCTGATGCAGTTCCTGCCGGGTACTGACTTTATCTCTTCCGGTTTTTCCGCTGTACCGAACTACGACAACATGTTTGCCGGTTCAAACGAAGACGCCGAAGACTTCGATGATTACAACGTCATTCAGCGTGACCTGAAGGTTGATGGCGGTCTGCGACCGGTGCGCGAAGAAGATGTTGTCGCCATCCGCAATAAAGCCGCACGCGCTTTACAGGCTGTCTTTGCCGGTATGGGATTACCCCTTATTACCGATGAAGAGGTCGAAGCGGCGACCTATGCCCACGGCTCGAAAGATATGCCAGAGCGCAACATCGTAGAAGACATTAAGTTCGCCCAGGAAATTATCAATAAAAACCGTAACAGCCTGGAAGTGGTGAAAGCCCTGGCGCAAGGCGGTTTTACCGATGTCGCTCAGGACATGCTCAACATGCAAAAAGCGAAACTGACCGGCGATTATCTCCATACCTCAGCCATTATCGTCGATGACGGACAAGTGCTGTCTGCGGTCAATGATGTCAATGATTACGCCGGACCAGCTACAGGTTACCGCCTGCAAGGGGAACGCTGGGAAGAGATCAAAAATATTCCCGGTGCACTTGATCCCAACGAAATTGACTAAGGGTGAGAAATGGAAATTAACGAAAAATTACTGCGTCAGATTATCGAAGACGTGCTGGCAGAAATGCAAACCAGCGACAAGTCCGTTTCATTTCGCGCACCTGTCGCCTCCACTGCCCCTTCCGCGCCGGATACCGGGAGTTTTTTGACCGAAATTGGCGAAGCCCAACAAGGCACTCAGCAGGATGAAGTCATTATTGCTGTAGGCCCGGCATTTGGCCTGGCGCAGACCGTCAATATTATCGGTATTCCGCATAAAAACATCTTGCGTGAAGTGATTGCCGGTATCGAAGAAGAAGGCATTAAAGCGCGAGTGATTCGTTGTTTTAAATCGTCTGATGTCGCATTCGTGGCGGTCGAAGGCGATCGCCTTAGTGGTTCCGGCATTGCTATTGGTATTCAGTCGAAAGGCACAACGGTTATCCACCAACAGGGGCTTCCCCCTTTGTCTAACCTGGAACTTTTCCCGCAAGCGCCTTTGTTGACGCTGGAAACTTATCGCCAGATTGGCAAAAACGCCGCGCGTTATGCGAAGCGTGAGTCTCCACAACCAGTTCCGACCCTCAACGATCAAATGGCGCGGCCTAAATACCAGGCCAAATCAGCCATTTTACATATCAAAGAGACGAAGTACGTGGTCACTGGCAAAAAACCGCAAGAACTGCGCGTGACGTTTTAACAAAGGAAACCTTCATGAATACCGATGCAATTGAGTCGATGGTCAGGGACGTGTTGAACCGCATGAACAGTCTACAGGATGCAGCTCCTGTTTCTGCGGCACCCAACGCGTCAATACAGAGCGCCAAAGTGACGGATTATCCACTGGCAAATAAACATCCAGAATGGGTTAAAACGGCGACCAATAAAACGCTCGACGATTTCACTCTGGAGAATGTCCTCAGCGATAAAGTCACCGCCCAGGATATGCGTATAACCCCTGAAACATTGCGTATTCAGGCCGCGATTGCCAGAGATGCGGGTCGTGATCGCCTGGCGATGAATTTTGAACGCGCTGCCGAGCTTACCTCAGTGCCGGACGATCGCATCCTCGAAATCTACAATGCGTTACGCCCTTATCGTTCGACAAAGCAAGAACTCATTGCCATTGCTGACGATCTTGAACGTCGTTATCAGGCCAAAATTTGCGCTGCATTTGTCCGCGAAGCCGCCGAACTCTATGTCGAGCGTAAGAAACTGAAAGGCGACGATTAAGGACGAACTATGCGATATATAGCAGGCATTGATATCGGCAATTCAACCACAGAAGTTGCACTGGCGACGCTCAGTACGTCTGGAGAATTGTCGTTCGTGAGCAGCGCCCTTGCGGAAACCACCGGAATCAAAGGTACGTTGCGTAACGTCCATGGTATTCAGGAGGCGCTCGCACAGGCAACGAAAAAAGTCGGCATCAATGTCAGCGATATTTCGCTTATTCGTATCAACGAAGCAACTCCTGTCATTGGCGATGTGGCGATGGAAACCATTACGGAAACCATCATTACCGAATCAACCATGATTGGTCACAACCCAAAAACTCCGGGCGGAGTGGGACTGGGCGTGGGGCTCACCATCACTCCACAAGAGTTGTTAACACGCCCGGCGGATACACCGTACATTCTGGTCGTGTCATCGGCATTTGATTTTGCCGATATCGCGACCATGATAAACGCCTCCGTGCGTGCCGGATATCAACTGACTGGCGTTATTCTGCAACGTGATGATGGCGTGCTGGTCAGTAACCGCCTGGAAATCCCTTTACCCATTGTTGATGAAGTCCTCTACATCGATCGTATTCCGCTCGGCATGCTGGCCGCGATTGAAGTCGCCGTTCCCGGGAAGGTTATCGAAACCCTGTCTAATCCGTATGGGATTGCCACTGTTTTCGCCCTCAATGCTGAAGAGACTAAAAATATCGTTCCTGTTGCACGAGCACTCATAGGTAACCGTTCTGCAGTAGTGGTGAAAACACCTTCTGGCGACGTTAAAGCCCGTTCGATACCCGCCGGAAACATCGAGCTGCTTTCTGCCGGACGTACAATACGAGTTGATGTTGCTGCTGGTGCCGATGCCATTATGAAAGCGGTCGGCGAGTGCTCAAAACTGGAAAACGTAACGGGAGAACCGGGCACCAACATCGGCGGTATGCTGGAACATGTTCGCCAGACTATGGCGGAACTGACCAATAAACCCAGCCACGAAATTTTTATTCAGGATTTACTGGCGATAGATACCTCTGTTCCCGTCAGCGTAACCGGTGGGCTGGCTGGTGAATTTTCACTGGAACAGGCTGTGGGTATCGCTTCAATGGTGAAATCCGACCGACTGCAAATGGCGATGATCGCCAGTGAAATTAAGCAAAAACTGCATGTTGATGTTCAGGTCGGAGGCGCTGAAGCAGAAGCTGCAATTCAGGGAGCCTTGACTACCCCTGGAACCACACGCCCTCTGGCAATTCTGGACTTAGGCGCAGGTTCTACCGATGCCTCCATCATCAATCAGAAAGGGGAAATGATAGCTACTCACCTTGCGGGAGCGGGCGACATGGTGACGATGATTATTGCCAGGGAACTGGGCTTAAATGATCGTTATCTGGCAGAAGAAATCAAAAAATACCCGTTGGCAAAAGTAGAAAGCCTGTTCCATTTACGCCATGAAGACGGCAGCGTTCAGTTCTTCCCTACTCTGCTGTCCCCTCATGTATTTGCCCGCGTTTGTGTGGTGAAACCTGACGAACTGGTGCCTATTCCCGGCGATTTAACACTGGAAAAAGTACGTGCTGTTCGCCGCAGTGCGAAAGAGCGCGTCTTCGTAACCAATGCCCTGCGCGCGCTACGTCAGGTAAGTCCAGCCGGAAATATTCGCGATATTCCGTTCGTCGTTCTGGTGGGCGGTTCTTCGCTGGATTTCGAAGTACCGCAGTTAGTCACCGATGCATTGGCGCATTATCGATTGGTCGCCGGACGGGGGAATATCCGTGGTAGTGAAGGCCCGCGCAATGCGGTAGCTACCGGGCTACTGATTTCCTGGCACAGGGAGTTGGCTCATGGAAAGTAAAGAACATACGCCCGCTATTGTCGTTACGGAAATAGGTGACTGTATCAGTACATGGAATGAGGTGCTTCTTGGCATTGAAGAGGAAGGTATCCCCTTTCGCATTCAACATATTCCGTCAGGTGAAGTCATCGATAGCGCCTGGCAGGCTGCTCGTCAGTCCCCCCTGTTGGTTGGCATAGCCTGCGACCAGGAAAAGCTGATTGTGCATTACAAAAACCTACCGGCATCAGCGCCACTGTTTACGCTGATGTATCAACAAGATAACCATGCCCGGCGCAGCATCGGCAATAACGCTGCCCGCCTGGTAAAAGGCATTCCCTTCAGGGAATGCCACTCATAATCCACAGGAGAAACGCTGTATGAACAACGCACTAGGACTGGTTGAAACAAAAGGGTTAGTTGGCGCAATTGAAGCCGCAGATGCCATGGTTAAATCCGCCAACGTGCAACTGGTTGGCTATGAAAAGATTGGTTCGGGTCTGATTACGGTGATGGTCCGTGGCGATGTTGGCGCAGTAAAAGCCGCCGTTGATGCAGGAAGCGCCGCCGCCAGCGCCGTTGGCGAAGTGAAATCCTGCCATGTCATCCCGCGGCCACACAGCGATGTTGAGGCCATTTTACCTAAATCTGCATAACCCCATTCGCTAAGGAGCACAGCGTGAAGCAATCACTGGGATTACTTGAAGTCAGTGGTCTGGCACTCGCCATCAGTTGCGCAGATGCTATGGCAAAAGCCGCGTCCATCACGCTGGTTGGCCTTGAGAAGACCAATGGCTCAGGCTGGACGCTCATTAAAATCACCGGTGACGTCGCCTCGGTTAATGCGGCGATCGCGACGGGTGCCAGTTTCGCCGAACAGCGAAATGGCCTCGTCGCACACAAAGTGATTGCCCGCCCGGGTGAGGGAATACTGCCCCGCCCAACAGAAGCAATGAATATGACGGTGGCAGTAAGCGAAACGCCAGCAACAGTCGCCCCCCCAGAGATTATCAGCTGTAATTTGTGTCTTGATCCCGCGTGTCAACGGCAAAAAGGTGAGCCACGTTCACTTTGTCTGCACTCTGATAAGCGAGGGGAGTAGCAATGGATAAACAAACCTTGCAGGAGACTGTTAGCCAGGTTCTGGATGAAATGCGCGAGCGCCCTATCCCTCTGGGCGTTTCCAGTCGCCATATTCATCTTTCAACGGCGGATTATGTGCGCCTTTTTCCTGAACAACCGATTAGCGAGAAAAAGTCATTACTGCAACCTGGTCAATTCGCTGCTGAACAGGTTGTTACGCTGGTGGGACCAAAAGGCAAATTACACAACGTTCGCTTGTTAGGGCCACTACGTAACTCAAGCCAGGTGGAGATTTCCCGGACTGACGCCAGAACATTAGGGATCACCGCCCCGCTACGTATGTCTGGCGATCTCAGCGGCACACCGGGGATTCGTCTGATAAGCCCGTTTGCAGAGCTGGAAATCGCTTCTGGCGTTATTGTCGCACAACGGCACATTCATATGTCTTCGCTTGATGCCCTGATTTATGGCGTTACACATGGCGATAAAGTGGCGGTCGCCATTGAAGGTGATGAACGACGACTGATATTCGATAACGTTGCTGTTCGCGTCTCACCAGATATGCGCCTTGAAATGCATATTGATACCGACGAGGCCAACGCCGCAGGCGCTGATAATCCTGACGTTTTTGCCACGCTGGTGTCGGTGCCATGAATAACAAACTGATGCAACACATTGTTGAAGAAGTGATTTTTCGCCTGAAACAACGTGCGGGGAAAACACTCGCGCTGACGGTTTCGCAACTGCGAGAAGCCAGCGTTAACGAGATAGTTCATCAGTATGCTTCGTTACAAATTCGATTCGTCGATTTACCGTTGCTGCGACAACTTGCGGAGAACGAAACGTCAGATCGAGCGGTAATCCACATTCACGAGGCGTTAGCCTGGGGAATACACATTCAATTGTCGTTGCAGAGTCATTTCCTGAACGCCATCAAATTGAAGCATCTCGCCCATCTACCGCTAACCTGGTGCGACGAACAAGGACAACCGATCTACCTTCATCGTGGTCAACTTTTAAGTTATGCCGACGTAGTGCAGTTATGCGCAGGGATAGTGGTGTTGCAACGGAAATGCTGTGTGACCGCACTTGCGCGTGAAGCGGCAATGACCCGAAACATTCAGTTAATCAGGCAGGAGTAACCCATGCATCTGGCTCGAGTCACTGGCGCGGTGGTATCCACGCAAAAATCACCTTCTCTGGTTGGGAAAAAACTGCTGCTGGTTCGCCGGGTCAGTGCTGACGGCGAACTGCCTCTCACGCCATTAACCGGTGACGAAGTTGCCGTTGATTCAGTCGGTGCAGGCGTCGGTGAGTTGGTACTCCTCAGCTGTGGATCCAGCGCCAGACATGTTTTTAGCGGCCCCAACGAAGCCATCGACCTGGCAGTGGTCGGCATTGTAGATACGATTTCGCGCTAAGGAGTTGAAAGTTGGCGATTTATACCCGCACAGGTGATTCAGGAAGTACGTCTCTATTTACCGGACAACGCGTGAGTAAAACTCATCTACGCGTCGAAGCCTACGGCACACTGGATGAACTGAACGCGACACTCAGTCTGTGTTATTGCGCCACCGCCATCGAAAGCCATCGCATATTACTGGAAGCCATTCAGCAACAGATATTTTGGTTTAGCGCCGAGCTCGCCAGTGAAAGCGAACAGCCATCAGCGCAGCAGCGTTACATCAGTACGGAAGAAATTGCCGCACTTGAAAAAGCGATCGATAGCGCAATGAGCGCTGTTCCTCCAGTTCACTGCTTCATTCTGCCTGGACGTTGTGAAGCCGCGAGCCGCATGCATTTCGCGCGCACGGTAGCCCGGCGGGCTGAAAGACGCCTGGTTGAACTGACAACGGAATCCAGCGTCCGCCATGTTTTATTGCACTATATCAACCGACTTTCCGATTGCCTGTATGCCCTCGCCCGCGTGGAAGACAACGTTGCTCATCAGAACCTGATGATTCAGGAAATCACAAAACGTTATCACGAAGCCAACCACACTTCAGCATTGAAGGAACGCACGATGTCGCTCACTTTTCAGGATCTTCATCAGCTCATTCGTAGCGCGGCAATGCGTGCGGATGAACTGCATATTCCCGTTGTTATCAGCATTGTCGATGCCAACGGAACAGAAAGTGTTACCTGGCGGATGCCTGATGCACTGCTGGTTAGCAGTGAACTGGCACCGAAAAAAGCCTGGACCGCCGTGGCGATGAAAACGGCAACACACAAGCTTACGGATACCGTGCAACCGGGGGCGCCACTTTACGGGCTAGAAAGCCATATGCAAGGCAAAGTCGTCACTTTTGGTGGCGGCTTCCCCCTCTGGCGTGACGGAATATTGCTTGGAGGGCTTGGGATTAGTGGTGGTAGCGTTGAACAAGACATGGATATTGCCCAAAGCGCAATGACGGCAATTAACGTGGGAGAAAACCAATGAATAACTCTGAATTAGAAACACTGATCCGCAATATTCTGCGCGAGCAGCTAGTCCCCACGACATCACAAACGCAAAAAAACGGTATTTTCCAGACTGTCGATGAAGCTATCGGCGCTGCACACCAGGCCTTTTTGCGTTTTCAACAATGTCCGCTTAAGACTCGCAGCGCCATTATCAGCGCCATTCGCGAAGAATTAACGCCCCGTCTTACAGAACTGGCGGAAGAGAGCGCTAACGAAACGGGAATGGGAAATAAAGAAGATAAGTACTTAAAAAACAAAGCGGCACTCGATAACACACCAGGAATTGAAGATTTAACCACCACCGCACTGACCGGTGATGGTGGCATGGTTTTGTTTGAATACTCCCCGTTTGGAGTTATTGGCTCGGTCACGCCAAGTACCAATCCCACGGAAACCATCATTAACAACAGCATCAGCATGCTGGCAGCTGGTAATAGCGTCTACTTCAGTCCACACCCGGGAGCCCAAAACGTCTCGCTGAAATTGATCGCCATAATCGAAGACATCGCGTTTCGCTGTAGTGGCATTCATAACCTGATCGTTACTGTATCTGAACCGACCTTTGCCGCAACCGAACAGATGATGGTGCACCCTAAAATCAGCGTTCTGGCGATTACCGGCGGTCCGGGTATCGTCGCCATGGGAATGAAAAGTGGCAAGAAAGTGATTGGTGCCGGTGCGGGTAATCCCCCCTGCATCGTCGATGAAACGGCAGATATTGTGAAAGCTGCCGAAGACATCATTAACGGAGCCTCGTTTGATTACAACCTGCCGTGTATCGCTGAAAAAAGCCTAATCGTCGTGACCTCAGTGGCAGATTATTTGATTCAGCAGATGCAAAGTTTTGGCGCCCTTCTTCTTAACCATGAACAAACTGAAAAATTGCGTGCTGTTTGCCTGCCAGACGGCGTGGCCAACAAAAAACTGGTCGGCAAAAGTCCATCAGCCTTGCTGGAAGCCGCAGGCCTCCCTTTGCCAGCAAAAGCGCCCCGCTTGCTGATTGCTGTTGTTGACGCCCATGATAGCTGGGTTACCAGCGAACAACTCATGCCAATGCTACCCATTGTGAAGGTCAACGATTTTGATAGCGCTCTCACACTTGCGCTGAATGTAGAAGACAGTTTGCATCACACCGCAATCATGCACTCGCAGAACATCTCACGGCTCAACCTTGCCGCGCGCGTTATGCAAACTTCAATCTTTGTCAAAAACGGTCCTTCCTGGGCGGGTATTGGCGTCGGCGGCGAAGGCTTTACGACCTTCACCATTGCTACACCGACCGGAGAAGGGACAACGTCAGCCCGGACTTTTGCCCGCTCACGACGCTGTGTGTTAACCAGCGGCTTTTCCATTCGCTAGAGAAACGGAAATGAATACTTTTTCACTGCAGACGCGTTTATACAGCGGACCGGGAAGTCTCAAAGTACTTAACCGTTTCACGAATAAGCACATCTGGATTATTTGCGACACCTTTCTGGCGCGATCGCCGTTGATTGATACCTTGCGCCTGGCGCTACCCGACAGCAATCGCCTCAGTATTTTTAGCGAAATAACGCCCGATCCAACTATCCAGACAGTGGTAAAAGGCATCACTCAGATGCAAACTTTACGCCCGGATGTGGTTATCGGTTTTGGCGGCGGCTCTGCACTGGATGCCGCAAAAGCGATTGTCTGGTTTAGTCGCCAGTGTGCTATCGAAATTGAAACCTGCGTAGCCATCCCCACCACCAGCGGCACTGGTTCAGAAGTGACCAGCGCCTGTGTCATCAGCGATCCTGAGAAGGGAATTAAATATCCCCTTTTCGATGATGCACTTTATCCGGATATCGCAGTCCTCGACCCCTCGCTGGTCGTCAGTGTGCCACCCGCGATAACGGCCAATACCGGAATGGATGTTTTAACCCATGCGCTTGAAGCCTATGTTTCTCCCCGCGCCAGTGACTTCACAGATGCAATGGTCGAAAAATCCATGCAAATTGTTTTTCGTTACCTGCCCACTGCAGTGAAGAAAGGCGATTGTCTTGCCACCCGCGGTAAAATGCATAATGCCTCTACACTTGCAGGAATTGCCTTTAGTCAGGCCGGACTGGGATTAAATCATGCGATTGCCCATCAACTCGGTGGGCAGTTTCATTTGCCCCACGGTCTGGCGAATGCGCTCCTGCTGACGTCAGTTATTCGTTTTAATGCTGGCGATCCTCGCGCCGTCAAACGCTACGCCCGGCTGGCTAAAACGTGTCATTTATGCCCGGACAATGCCAATGACACCGCAAGCCTGAATGCACTCATTCAACATATTGAACAGCTCAAAAAAGCGTGTTCAATACCGACTCTCGCCAATGCTCTGAAAGAAAAAAGAGCAGAATGGTCATCACGTATTCCCGATATGGTTCAGGCGGCGCTGGCGGATGCAACATTGCGTACCAATCCACGTGTGGCTGATGCCAATGCTATTGCAGAACTGCTTGAGGAGTTGTTATGAACGTCGAGTTAACCTCCTGCGACGGTCAGACGATCCGCGAGCGAGTACAAGCAGCAGGCGTCGTAGGTGCTGGTGGGGCTGGCTTTCCGACACATATCAAGCTACAAGCACGTGTTGATACGTTCCTGGTGAATGCGGCGGAATGCGAACCGATGCTGAAAGTGGACCAGCAGTTAATGGCGCAGCAAGCCAGTCGCCTGCTTCGCGGCGTTCACTACGCGATGAAAGCCACCGGGGCCAGTAGCGGAATCATCGCGCTGAAAGAAAAGTATCAACTGGCAATAAACGCACTCACGCCACTGTTACCACCTGATATCCGCCTGCATATTTTGCCCGACGTTTACCCCGCAGGAGACGAAGTGCTGACCATCTGGATGGCAACTGGTCGCCGCGTTCCACCCGCTGCGTTACCCGTTAGCGTCGGCGTAGTCGTCAATAACGTCCAGACTGTGCTGAATATTGCCAGAGCCGTTGAGCAGCAGTATCCGGTAACGCGCCGCACGCTAACCGTTAATGGTGCAGTTGCTAAACCCGTAACGGTGACCGTTCCCATAGGGATGTCTTTACGCGAAGTACTGGCGCTGGCGGGAGGCGCAACGGTAGATAATCCTGGTTTTATCAATGGCGGTCCGATGATGGGGAGTTTGATCACATCGCTCGATACGCCAGTCAGCAAAACCACTGGCGGCTTGCTGGTTTTACCCAACTCTCATTCACTGATCCAACGTCGAATGCAGGATGACCGCAGCGTACTTGCCGTCGCGAAAACCGTTTGTGAACAATGCCGCTTATGCACCGATCTCTGCCCACGTCATTTAATCGGTCACGAACTGTCACCGCATTTGTTAGTACGTGCGGTTAACTACCAACAGCTCGCTACGCCGCAACTGTTACTGACAGCGCTCACCTGTTCGGAGTGCAACGTCTGCGCCAGCGTTGCCTGCCCGGTAGGTATTTCACCCATGCGCATAAACCGCCTGCTTAAGCAGGAATTACGCGCCAAAAATCTCCGCTACGAAGGTGCCTTAAATCCTGAGGATGCCATGGCAAATTATCGGCTGATTCCAGTAAAACGGCTGGTAACCAGATTGGGCTTAACCCCGTGGTATCAGGACGCGCCATTGTCTGAACACGTACCACAACCCGAAAAAGTGACGTTATTGTTACGCCAGCACATCGGTGCCAGCGCAATTCCATGTGTACAAAAAGGCGATTGCGTCGTTCGTGGGCAATGCGTGGGGCAAATTCCACACGGCACATTAGGTGCCCCTGTTCATGCCAGTATTGATGGCATGGTCAGCGATGTGACAGAAAACGCGATTACGCTTGTGAGAGGTTAACCATGTCAAAAGCGGTAGGTATTTTAGAACTTAGTAGTATCGCGAAAGGGATGGAAACCGGCGATGCCATGCTGAAAAGCGCCAACGTTGAATTACTGGTCAGCAAAACGCTTTGCCCCGGTAAATTTCTGCTGATGCTCGGCGGCGATGTCGGTGCAGTACAGCAGGCCATCAACAGCGGCGCTTCCCTTGCAGGTGAAATGCTGGTCGACAGTCTGGTCCTTCCTAATATTCATCCCACTATCCTGCCCGCAATCAGCGGTCTGAACCATGTTGACCAGCGACGGGCTGTCGGTGTAGTCGAAACCTGGAGTGTAGCGGCCTGCATTGACGCTGCCGATTGTGCAGTGAAAGCGGCAAACGTCACGCTCGTACGGGTACATATGGCCTTTGGTATTGGCGGTAAATGCTACATGGTAGTGGCAGGCGATATTTCTGATGTTAATAACGCGGTATCTGTCGCCAGCGAGCGAGCGAGGGAAAAAGGTTTGTTGGTCTATCGCTCAGTAATTGCCCGTCCGCATGAAGCCATGTGGCGTCAGATGGTGGAGGGATAATGTCACCTCAGCACACGACTGAACGAATGATTCAGGAATATGTCCCCGGTAAACAGGTCACGCTGGCACATGTTATTGCAAATCCTGGAAAGGATCTGTTTAAAAAATTAGGCTTACCGGACACCGTTTCCGCTATTGGCATTCTGACGATTACCCCCAGCGAAGCATCTATCATCGCGTGCGATATCGCCACAAAGTCAGGCGCTGTAGAGATTGGTTTTCTTGATCGTTTTACCGGCGCGGTAGTTCTGACTGGCGATGTTTCTGCTATCGAATATGCACTTAGCCAGGTTACCCGAACGCTGGGCGAAATGATGCGCTTTACCGCCTGCCCCATTACCCGGACCTGACTCGATGCAACGTATGATGCTCATCGGACCCAGCCAGTGCGGAAAAACGTCACTCACGCAATGCCTGCGCGGGGAAGACATTCAGTATCAGAAAACGCAGGCCATCGTCTGGTCACCGGCCACCATTGACACTCCCGGGGAATACCTCGAAAACCGCAGTCTTTACAGTGCGCTGCTGGTCAGCGCCTGTGAAGCAGACATTATCGCGCTGGTGCTTAATGCGGACGCACCGTGGTCACCTTTTTCGCCAGGCTTTACCACGTCAATGAATCGCCCGGTCATTGGGGTAGTCACCAAAGTGGATTTAGCCAGTGAAGAACAGATATCTTTGGTGAAATGCTGGCTACGGGAAGCTGGAGCACGAAAGGTGTTAGTGACCAGTGCGGTAAATAACATCGGGGTTGCAGAACTTCTTGCCTTGTTGCATACAGAAGAAGGCAGTCGTTAAGCCAGAAATTTCAATATGTTATGAGATGGGAATGATGACTTACGACACGGAGAAAAGAATCAATGAACAATGAGGATTGCCCGGCAATCCTCATTGAATAAAGTAGAAATTACTTCGCTTCGCCGTTTTTCATTTCGCCCATAGCTTTCAGCTTTTTGGAGATATCGCGGCGTTCTTTGGAGAGCTCAGCATTTTTGATGATGTAATCATCAACACGATCTTCATAGTCGCCTTTCATGCTGGCGATGATGCCCTGAATTGCTTCAACGCTCATACCAGGTTTGATGTAGTCGCTCAGGTTGTCGAGCAGCAGGACACGTTTCTGGTTGTCACGGATCTTTTTCTCAACGTCCTGGATTTCACGTTGCAGTTTGTTCTTACGGCGGAACAGACGAACAAATTCCAGCACGTCCTGGAATGAAGGCTTGGTAGTTTCCATTTTTATACCCCTGATAATGTGAGAGTCGGATTCGTTTAAGCAACCGCTATTCGTTAGGGCCAACATTACTCATAGCTGCCGCAGATGACAATGCTTTTATCCCTATTCACTATCATACCCTTTATCCTTGCTGAATCGAAGCAGCAACAATTTGATTCTGAAGGTCGGAATTTATTTGCGCAAAGCCCGACAAATCAGATTTGACAGCAACTCCAGTTGATGCGCCGTTTCCATGTTTAGCCATACATAGCCATAAATCGGCGTCTCAACGACTTTCAGATCATGATGATTAGCGAGCAACTGGCGCAACTCTTCCACAGCATCGTTCAGTTTTTCTGTATTAGCAAAAACCGGCTGTGGATTACCTTCGTACAGGGCATGAACAAGAGTCAGCACTATTTGCTGCATCATTTGCTGTGTGTCGCGCAGTTTTTGCGCATTCAGTAGCACGAAATGACTGGGCCTCGTGGCCCAGTAAGCATTGATTTGCAGCTCCAGCATACAAACCAGATTACGGTTAATCGTCTGGATACCTTCATATATCGATTTTGGAATACGGGTTTCTTTGCTGGCGGGTGCAATCAGCCCACGCATTTTCACGGCATCGGTCAGGAGTTTTTGTAGATGGCTTTCCAGACGTGGGCGTTCGAGTAAGTTTGGTGAGAATGCTGATTGATAGACCCGATTATATTCGGTCAGACTTTTCGCCAGTTGAATGCGCCAGTGGATGAACGCCCGTTGTGGCCAGATACCGGTAAACAACATTGCCAGTAAAGAGCCGAGGATCACATCGCCGCTTCGCCATAATGCCGTATCAATTTCACCTGTCGGGGAACCAACAACAATCGCCAGCGTCACACCAATCAATAAGCCTTGATAAGGTTTCTTGCCCAGTGCCAACCAGCCGCAAAGGAACATGGCTGCTGCACACCAGATTAACATCAACGGTAAAGAGATTAACTCCAGTTGCAGAGCGATAAGACCTAAAATCGACCCCAACACCGTACCGCCAATACGTTCAAAGGCGCGAGGGACGACGTTACCCCAAAACGAGATAGGCCCCATGATCACTACCATAGTGACCAGCGGCCAGGTGCTTTCCGGGATGGTAAACAGGCGAATGATGAGAAAAGTCAGCAGGAATGCTAGCGCGACGCGAGTACCATGCACGATACGGTAATGACGGTACACACGAATTTCAAACGGACTAAGGCACTTATCAGCTCGCACGCTGGAACTCCGTTAAATAAGGATAAAGTTAACTCAGAACGATTACTGCGGCCAGACACTAAACCAGGTGTCCAGCCGACTTACAACAAGTAATCAGGAACATTCCCGAAGGGATTATCAGAAGTCTGAAGGCCAATTTTACCCTTTTACATGACGAAAAACAGCGAAGCAATCAGGTTAACACCCTGTTGTTGCACCAGCATTAACCCATTTTCGGCTGCACTGCGACATACATTTCAATATCCCAATAGCCGTCTTCCGCTCCGTTATTAAGATAAACTTCGAAACAGGGCTTAGGTGACATCTGATAAGCACTGTCTTGCAAGAGAGTATTAAAAAACTGATACCATGGCGTAGAAAAATCATCGCCTTCTACGCGAGCAACGGCAACCGCATATTGCCCACCGGAGATTTCCGTCAGGATCACGCCTTCACTGTTTTCCGGTAGAGTGAAGTTGTTCTCCAGGGAAACCACCGTGTCACAACGTAACTTTTCGGCAGGTGTTTCATCTGGGTTATCGTAATAGACGGCGATCCATTCCTTAGGCACAACTTTTTTGTTGTCTACCCACATCATCAACTGCTCAAAACCTTTCTTCACCGTTTGTTCCCACGGGCCAACGAGATGGAAACCTGCAACGGTACGTTTATCTTCCTGCTTAATCTCGTAGTTCATGACGCCTCCACATACACTGTTTTTTTGTACAGTGTATTTTGCAATGTAAATACCACAAGGAATGAGTGTTGATTATGCGAGCAGACTCGCACTCCTGCCAGTCGGCGCTAAATAAAGGTCAGGATTTATGGTGGAAATAATCGCTCAATCTGGAAAACATACCGCCTTCATCGACAGACTCCAGGGTAACCAATGGCCAATGCGCAACCAATTTATCGCGGTCGTACAGCTCAATTTCCCCTACCCGCTTGTGAGCAGCAATTGGCGCAGTTAGTTCTTTACCATCAAGGGTATATTTTGCTTTGATATTTGGGATTTCCGCTTTCGGCAGCACCATCCAGAACTCTTGTTCCGTTCCCAGTGCGATGTTTTCTTTATCACCATACCAGATGCGTTCCGTACCGACCTTTTTCCCACGGTGCAAAATTTGCACCGTAGTAAAGTTTTGCTGCCCCCAACGCAGTAATTTTCTAGCCTCTTCTTCGCGAGCTTTTGCGCTGTCGGCCCCCATTACCACTGCAATGAGACGGCGTTGCCCATCCACCGCCGAAGCAATGAGATTAAACCCGGCCCCGGATGTATGCCCGGTTTTCAGGCCGTCAACGTTCATGGTTTTATCCCACAATAGCCCGTTTCGGTTTTGCTGGGTGATGCCGTTCCAGGTAAGGCTTTTTTCGCTGTACATATGGTAAAACTCAGGTTCGCCGTGGATGATGGCGCGAGAAAGCACAGCTAAATCATAGGCTGAGCTATGCTGGCCCGGCGCATCCAGACCGTGAACCGTTTCAAAATGGGTATCCTGTAAATGCAACTTTTCAGCGTAATTGTTCATCATTGTGACGAACTGCCGTTGCCCCCCGGCAATATAATCCGCAAGCGCCACACAGGCGTCATTGCCGGAATCCACAATTAATCCACGGCTTAAATCACGTACCGAAACACGATCGCCCTCTTTCAAAAACATCAGTGAAGAGCCGACAAAAACAGGATTATCTTTCGCCCACGCATCGCGTCCCACAGTGACAATATCGTCTGGTGTTATGCGATGGCTATCGATAGCGCGATCGACGGCATAGCCCGTCATTAGCTTAGTCAGGCTGGCAGGGTTACGTTGTTGGTGCTCATTACCCGCCGTGAGGATCTGTCCGGTTGTGTAATCCATCAAAACCCATGATCCCGCATGAATCTCCGGAGGTTGGGGTGAAAAGGGAATATTTTCCGCCGCAAAACCAGACGATAAATTAAAAACGAACAAAGAAGCAGCAATAATAAGACGGCGTTTCAACAGCAAATCCTCAGGTGTTTCCAATAGCTGTTCTTTTTACGGAAATCCTGATGAACTGGCTGGAATAAAGTGCAAGAAAATGTGACATTTATCTCATTTTAATCTGACATTATCTGTTTCCACACGCAGCCAAAATATCGCTCTAAAGCTGATTAGCACGGTGATATTTGATACTCTGGCATACAACAGAAATAACGGATTTAACCTAACGATGAATGACGGTAAGCAACAATCTACCTTTTTGTTTCATGATTACGAAACCTTTGGCACGCACCCCGCGTTAGATCGCCCTGCGCAGTTTGCCGCCATTCGCACTGATAGCGAATTCAATATTATCGGCGAACCTGAAGTCTTTTACTGTAAGCCTGCGGACGATTATTTACCCCAGCCAGGGGCGGTGTTAATCACCGGAATCACGCCACAGGAAGCGCGTGCAAAAGGGGAAAACGAAGCTGCCTTTGCCGCCCGTATTCACTCGCTTTTTACCATACCGAAGACCTGTATTCTTGGTTACAACAATGTGCGTTTTGACGACGAAGTTACGCGCAATATCTTTTATCGTAATTTCTACGATCCCTATGCCTGGAGTTGGCAGCATGATAACTCTCGCTGGGATCTGCTTGACGTGATGCGTGCCTGTTATGCCCTGCGCCCGGAGGGGATTAACTGGCCTGAAAATGAAGATGGTTTACCGAGCTTTCGACTTGAACATTTAACCAAAGCTAATGGTATTGAACATAGCAACGCCCACGATGCGATGGCCGATGTGTACGCCACTATTGCGATGGCGAAGTTGGTGAAAACACGTCAACCACGCCTGTTTGATTATCTCTTTACCCATCGTAATAAGCACAAACTGACGGCGTTGATTGATGTGCCGCAGATGAAACCGCTGGTACATGTTTCCGGTATGTTTGGCGCATGGCGCGGCAATACCAGCTGGGTGGCGCCACTGGCGTGGCATCCTGAAAATCGCAATGCCGTGATTATGGTGGATTTGGCGGGAGATATCTCGCCACTCCTGGAGCTGGACAGCGACACGCTGCGCGAGCGTCTGTACACCGCAAAGGCCGATCTGGGCGATAACGCCGCAGTCCCGGTTAAGCTGGTGCATATCAATAAATGCCCGGTGCTGGCACAGGCGAATACGCTACGCCCGGAAGATGCCGACAGGTTAGGAATTAATCGTCAGCATTGTCTCGATAACCTGAAAATTCTGCGTGATAACCCGCAAGTCCGCGAAAAAGTAGTGGCGATATTTGCTGAAGCCGAACCATTTACACCTTCAGATAACGTCGATGCACAGCTCTATAATGGCTTTTTCAGTGACGCCGATCGCGCAGCAATGAAAATTGTCCTGGAAACCGAGCCGCGTAATTTACCGGCACTGGATATCACCTTTGTCGATAAACGTATTGAGAAACTGTTGTTCAATTATCGGGCGCGTAACTTCCCCGGGACGCTGGATTACGCCGAGCAGCAACGCTGGCTGGAGCACCGCCGTCAGGTCTTCACCGCAGAATTTTTGCAAGGTTATGCTGATGAATTGCAGATGCTGGCACAACAATATGCCGATGACAAAGAGAAAGTAGCGCTGTTAAAAGCGCTTTGGCAGTACGCGGAAGAGATCGTCTGAAATAAAAAAACCGGAGCGATAAACTCCGGCTTTTTTAGATTTACCGGATGATTATGTCATCCGGCTTTAAAGATTATGCAACGTCTTCGTACTGCGGAACCGGGTTGCGGAAACTCTTAGTCACGCAAGCCAGGTAAATCAGACCGATAGCCGCCCAGATCAGCCCCAGAACCATTGAGCTTTCTTCCAGGTTAACCCACAGCGCACCTACAGTCAGCGCACCACACATCGGCAGGAACAGATACTGGAAGTGATCTTTCAGCGTCTTGTTACGCTTCTCACGGATCCAGAACTGAGAGATAACCGACAGGTTAACGAAGGTGAACGCCACCAGCGCACCAAAGTTAATCAGCGCCGTTGCCATTACAAGGTCAAAGTTGATTGCCAGCAGAGCAATCGCGCCAACCAGGATAATGTTCATCGCCGGAGTACGCCATTTCGGGTGTACATAACCGAAGAAGCTTTTCGGGAACACGCCGTCACGACCCATTACGTACATCAGACGCGCTACGCCTGCGTGCGCCGCCATACCGGACGCCAGTACGGTAATGGTGGAGAAGATCAGCGCGCCAACCTGGAACGCTTTGCCCGCAACGTACAGCATGATTTCAGGCTGTGATGCATCCGGATCTTTAAAGCGAGAGATATCCGGGAAGTACAGTTGCAGGAAGTAAGTTGCAAAGATGAAGATCATGCCGCCAATCAGCGCGGTCAGGAAAATCGCACGTGGGATCACGCGCTCTGCATCTTTGGTTTCTTCCGACAAGTTGCTGATGCCGTCAAAGCCGGTAAAGGAGAAGCACAGGATTGTCGCACCGGTAATCATCGGGATGACATGCGCATCACCGGACCAGAACGGACGCGTGCTCGCCAGCGTACCAGCGCCTTCACCTTCAAATACGCCATAAACAACCATGCCCAGAATCACCGCGATCAGCACTACCTGCAACACCACGATTACGGTGTTGAAGTTCGCTACGGATTTCAGACTACGCAGGTTAAAGGCGGTCATAAAGGCCACCAGCGCCACCACAAACATCCACGATGGGATAGAAGGCACCAGAGCTTCAAAATAGATTTTCGCCAGCAGAATGTTGATCATCGGCGCGAACAGATAGTCGAGCAGAGAAGACCAACCCACCATAAAGCCAACCGTCGGGCTAATGGATTTCTGGGCGTAAGTGTATGCAGAGCCAGCAGAAGGATAGCGGCGAACCAGCTTCCCGTAGCTCAGAGCCGTAAACAGGATCGCAATCAATGCGAACGCATAGGCTGTCGGCACATGACCATCCGTGAGGCCTGAAACGATACCAAAAGTATCAAACAGCGTCATCGGCTGCATATAGGCAAGACCCATCATTACAACCGGAACTAACGTAAGCGTTTTACGCAATTCCACGCGAGAGGTGTTTGGAGTAACGTTATGCGACATGGTCATTCTCCTTTACGGTGATAACCGTCGCGTAAGCAAAAAATTGCCCCATTTTTTTGGATTCCTCAGCGACAACAACTGTCGATTTTTAGTAAATATCTATCCGGTACGAAGCCCGGCCTCTTGGTATGAATGATTGGTTTGAAGCAAAAAATAACCGACGCGGATGAAACGTCGGTTTTTAGTCATTTTTTGACAGCGGCGCATTGTGCCTAAATGGGGGGTAAATGACAAGAGAATGAGAGGCTTGTCATATAATTTTTTATTTAAATGGCTGATTTTCCGTCATCATATTTTGCATAAACACCAGCAATAGCACTATTTGCTAAAATCTCATCACGCCACCACGCACTGGCAAGCCCTGCGGTTTGTTCATTCCATCCAATCCATACGGGTTCAAAGAGGGATTGCGCAACCACTTTCTTCTCAATTAACGCACCACTATCGAGAAAACGTTGCGCCAGATAGCGCGGTAAATAACCGCAACCAAGACCGCTGATTTGTAATTCCAGTTTGGTTTTAAAATCAAATACGGTAATGGCCTCTTGTTCGTCGAGAAGTTGTGATGCCGTAGATGCGCCAGCCTGCGCAGTATCACCCACGATAATCGCCCGATAGCGTTTAATGATACGGCGATTTAGCGGTTCCTCTTCCAGAGCTAGCGGATGATGAGGAGCAATCGCGAAAACTTGCTCCAGATCGCCCAACCGCGAGAAACCATATTCGCTGGAAGATGGCGGTTCATGCATCGCGCCAACAATAATATCTGCTCGCCCCTGAGTCAGGGCATCCCAGGAACCGCCGAGAACGCCATTGACAAACTTCAGACGCGTGACGTTGTGATGTTGATAAAAGGCTTCAATAAGTGGCGCAAGCAGTGAAAAGGGAAAGGTATCATCAACACCAATCACCAGTTCATTTTCCCAGCCTTCATGGAGTTTGATCGCTTGTTTTTCCAGCTCATGGACAGTGTGAAGAACTTCCCGCCCCTTCTCTAATAACATTTTTCCGGTGCGGGTGAATTTAGCGCGGTGACCGCTACGATCAAGCAATTGAATATTAAGGTCGCTTTCCAGCTTGTGAACGGTGTAACTCAGAGCGGACGGCGTCTTATAGAGTTTGGCCGACGCCGCCGCAAAACTGCCCTCTTTTTCTAAGGCATCGAGGATCATCAACACATCCAGCAGTGGTTTCATACACGCCCCCTTGCAGTGTATGCGGCGTCCTGCTGGCGTGATGGTTTACTCCAGCGGCATTACCAGCGGATCGGGATACTGGTATTCAAATCCCAGTTCATTACAGATCCGACTCCCATCAATAATTTTACCTTTGCCGCTGTCCAGACTATTTCTGAACTGCGGAGGCTCCAGCCCCAGTAAACGGGCCATCTGCGGATAGAAAACATTGCGCGCAGGGTGAGCTGGCGCACATATATTATAGATGTGTCCGCCTTTAGGTGCCTGTAACAACAGAGTGATAGCGCCAATAACATCTTCCAGGTGAACTAAATTCACACCATGTTCACCATCAGGCGCGGTTTTTCCGGCAAAGAAGCGTCCGGGATGACGCCCTGGCCCGACCAGCCCCGCAAGACGCAAAATATCAACCGAAGTACCAGGTAAGTTATGCAGCCAGTCTTCGAGTTCTTTTAATACTCGTCCACTGTTGGTCAGCGGATTACGCGGGGTGGTTTCTTTCACCGTGCCTTGTGCGTCGCCATAGACAGACGTTGAGCTGGTAAAAATAATGCGGGGAATACGATGAGCCAGCGCGCTATCCACCAGCTCCTGCACTGCTTGTAAATAGAACTCATCGCCGGGGCCGCTGCGGCGTGCCGGAAGCGTAATCACCAGCGCATCGGCATCCATCAGGGCATCCAGATCGTCAGAGTCGCAAACTAAATCGGGCTCCATGCGAAGCAGATAGCTATCAATGCCACTCATTTGGGCCGCTTCTACACCATCTTGTGTAGTTTTACTCCCGGTGACTTGCCAGCCTCTCGCTGAAAGTGACATCGCCAGCGGCATGCCTAACCACCCTAACCCGACAATTGCGACCTTTTTCATCCGTTTTCTCCTGATACACCTTAGATCTATAAGGCTACGCCAGCGTATCAAAACTGACAATTCATTCTATGAATGAATCGAAACTGTTAGCAAATATAGAATTATACAATTGTCTGATGCGCTCCGCTTATCAGGCCTACAAAAACATCAATATATTGAATTTACGCAACATTTGTTGGCCGGATAAGGCGTTCACGCCGCATCCGGCATGAACAAAGCCCGCTTTAGTTACAGAACACAATGTTCTTGAGGGTTTTAAAGACATGTTTTCACGATTACTTTTTTAAAGTACTCACTCTTAGCCCTCCTCCTTTCCCCGCTCATTCATTAAACAAATCCCTCGCCACAAAATATATAAAAAAGCCCTTGCTTTCTAACGTGAAAGTGGTTTAGGTTAAAAGACATCAGTTGAATAAACATTCACAGAGACTTTTATGACACGCGTTCAATTTAAACACCACCATCATCACCATCACCCTGACTAGTCTTTCAGGCGATGTGTGCTGGAAGACATTCAGATCTTCCAGTGGTGCATGAACGCATGAGAAAGCCCCCGGAAGATCACCTTCCGGGGGCTTTTTTATTGCGCGGTTGATAACGGTTCAGACAGGTATAAAGAGGAAAAAGAAAATGACAGACAACACTCGTTTACGCATAGCTATGCAGAAATCCGGACGTTTAAGTGATGACTCACGCGAATTGCTGGCGCGCTGTGGCATAAAAATTAATCTTCACACTCAGCGCCTGATCGCAATGGCTGAAAACATGCCGATTGATATTCTGCGCGTGCGTGACGACGACATTCCCGGTCTGGTAATGGACGGCGTGGTAGATCTTGGGATTATCGGCGAAAACGTGCTGGAAGAAGAACTGCTTAACCGCCGCGCCCAGGGTGAAGATCCGCGTTATTTTACCCTGCGTCGTCTCGATTTCGGCGGTTGTCGCCTTTCGCTGGCAACGCCAGTTGATGAAGCCTGGGACGGCCCGCTCTCCTTAAACGGTAAACGTATCGCCACCTCTTATCCTCACCTGCTCAAGCGTTATCTCGACCAGAAAGGCATCTCTTTTAAATCCTGCTTACTGAATGGTTCTGTCGAAGTCGCCCCGCGCGCCGGACTGGCGGATGCGATTTGCGATCTGGTTTCCACCGGTGCCACGCTGGAAGCTAACGGCCTGCGCGAAGTCGAAGTTATCTACCGCTCGAAAGCCTGCCTGATCCAGCGCGATGGCGAAATGGAAGAATCCAAACAGCAGCTGATCGACAAACTGCTGACCCGTATTCAGGGCGTGATCCAGGCGCGCGAATCAAAATACATCATGATGCACGCACCGACCGAGCGCCTGGATGACGTCATCGCCCTGCTGCCAGGTGCCGAACGCCCAACTATTCTGCCGCTGGCAGGTGATCAACAGCGCGTAGCGATGCACATGGTCAGCAGCGAAACCCTGTTCTGGGAAACGATGGAAAAACTGAAAGCGCTGGGTGCCAGTTCAATCCTGGTCCTGCCGATTGAGAAGATGATGGAGTGATCGCCATGAGCTTTAACACAATCATTGACTGGAATAGCTGTACTGCGGAGCAACAACGCCAGCTGTTAATGCGCCCGGCGATCTCCGCTTCTGAAAGCATTACCCGCACCGTTAACGATATTCTCGATAACGTGAAAGCACGCGGCGATGAGGCCCTGCGGGAATACAGCGCGAAGTTTGATAAAACCACGGTTACCGCGCTGAAGGTGTCTGCTGAGGAGATCGCCGCCGCCAGCGAACGCCTGAGCGACGAGCTAAAACAGGCGATGGCGGTGGCAGTAAAGAACATTGAAACCTTCCACACTGCGCAAAAACTGCCGCCGGTAGATGTAGAAACGCAGCCAGGCGTGCGTTGCCAGCAGGTCACGCGCCCGGTGGCTTCGGTTGGTTTGTATATTCCTGGCGGCTCCGCCCCGCTCTTCTCAACGGTATTAATGCTGGCGACTCCGGCGCGTATTGCGGGCTGTAAAAAAGTGGTGCTGTGCTCACCGCCGCCGATTGCCGATGAGATCCTTTACGCGGCGCAGCTGTGTGGCGTAAAGGACGTGTTTAACGTCGGCGGCGCACAGGCCATTGCCGCACTGGCGTTTGGTACTGAATCTGTGCCGAAAGTGGACAAAATCTTCGGGCCTGGCAACGCCTTTGTCACCGAAGCAAAACGTCAGGTAAGCCAGCGTCTGGACGGTGCGGCGATCGATATGCCCGCAGGCCCGTCGGAAGTGCTGGTCATTGCCGACAGCGGCGCTACGCCGGATTTCGTGGCATCTGATTTGCTCTCCCAGGCTGAACACGGCCCGGACTCACAGGTGATTTTACTGACGCCCGATGCTGATATGGCGCGTCGCGTTGCCGAAGCTGTCGAACGCCAGCTGGCAGAACTGCCGAGAGCTGAAACCGCACGTCAGGCACTGAGCGCCAGCCGCCTGATCGTGACCAACGATTTAGCGCAGTGCGTAGAGATCTCTAACCAGTACGGCCCGGAGCACCTGATCATTCAGACCCGCAACGCCCGCGAACTGGTCGATGGCATCACCAGTGCCGGTTCGGTATTTCTTGGTGACTGGTCACCGGAATCGGCAGGTGATTACGCCTCCGGCACCAATCATGTACTGCCGACTTACGGTTACACCGCCACCAGTTCCAGCCTCGGGCTGGCGGATTTCCAGAAGCGCATGACCGTGCAAGAACTGTCGAAAGAAGGTTTCTCCGCGCTGGCTTCGACCATTGAAACACTGGCCGCCGCCGAGCGCCTGACCGCCCACAAAAATGCCGTTACTTTGCGTGTTAACGCCCTTAAGGAGCAAGCATGAGCACCGTGACTATTACCGATTTAGTGCGTGAAAACGTCCGCAACCTGACGCCGTATCAATCGGCGCGTCGTCTGGGCGGTAACGGCGATGTCTGGCTGAACGCCAACGAATACCCCACAGCCGTGGAGTTTCAGCTTACTCAGCAAACGCTCAACCGCTACCCGGAATGCCAGCCGAAAACGGTGATTGAAAATTACGCGCAGTATGCAGGCGTGAAGCCGGAGCAGGTGCTGGTCAGCCGTGGCGCGGACGAAGGTATTGAACTGCTGATCCGCGCCTTTTGCGAACCAGGTAAAGACGCCATCCTCTACTGCCCGCCAACGTACGGCATGTACAGCGTCAGCGCCGAAACCATTGGCGTCGAGTGCCGCACAGTGCCAACGCTGGACAACTGGCAACTGGACTTGCAGGGCATTTCCGACAAGCTGGATGGCGTAAAAGTGGTCTATGTTTGCAGCCCCAACAACCCGACCGGGCAACTGATCAATCCGCAGGATTTTCGCACGCTGCTGGAGTTAACGCGCGGTAAAGCCATTGTGGTTGCCGATGAAGCCTATATCGAGTTTTGCCCGCAGGCATCGCTGGCTGGCTGGCTGGCGGAATATCCGCACCTGGCTATTTTGCGCACACTGTCAAAAGCTTTTGCTCTGGCGGGCCTTCGTTGCGGTTTTACGCTGGCAAACGAAGAAGTCATCAACCTGCTAATGAAAGTGATCGCCCCCTACCCGCTCTCGACGCCGGTTGCCGACATTGCGGCCCAGGCGTTAAGCCCGCAGGGGATCGTCGCCATGCGTGAACGGGTGGCGCAAATTATTGCTGAACGTGAATACCTGATTGCCGTACTGAAAGAGATCCCCTGCGTGGAGCAGGTTTTTGACTCTGAAACCAACTACATTCTGGCGCGCTTTAAAGCCTCCAGCGCAGTATTTAAATCTTTGTGGGATCAGGGCATTATCTTACGTGATCAGAATAAACAACCCTCTTTAAGCGGCTGCCTGCGAATTACCGTCGGAACCCGAGAAGAAAGCCAGCGCGTCATTGACGCCTTACGTGCGGAGCAAGTTTAATGAGTCAGAAGTATCTTTTTATCGATCGCGATGGAACCCTGATTAGCGAACCGCCGAGTGATTTTCAGGTGGACCGTTTTGACAAACTCGCCTTTGAACCGGGTGTGATCCCGGAGCTGCTGAAGCTGCAAAAAGCGGGCTACAAACTGGTGATGATCACCAATCAGGATGGTCTTGGAACACAAAGTTTCCCGCAGGCGGAATTCGATGGCCCGCACAATTTAATGATGCAGATCTTCACCTCGCAAGGCGTGCAGTTTGATGAAGTGCTGATTTGCCCGCACCTGCCCGCAGATGAGTGCGACTGCCGTAAGCCGAAAGTAAAACTGGTGGAGCGTTATCTGGCTGAGCAAGCGATGGATCGCGCTAACAGTTATGTGATTGGTGATCGCGCGACCGATATTCAACTGGCGGAAAACATGGGCATTAATGGTTTACGCTACGACCGCGAAACCCTGAACTGGCCGATGATTGGCGAGCAGCTCACTAAACGCGACCGTTACGCTCACGTAGTACGTAACACCAAAGAGACGCAGATTGACGTTCAGGTGTGGCTGGATCGCGAAGGCGGCAGCAAAATTAACACTGGCGTTGGCTTCTTTGATCACATGCTGGACCAGATTGCCACCCACGGCGGTTTCCGCATGGAAATCAACGTCAAAGGCGATCTCTATATCGACGATCACCACACCGTCGAAGATACCGGCCTGGCGCTGGGCGAAGCGTTAAAAATTGCCCTCGGCGACAAACGCGGTATTTGCCGCTTTGGTTTTGTGCTGCCGATGGACGAATGCCTTGCCCGCTGCGCGCTGGATATCTCTGGTCGCCCGCACCTGGAATATAAAGCTGAATTTACCTACCAGCGCGTAGGCGATCTCAGCACCGAAATGATCGAGCACTTTTTCCGTTCGCTCTCTTACACCATGGGCGTGACCCTGCACCTGAAAACCAAAGGTAAAAACGATCACCACCGTGTAGAGAGCCTGTTCAAAGCCTTTGGTCGCACCCTGCGCCAGGCCATCCGCGTGGAAGGCGACACCCTGCCCTCGTCGAAAGGAGTGCTGTAATGAACGTGGTGATCCTTGATACCGGCTGCGCCAACCTGAACTCGGTGAAATCAGCCATTGCGCGCCACGGTTATGAACCAAAAGTCAGCCGTGACCCGGACGTGGTGTTGCTGGCCGATAAACTGTTTTTGCCCGGCGTTGGCACTGCGCAAGCAGCGATGGATCAGGTGCGTGAACGCGAGCTGTTTGAACTCATCAAAGCCTGTACCCAACCGGTGCTGGGCATCTGCTTAGGGATGCAGCTGCTGGGGCGGCGCAGCGAAGAGAGCAACGGCGTCGACTTGCTGGGCATCATCGACGAAGACGTGCCGAAAATGACCGACTTTGGTCTGCCCCTGCCGCATATGGGCTGGAACCGCGTTTACCCGCAGGCAGGCAACCGCCTGTTTCAGGGGATTGAAGACGGCGCGTACTTTTACTTTGTTCACAGTTACGCAATGCCGGTCAATCCGTGGACCATCGCCCAGTGTAATTACGGCGAACCGTTCACCGCGGCGGTACAAAAAGATAACTTCTACGGCGTGCAGTTCCACCCGGAGCGTTCTGGTGCCGCTGGCGCTAAGCTGCTGAAAAACTTCCTGGAGATGTGATGATTATTCCGGCATTAGATTTAATCGACGGCACTGTGGTGCGTCTCCATCAGGGTGATTACGGCAAACAGCGCGATTACGGTAACGACCCGCTGCCGCGCTTACAGGATTACGCCGCGCAGGGTGCCGAAGTGCTGCACCTGGTGGATCTGACCGGGGCAAAAGATCCGGCTAAACGACAAATTTCTCTGATTAAAACGCTGGTCGCAGGCGTTAACGTCCCTGTGCAGGTTGGTGGCGGCGTGCGTAGCAAAGAAGATGTGGCGACGTTACTGGAAGCAGGCGTTGCGCGCGTGGTGGTCGGCTCCACCGCAGTGAAATCACCAGAAATGGTGAAAGGCTGGTTTGAACGCTTCGGTGCGGATGCGTTAGTGCTGGCGCTGGATGTACGCATTGACGAGCAAGGCAACAAGCAGGTGGCGGTTAGCGGCTGGCAAGAGAACTCGGGCGTTTCGCTGGAACAACTGGTGGAAACCTATCTGCCCGTCGGCCTGAAACATGTGCTGTGTACCGATATCTCGCGCGACGGCACGCTGGCAGGTTCTAACGTCTCTTTATATGAGGAAGTCTGCGCCAGATATCCGCAGGTGGCATTTCAATCCTCCGGCGGCATTGGCGACATTGATGATGTCGCTGCCCTGCGTGGTACTGGCGTACGCGGCGTAATAGTTGGTCGGGCATTACTGGAAGGTAAATTCACCGTGAAGGAGGCCATCGCATGCTGGCAAAACGCATAATCCCATGTCTCGACGTTCGTGATGGTCAGGTGGTGAAAGGCGTACAGTTTCGTAACCATGAAATCATTGGCGATATCGTGCCGCTGGCAAAACGCTACGCCGAAGAAGGTGCAGACGAACTGGTGTTCTACGATATCACCGCTTCCAGCGATGGCCGTGTAGTAGATAAAAGCTGGGTATCTCGCGTGGCGGAAGTAATCGACATTCCGTTCTGCGTGGCGGGTGGGATTAAATCGCTGGATGACGCCGCCAAAATTCTTTCCTTTGGCGCGGATAAAATTTCCATCAACTCCCCTGCGCTGGCAGACCCAACATTAATTACTCGCCTGGCAGATCGCTTTGGCGTGCAGTGTATTGTGGTCGGCATTGATACCTGGTACGACGCCGAAACCGGTAAATATCATGTGAATCAATATACCGGCGATGAAAGCCGCACCCGCGTCACTCAGTGGGAAACACTCGACTGGGTAGAGGAAGTGCAAAAACGCGGTGCCGGAGAAATCGTCCTCAACATGATGAATCAGGACGGCGTGCGTAACGGTTACGACCTCGAACAACTGAGAAAAGTGCGTGAAGTCTGCCACGTTCCGCTGATTGCCTCCGGCGGCGCGGGCACTATGGAGCACTTCCTTGAAGCCTTCCGCGATGCCGACGTTGACGGCGCGCTGGCAGCTTCGGTATTCCACAAACAAATAATCAATATTGGTGAATTAAAAGCGTACCTGGCAACACAGGGCGTGGAGATCAGGATATGTTAACAGAACAACAACGCCGCGAACTGGACTGGGAAAAAACCGACGGACTGATGCCGGTGATTGTGCAACACGCGGTATCTGGCGAAGTGTTAATGCTGGGCTATATGAACCCGGAAGCCTTAGACAAAACCATCGAAAGCGGCAAAGTCACCTTCTTCTCGCGCACTAAACAGCGACTATGGACCAAAGGCGAAACGTCGGGCAATTTTCTCAATGTGGTGAGTATTGCCCCGGACTGCGACAACGACACGTTACTGGTGCTGGCGAATCCCATCGGCCCCACCTGCCACAAAGGCACCAGCAGCTGCTTCGGCGACACCGCTCACCAGTGGCTGTTCCTTTATCAACTGGAACAACTGCTCGCCGAACGTAAATCTGCCGACCCGGAAACCTCTTACACAGCCAAACTGTATGCCAGCGGCACCAAACGCATTGCGCAGAAAGTGGGCGAAGAAGGCGTGGAAACCGCACTGGCCGCGACGGTAAATGACCGCTTTGAACTGACCAACGAGGCATCGGATTTGATGTATCACCTGCTGGTACTGTTGCAGGATCAGGACCTGGATTTAACGACGGTGATTGAGAACCTGCGTAAACGGCATCAGTGAGTTGCAGGCTGACCGGATGTGATGTTGTTGTCGCATCCGGCAAAAAAACGGGCAAGGTGTCACCACCCTGCCCATTTTCTTTAAAACCGAAAAGATTACTTCGCGTTGTAATTACGCAGAGCATTACGCCCCAGCACAATTCCCGCGCCAACCATGCCGCCCAGCAGTACAGCCAGAATCAGTGTGATGGCCTTTTTCGGGCTATCGCGACGAATTGGCAGTGTGGGTTTCATAACGTAACGGTAGGCATGAATATCAAGATCATCAACCTTCAGACTTTCGATATCCAGCAGGTTTTGACGAGTCTGATAGTAACCAGGCGAGAAAACCAGCGGACGGGTCGCTTCATGCTTTATCATCGACTCCAGCGCTTCGCTACCTAACAAAAGCAACGTATCCTGAGTAATATTTTCACCAGTCTGCTGAATCTGCGGCTTTGTTACCTGCGCCTGATTCGCATACTGCAACGCTTCCTGAATCTGGCGGATACGCAGCGTTTTTTGCTCCTGAGCCACCACTTCCTGAGTTTTCAGGGAGTCCTGCAAGGTTTTCATACCCAAAGCGATATTATCCTTCAGGTCTTTCTCCAGCTCTTCATTCACTCGGTCATCAACTTGTTGAATGTATTCAGCCAGCTTTTTCTGTGCATCCGCCGCAGTGTGCCCGACATAAGAAACAGCTAACGGTAACGGCTGGTTTTTAACAGCGGGCTCGATAGTCAGTTTTTCGCGTTCTTCCTGATTATCCAGCGTTTCCGCTAATGCAGAGAAAGCGGAACTGAAGCGACCAATCAACGCCTCCTGTAAATCAGCTACTTTTGGCGCAGCTTGGCCATAAATTACATTCATGGCGTTGTTATAGCCGGCAATTTGCCCCACATCGGGCTGAGTGACAATGGCTGTTGATGTCCATTGCTCTTTCGCTACTGCCAGGTATCCAATAGCCAACACGATAGCCACAATGATTGTGGCGATAATGGTCATCTTCCCACGCCACAGTTGCATCAGTAAATCAATTAAATCAATCTGTTCCGGGTCATTGTTGTGCCCAGAAATATTATTATTTTCAACTTTCATCATTACCCTAACAGACGGAAAATTTCAGGTCGCCATAGTTTAGCGATAATCCGTATGAATGCCATAGGATAAACAATAAATATAATGAATTGTTACATGAACATAGATACCAACTACCGCCAAAAATCATCTGATTACAGATAGTTAGTCGCTACCGAAAAGATCGCGGGTGTAGACCTTGTCTGCTGCATCTTTAAGCTCTTCTGACATTCGATTAGAGATAATGACATCAGCCTGTTGCTTAAAAGTCGCGAGATCACTTTCCAGACGTGAATTGAAAAACATTTCTTCCTTCATTACCGGTTCATAGATAATCACTTCTACCCCCTTAGCTTTGATACGCTTCATGATCCCCTGAATGGAAGACGCACGAAAGTTATCTGAACCGCTCTTCATAATTAGGCGATATATCCCTACGACTTTTGGTTTACGCGACAAGATAGCATCGGCAATAAAGTCTTTGCGGGTACGGTTAGCTTCAACGATGGCAGAAATGATGTTATTTGGCACAGACTGGTAATTTGCCAGAAGCTGCTTGGTATCTTTCGGCAAACAGTAACCACCGTAACCAAATGATGGATTGTTGTAATGATTGCCGATACGAGGATCAAGACAAACACCTTCAATGATTTGACGGGTGTTCAATCCAAGGCTTTCTGCATAACTGTCCAGCTCGTTAAAGTACGCCACGCGCATTGCAAGGTAAGTATTGGCAAAAAGTTTAATGGCCTCTGCTTCTGTTGAATCAGTAAACAGAGTCGGGATATTTTGCTTAACTGCCCCTTCCTGTAATAACGCGGCAAACCGCTGTGCACGTTCAGAACGTTCGCCTATCACAATACGGGAAGGATGAAGGTTATCGTAAAGGGCTTTGCCTTCTCGGAGGAATTCAGGGGAGAAGATGATGTTCTCTGTCTTGAATTTTTTTTGCATCGCGGCCGTAAAACCTACCGGAACCGTGGACTTAATAATCATTACTGCATGAGGGTTTATTTCTGTAACATCTTTAATTACTGATTCTACGCTGGATGTATTGAAATAATTGGTTTTAGGATCATAGTCGGTCGGGGTTGCGATGATTACATAATCAGCATTCCGGTAGGCTTCTTTTTTATCTAACGTGGCATTAAAACGTATTTTGTCTGATTGCAAAAATTGCTGAATTTCTTTATCAACAATAGGAGATATCCGATCATTTAGCATTGCAACGCGAGATGGTAAAATATCTAATGCTACAACGTTATGATTTTGTGCGATTAATAGCCCATTAGACAGGCCAACATAACCGGTTCCGGAAATGGTGATTTTCATTTCATGCTCTCAGAATTAACTTAACTATGAATCATGATGTTTTAGCATCCTGATAAGAGTTAAAAGTTTTAACGCCACGATGATGTCTGGTCAACGAAACGAAAAACATTTCAGATTTTCTTTATAAGAATAGCTGCTATTTATTAAGTTAGTATTAAGCAATGAATTTAAATCAATAAGATTGATAGCAAAAAAAAGCCCGGCGATAAATGCCGGGCCTTAGTTTAATACTGATTAAATCAGATTAATCCAGCCATTCCGTGTGGAATACACCTTCTTTATCAATGCGCTTATAGGTATGCGCACCGAAATAGTCACGCTGTGCCTGGATCAAGTTTGCAGGCAGTACTGCGGCACGATAGCTGTCATAATAAGCAACCGCTGCAGAGAAGGTAGGTACTGGAATACCGTTCTGCACCGCATAAGCAACAACATCACGCAGAGCTTGCTGGTAATCGTCGGCAATTTTCTTAAAGTACGGGGCTAACAGCAGGTTAGCAATCTTCGGATTTTCGGCGTAAGCATCCGTGATTTTCTGCAGGAACTGAGCGCGAATGATACAACCGGCACGGAAGATCTTCGCAATTTCACCATAATTCAGATCCCAGTTGTACTCTTCAGACGCCGCACGTAACTGCGAGAAGCCCTGCGCGTAAGAAACAATCTTACCCAGATAAAGCGCACGGCGAACTTTTTCGATGAACTCTGCTTTGTCGCCTGCTGGCTGCGCTTGTGGACCCGACAGTACTTTAGACGCGGCTACGCGCTGATCTTTCAGGGAAGAGATATAACGAGCAAACACAGACTCAGTAATCAACGACAGTGGTTCGCCTAGATCCAGCGCGCTCTGACTGGTCCATTTACCCGTACCTTTGTTTGCTGCTTCATCCAGGATCACATCAACCAGGTAATTACCGTCTTCATCTTTCTTGGTGAAGATGTCTTTAGTGATGTCGATCAGGTAGCTGCTCAGTTCACCGTTATTCCACTCGGTAAAGGTTTGTGCCAGTTCTTCGTTAGAGAGATTCAGACCACCTTTCAGCAGAGAATAGGCTTCAGCAATCAGTTGCATATCACCGTATTCAATACCGTTGTGAACCATCTTCACATAGTGACCTGCGCCATCGGCACCAATATAGGTAACGCACGGTTCACCATCTTCAGCCACGGCGGCGATTTTGGTCAGGATAGGTGCAACCAGTTCATAGGCTTCTTTCTGCCCACCAGGCATGATAGAAGGTCCTTTCAGCGCGCCCTCTTCACCACCGGAAACCCCCGTACCGATGAAGTTAAAGCCTTCTGCAGAAAGCTCGCGGTTACGACGAATGGTGTCCTGGAAGAAGGTATTACCACCATCAATGATGATATCGCCTTTATCGAGATATGGTTTCAGGGAATCAATAGCAGCATCCGTGCCTGCACCTGCTTTCACCATTAACAGGATGCGACGAGGCGTTTCAAGAGATTCAACGAACTCTTTCACCGTATAGTAAGGAACCAGTTTCTTGCCTGGATTTTCGGCAATAACTTCTTCCGTCTTTTCACGGGAGCGGTTGAAAATAGAGACGGTATAACCACGGCTTTCGATGTTGAGCGCGAGGTTGCGTCCCATCACTGCCATACCGACGACGCCGATCTGTTGCTTTGACATTGTTTACTCCTGTCAGGGGTGGTCACCGCGGGGTTGCGGCTTATTTAAGATAAAGAATAGCTTAATTTATATCTTATTTTACAGTCATATTTTTCATAATTAGGGGATCGATTATTTCTTACCCAATCATCTACTTATCCACTGATATTATAAAAACGTTCAACAAGTTTTATTAATTCACTATCACTATTATTTGGCATTAGTTCAACATGATTTTCTTTGCTTGTAATGAAATAGTCACTACCAATAGCAGAAAGATGTGAAAATGGCGATGTGCATTCCTTATCAAAAAGAGAACATCCCAAAAAATAGTTCATTGAATACTGAATCCCTAACATGTGCAATATTGTTGGCGCAAAGCTTAATGAATTTTTACCGTCTGCATCCAAAGTTTCAGGAGTGATATTTCCTCCAATAACCAGAAATGGTATTTCGCCTACAAAGTAACGAGAATCGCTATTAAATGCTTTTTTATATTCTGTCGAAGGAAATGTTGAATGATCTGACGTTATTATTAATAATGTATTATTATAAAATGAACTACGCCTAAAGAAGTCAACAAATTTCCCTAACTGAAAATCATAGTTATAGAATTTATTGTAGAGCGGGTTCTTACCATCAAAATATTTTTCATTTGGACTATCTTGACCATGATGAGTACCAGATGGATAGACACCAATAAAGAAGTGTTCTTTTTTATTTTCCTGAGAACGTAAAAAATATTGCAGTGCATTAAATGTTTGCTTATCCGTCATTCTGTCTCGTTGATAACCAATAAAATCCCCCATACCAAGAACTTTATCAAAATTAAGTGTTTTCAACATTGTGTTGAGTGGGTTGTTTTTTTCGGTGGATGCTATAAAATAACTTTTATAACCATACTCTTTCAATATATCCGGTAATGAGGTTTGACGGTGAAGATAAATATTATTAATTTCTGAGTTAGATAATTGTCCAATACCAGTACCAGTATCAGTAAAACCATCCCGAAATTGATAGCCAGAAGTTAACTGACCTCTTAACCCGCGAAAGGTTGCAGCTGTATGGTTATAATAGTTTTTAAAGCTTAGTGCTTCAGTAGATAACTTATTTAAATTAGGCGTAACTGAAAATGCTCCAGGTTTTGAGCTGCCCATAATTTCAGATGAAACCCCCTCAGTAAATATTACAATAACATTACGACCTTTGAAATTGTAGTTATTTCCTATAGGGTTAATAAAAACACTTCTTTTTAAAAAAGATTTCCCTGCATCTCCGATCTTCTTACTAGGCTCAAAGGTTTGCTGTAAATAGAACAATTTTGCCGTTTCATAAAAAGCATATACTGGCCCCGCACTTATGAAAGAACACACAAGCAATAATACTATACAGAGAAGATTAAATTTATAATATTTAATACGCTCGATTAGAGCACCTGAAGGCATCGTAAGGAATGAAACTATAACAAATAAAATAAAAACAAAAAAAACTTTAATTACCTCACCAATACCTAGGGATTCAATTTCTGCAGCATTCGACAAAGCAAGAGGCATCAAATATTGTCCTGAACTAAATAGCGACGCTGCCTGCACACCTAAAATGGATAGATAAATCCCCCACAAAGCATTGCTTACAAACTTTCTCTTTATTAGAAAGATTGCCACACTTGTAAGTGTGTATTCAATAGTAAATAAAAAAACACAATCCGCCCTTCCAGAGTAAAGTAAAATACTCAAAAAGATACAGAAAGGTAAAATTATTCTAATAATACTCATAAAGTTCATATTGGGTTAAACCATTTAATTTGAAATTTTTAATGTTATTTATTCAGCATTGTATCACCAGAGCAAGATTACGAACTCCGGCTCCCCGCAAAGACTGACGCGAGGTAGTCTCTGTCCATAGCTGCTTTTCTCATCTTACGTCTTAACCCAGCCTTGAATACTTTATCTTTCGTCAAAATATTAATGGCGATATGCCTTATCCCTGAAAATAATTCTGCTGCATTTCCCCTTCTTATTTTGCCGTCGTCTTCATTCATTACCACTTCCAGCCGCCAGTGCAGCTTATTCTCTACGTGCCAGTGATTTCGAATCGCTGTCGCAAACTTCTCTGCTGTTAAATCAGCAGAACTGATATAATATCTGACCGTCATTTCTGGCTCATTCTTTAGCTCTGCTATTATTGACCGAAAGGAGACTACACACATCATTTTTTCAGTCCTTTCCATTCAAACGTGAAATCAATAAGTTCATCAGGGACATCGCAAACAATATGCAGACGGATTTCCTCTCTGCCTTGACACTTTTCACTAATTGCGTAACTGTCATGCTTTGGATTATTTAATTCTTTCTGCGGGAATTTTTCCTCAAAGGATTTATTAAGCCAGGGCAAGATTACGAAAGCCCGCTCCCCGCAAGGACTGACGCGAGATAGTTTCTGTCCATGGCTGCTTTTCGCATCTTACGTCTTAACCCTGCCTTGAATACCTTATCATTCGTCAAAATATTAATAGCAATGTGCCGTATCCCTGAAAATAATTCTGCTGCATTTCCTCTTCTTATTTTGCAGTCGTCTTCATTCATTACCACGTCCAGACGCCAGTGCAGCTTATTCTCCACGTGCCAGTGATTTCGGATCGCTGTGGCGAACTTCTCAGCGGTTAAATCAGCAGAACTGATATAATATCTGACCGTCATTTCTGGCTCTTTCTTTTGTTCTGCTATTATGGACCGAAAGGAGACTGCCACGCATAATTTCTTCAGCCCTTTCCATTCAAACGTGAAATCAATAAGTTCATCAGGGACATCGCAAACAATATGAAGACGGATCTCTTCTCTGCCGTGACTCTTT